>JBAZVY010000040.1:0-13739 GCA_041660645.1 Elusimicrobiota bacterium | reverse complement strand
GGGGGGTGCTCGTACCACTTCTCGGACAGTTGGGAGCCGGAGCGGCTGGCCGCCTGCAGGGCATGGTCCTCGTATGCGAAGAAATCGCGCAAGGACCTGGGCTGGAGGGGGGGCAGCAGCTTGACGATGCCGGCTCCGTGCACTATGCGTTCTCCTCGCGGTCCGGCTGGCGTGCTTTGACTATCGATTTGCCCGGATACGAACTCCAGGGCCAGGCGGGCTTCGTCCAGGGCGGAGCCGCCCAGCTCCAGGAAGGCTACGGCATCCGGGGGCAACAGGGTATCGGCCAGCTTCTGCGCGGCCGGGCGGCCGTGGGCCGCCAGGCGCGCGGCGCAGGCGAAGTTGAGGTCCAGCACGCAGTCCTTCCATAGGGCGCCTAGGCGCGTGAAAGGTCCGACCAAGGTGTCGACCTGAAAAGAGACTATCCTCATGCGGTGCCGGAGGTTGACTTTGTTGCCATTCTTCGCATCATTGGTAATTCAATTATACTGACATTTTATGATAAATCAATGGGAATCGGACTAAAAGAAACGCAACAAAGTCAACCTCCGTCACCATCAATAGAGCGGCACGAAGGTCTTTTTGGCGGCGTCGGCTTGGGTCATGGTGGCCAGGCTTTTTAAGGTGTCGCCTTTGGAGTCGAACACGATGGTGCCGAGCATGCCGGAATGGCGGCTGGCGCGCAGGGCCTCGAGCAGTTCGGCGCGGTCCGGCCCGGACTGGCGCAGGCATTCGACCAGGATGCGGCCGGCTTCGTAAGCGTAATGGTCGAACGTGCGCGGCGCGGCGGCGTAGCGCTGCAGGTAGCGGGCCGCGAAATCCGAGGCGCTGGGCAGGCTTTCCAGGGGCACGCCGCTGGCCGCGAGATAGGCGCCGTCCGCGGCCGGGCCCGCGATATCGAAGAGTTCTGGCGCCTTGGCCCCGTCCCCGGATATGAACGGGAAGCGCCAGCCCGCGGCGCGGGCCTGTTTGAGCAGGAGGCCGAATCCTTTGTACGCGCCGCCGTAGAACGCTCCGTCGGGCCGCAAGCCCGGCCAGCCGGCGGGCGCGCCGGGCAGGGCTTGTCCGCCTTGGGTCGAGAAACCCCGGCTGAAGGCTTCGGACAGATCCCGGCCGTATGGGGTGTCGTCGTGGATCACGGCTATGCGCCGCAGCTTCAGGCGGCCGTAAGCGTACTGGGCCGCATAGCCGCCGAGTACGGCGTCCGAGGGGGGAATGCGGAACGCCACTCGGGGGCCGGACCAGCCCGTGCGCGTCTGCTGGAGAGTTACTTCCGGGCTGGTGGCCGAGGGCGTGAGCATGGCTAGCCCGGCTTCGGCATAGACTTGGGCCGCGGCTATGGAACAGCCGGAAGTCAGGTGCCCCACCACCGCGATCACGGCGGGATCGGCGCTGATGTCCCGGGCGAGGCGGGCGGCTTGTTCCGGGTCGCCGCGATCGTCGAAGGCTACGACTTCCAGGCGCAGGGGATAATCTTCGCAGGAGCCGGCCTCGGACGCGGCCAGTTCCACCGCCCGCTTCAGCCCGAGACCGTCTGCGGCCAGGGGGCCGCTGGAGGGCGCGGCCACTGCGATGCGGACCAGGGGACGTTGGCGGCAGGCGGCCAGGCTCCCGGCGGACGCAATCCAGAGGGCGGATAGGGCCAGGGCGCCGGCGCGGCTCGGGGCCGGGCGGGTCACTCGGGCACTACGACGTTGATCGCGGCCTGATCGACCCCGCGGGTCTGGCGCACGATGCGGGATATGAGGTCTTTCTCGCGCTGGCTGTTGACCAGGCCGGATATCGTGGCCACGCCGGAATATACGTCCACGGTCACGTAGCGCAGGTTCAAGTCGGCTTGGCTGCGCAGGCTGAGTTCTAGGCGGGCTTTGATGCCGGAGTCGGTCATGTCCACGGGCTCGAGGTTCCGGGTGCAGCCAGCGGACAGGCCCAGCAGCAATAGGCAGGCGGATAAACCCTTCATGGGAAATAATGTACAATTTTCCCGACGATGCGGCAAACATAGTCCGCTCCTGCCATGGAACTTCTGCTGGCGACGCGCAATAAACATAAACTCCTGGAACTGTCCGAGATCCTGGGGCCGGGAGTGCGCACCCTTTGCCTGGACGACCGGCCGGAAGCTCCATTGGTGCAGGAGGACGCCCCGACTCTGGAAGGCAACGCCCGCAAGAAAGCGCGCGAGACTGCAGCCGCGACCGGGCTGCCTTGCTTGGCCGACGACACGGGGCTGGAGGTCGAGGCCTTGGACGGCGCGCCCGGGGTCTGGTCCGCGCGCTTCGCCGGCCCGGAGTGCGACTACGGCGCCAATAATCGCAAGCTCTTGGGCCTGCTCCAAGGCCTGCCCTGGGAGCGGCGGCGGGCCGCTTTTCGCACGGTCATGGCGCTTTGCGACACGCAGGGCCGTTTGATCACGGAAGAGGGGCGGCTGGACGGGTTCATCGCTTTGGAGCCGGCCGGCGACGGCGGATTCGGCTACGACCCTTTGTTCTTCGTGCCGGGGCGGGACCGGACCTTGGCCCAGATGAGCTTGGAAGAGAAGAACGCCTTGAGCCACCGCGGCGCCGCTTTGGCCCGGATGCTGCCGCATATCCGCAAGCTGCTGCTGATCGGGCTCTTGTCCCTGTCCGCGTCCCGGGCTTGGGCCGGGCGCACCGATGCCGGCGGGGAGACGGTCTGGGACCAGATCATGGCCGCGCAGGCGGACCGGGGCATGCGCCAGGGCGCTAAGTATATGGACCTCAAGCAGTATGAGACGGCGGTGCGCGAGTTCTCCCGGGCCGTGCAAGCCAATCCCAACGATCCGGCCACCCATCTGATGCTGGGCGTGGCCTATTATTGGGACGGCCAGGTGGAGCTGTCCTTGCAGGAATATCGCAAGAGCCTGGAGTTGGATCCGCGCAACTCCCAGGCCTGGCTGCTCATCGGCATATCCCTGGCTTGGAAGGGAGACGGCAAAGGCGCGTACGCGGCCTTTAAAAAATCGGAGGAGCTGGATCCCCAGCGCGGGGATGCCCAGATGAATCTGGGCTCCATAGAGGAATCCATGGGCCTGATGCCCGAGGCCTTGGAACACACTCGCAAGGCGGTATCGCTCGACAACAAGAATCCGCTCTATCATTATCAGCTGGGCATGCTCTACCGCAAGCTGGGCCGGGACGCGGACTGCATCGAATCCCTGCGCCGGGCTTTGCGCTATGCTCCGGACTTCGAGGATGCCTTGCTGGAATTGGGCGCGGCCGAGGAGCGCACGGGCGAGATCAAGCCCGCCATGCACAGTTTCCGCAAGGCCGTGGACCTTAAGAGCCGGGACGCGGTGGCGCGTTTCCGGCTGGGCCGGCTCTATATACGCGACGGCGAGTCCAAGCGGGCCCGCGCGGTGCTGGCCGAGGCTTTCCATCTCACCCCGGAAGAGGGCGGCGGCGGCCTGCGCTTGTCGGTCTCTTATTCCGGCGGCCGACGGCCTGCGGCCGGGGGGGCGGGTTCGGAGGCGGCGCCGGCCGGAACGCCCCCGCCGAGCGAACCCAACGATCCGTTGGAGGTGTTCGCGCGCAACCTGGAGCGCATCCCGCTCGATCAGAGCGCGGTCATGGACGTGGACCTGATCACGGTGCCTAAGCCCAAGCTGGTCAAGGCCCCGCTGGAGAGCGCCTCGGCCCTGGGCAAGGCCTTGTCCAAGCGGCTGGCCGATACCGAGGCCACGCCCAAGGCCGTGCGGCGTCAATATCAGCTGCGTGCGGCCGGCGCCGAGGCCCGGGCCGGGCAGGTCCGCCAGATATTGGACGACTTGCGTTCCTTGCTGCAGAATTCGCCGGAAGGCTCGGACACGCGTTTGGGAATGAACCTCACCTTCACCCGGCTGGCAGACGCCGCGCCGAGCCGCAGCCGGGGAGCGGCCGAGACCCAGCCCAAGGTGGCTTATGAGCCGCGGCAAGTGGGCAACGATATGGGACTTTGGGTGATAGGCACGGCCTGGATGGGGCTGGTGGAGGAAGTGCTGCCCGAGGCCGGAGAGGCGCCGGAGCATCCGGATACCAGCGATTGGTGGGTGAGCACAGGCTTGGGCTATGCCGCGGTCGGAGACGGCCAGAAAGCCCTGTCCGCTTTCGAGCGCGCGGTGGCGTTGGACCCGGCCAATCCTACGGCCTTGTTGGGCCGGGGCGTGGCTTCGGTCATGAACGGCAGCGAGGAGGCCGCGGTGGCCTGCCTGCGCGAGGCCCTGCGTCTGGACCCGAAGAACCGCGCGGCCCGGGAAGGCTTGAAGTGGCTGCTGCGTCCCGCCGCGCCTAAGGCAACGGCTAAAAAAGGAGAGAGCCCATGAGCGCTTTCAGCGGACATATGAGATCTTTCATCCGGCGCGTGCATTTCATCGGCGTGGGCGGGGTGGGCATGAGCGGCATCGCCGAAGTCCTGGCTAACCTGGGCTACGGGGTGTCCGGTTCCGATATCAAGGATACGGAGATCACCCGGCGCCTGCGGGCCGGGGGCGTGCGCGTGTTCCAGGGCCATAAGCCCGGCCACGTGCGCGGCGCCCAGGTCGTGGTCATCAGCTCGGCGGTGCGTCCCGATAACCCAGAACTGCTGGCCGCCCGGCGCGCGGGCGTGCCCGTGATACTGCGCGCCCAGATGCTGGCCGAGCTGGGGCGCATGAAGAAGACCGTGACCGTGGCCGGCTCCCACGGCAAGACCACTACTACCGCCATGGTGGCCATGGCCTTGTCCGCGGCCGGGGCCGAGCCCACCATGATCGTGGGCGGCCAGATCAAGAACATAGATTCCAACGCCCGCTTGGGCATGGGCGAGTACCTGGTGGCGGAGGCGGACGAGTCGGACGGCTCCTTCGTACACCTCGACCCCCTGGTGGCCGTAGTCACCAACATCGACAATGACCACTTGGACCATCATAAGACCATGGATAACCTGCGCGCGGCTTTCCGCCAGCACTTGGCGCGCTTGCCTTTCTACGGCGCGGCCGTGCTTTGCGCCGATGATCCGGAGCTGGCCAACATGCGTCCGTCTTTGCAGATACCGGTCATAACCTATGGCCTCACCCGGGCCGCGGATTGGCAAGCCCGGAATATCGTCATGGACAAGGAGGGGTCCCGCTACGAGGCTTTCCATCACGGCCGGCGCGCGGCCCGGATCCGGCTGCGCGTGCCCGGGCGGCATAACGTGCTCAATTCCTTGGCCGTGCTGGCCGCGGGCGGTTTCTTGGGATTCTCCATATCCCGGCTGGCCCGGGGCCTGGCCGCTTTTCGCGGGGTGGGCCGGCGTCTGGACCGCTTGGGCAAGGCCGCGGGGGTGGAGTTCGTGGATGATTACGGGCATCATCCCACCGAGGTCCGGGCCGCGGTGGGCGCGGTGTCCAAGCTTTGGAAGGGGGGACGCACTTTTGTGGTGTTCCAGCCCCATCGATTCAGCCGCACCAAGCTTTTGGCCGGGGAATTCGGCCCGGCTTTCCGGGGCGCGGACTTCGTGTTCGTCATGGACATATATCCGGCGGGCGAGAAGCCCATGCCGGGCGTGAGTTCTCGGCTGATCTTGGACGCCTTGCGCCAGAACGGCGTGGCTTGCGCGCCCTTTTCCCGCAGCCTGGACGTGCTGCGCCAACTGCGCCGGGGCGACGTGGTCCTGACCTTGGGCGCGGGCGACGTGTGGAAGACGGGTATGGACCTGCTGCGCCGTTTGCAGTCCGACATGGCTTCGCCCGTATGAGCGCTCGCGTCCGGCTCGATCAGCATTATCTGGTGGACGGCAAGGTCCGCGACTCCATGGTCGCGGCCATCGGGTTGACCCCCGAGGACCGGGTCTTGGAGATCGGCCCGGGCCGCGGCATGCTGACCCGGGTCATGCTCCCCAGGGTGCGCGAACTGGTGGCTATCGAGCTCGACGATCGCATGGCCCCGCAACTGCCTGACGCCATGGGCCGGCCCGCTAATCTTAAGGTGATCCATGCGGATTTTTTGGAGTATAAGCTTGCCTTCATGGATCCCGGGCTTTGGAAGGTGGCGGCCAACCTGCCTTATGCCGTGGCCACGCCCATATTGCAGAAACTCCTGACTTGGCCGCAGTGGCAAGACGCGGTGCTCATGTTCCAGAAGGAAGTGGCGGAGCGCATCGTGGCGGACCCGGGCGGCTGCGATTACGGACTGCTGGGCCTGTCCGTGGCCATCCATGCCCAGGCGCATCTGCTTTTGGACGTGCCCCGGGGCTGTTTCCGGCCGCGGCCTAAAGTGGATTCGGCCGTAGTGCTGCTGCGGCGCCGGCAGCAGCCCTTGGTGCCGGAGCCGGAGCAGGCCGGTTTCTTCCGGGTGGCCCGGGCCGCTTTCGGCCAGCGCCGCAAGATGGCCCTGGGCGTGCTGGCCCGCGGCTTGGGCCTGCCCCGCGAGCGCGTGGCCGAGGCTTTCGCGGCCGGAGGCATCGCCGAGTCGGCGCGGGCCGAGGAGATCGCCTTGGCCGGATTCCGGGACCTGGCCCGGAGGCTGGTCGGGACTTGACCGTGCCGGCCGCTGGGTCTCGGCCCGGGATTTTGCAAGTGGGAATAGAAAAAGTAGAATGACAGGCACCATGGATATAGCTCTGGAGAAGAACGCCTTGGCGGTCATCATGGGCGGGGGCGCGGGCAAGCGGCTGTTCCCGCTGACCAAGATGCGCTCCAAGCCGGCCGTGCCTTTCGGCGGGAAGTACCGGCTGGTGGACATCCCCATCAGCAACTGCATCAACTCCGGCATCAATCATATGTTCGTGCTCACCCAGTTCAACTCCGTCTCTTTGCATAAGCACATCAAGCTGACCTATCGGTTCGACGTGTTCTCCAACGGTTTCGTGGAGCTGCTGGCGGCCCAGCAGACGCCCAGCGGCGACTCCTGGTATCAGGGCACGGCGGACGCGGTGCGCCAGAACCTGCACGACATCGTACGCAAGGATTTCCCTTACGTGGTCATACTCTCGGGCGATCAGCTCTACCGCATGGACTTCCGGCGGCTGCTCGAGCAGCATCACCAGGCCGGCGCGGACCTGACCATAGCGGCCCTGTCCGTGCCCCGGGAGCAGACCGCGGGGCTGGGCATCCTGCGGGTGGACGCAGAGAAGAAGATCGTGGACTTCGTGGAAAAGCCCAAGACCGACGCGGAATTGGAACCGCTCCGGGTGCAGGATGAACTGCGCGAGCGTTTGGGCGTCAACCTTTCGGTGCCGCAGTATCTGGCTTCCATGGGCATCTATGTGTTCAGCCGGGATGCCTTGGTCAAGGCCCTGGATAACGACTTCAAGGATTTCGGTCACCATGTCATACCTCAAGCCATCAAGACCCAGCGGGTGATGGCGTACGCGTTCAAGGGGTATTGGGAGGATATCGGCAGTATCCGTAGCTTTTTCGAGGCCAACCTGGGGCTGACCGATTATCTGCCCCGGTTCAATTTCTTCGACGCCAGCGCGCCCATCTATACCCATGCGCGCGCTTTGCCCGCGTCTAAGGTCAACGGCGGTTCGCTTAAGCAGACCGTGCTGTCCGACGGATGCATCATAGACGATTCCCGGTTGGAGCGCTGCGTGGTGGGCTTGCGCAGCATCATCTCCCCGGGTTGCGACCTGCGCGAGGTCGTGGTCATGGGCTCGGACTATTATGACAGCCGGGACTCCATAGTGCGCAACGAGGCTCAAGGTATTCCGCCCATCGGGATCGGCCGAGGCTGCCGCATCCAGCGCGCGATAATCGATAAGAACGCGCGCATCGGGGATGGTTCGGTGATATCTCCGGACGGCAAGCCCAGCGAGCATGATGCCGACAATTATTATATCCGCGACGGCATCGTGATCATACCCAAGAACGCGGTCATCAAGCCCGGAACCATAATCTGAGCGCGCGCTGCCCATTGGCGGACTAGGCCTTTTGTCTTCTGGCCAGGGCGCCGGAAGGCCCAGGCGCTGAAAGCCGCGGACTGCTACCCTATGTTAAGGATGCGGAATCTATGGGTCGCGCTCTTATCTTGCCTAGTGCCGGCGGGCGCTTTAGCCGCTGCGGTGCATACCGTCGTCCCGAACCTCTCCGGCGTACGGCTCGCGCCCGCGGCTTTGAGCCTGGCGGCTCCCGGACGCAGCGCTACGTCCGTGACTTTTGTTCCGGTGTCCGGGCTGGGGCTTTTGCCCGGAGTCGTTCCGGTGATGGCGGCGCCGGCCGTCCCTAAGGCCGCTCCTATCCCGACTGCGGCCCGGGCCGAGGCGCCGGTGGCCCTGGGTTCTTTGCAAGGCTTGGCCGCTCAGGCCGAGGCCAAGGAAGCTGGCCAGGCGGGCGAGGCTTTGGACGGATTCTTCGACCGGAGCGCGGCCCGCGCTGACGGCGCGGATATCGGATCGGAAGCCGCGGAGGACTTCGGTTCCAGGTTCCGGGTGCCATTCGCGCCCGAGGGCTCGGTGGAGCTGGCGGCGATGGACCCGGATATGACTCCGGGCCTGAAGCGGCATAAGGACGGCAAGATCAAGGGCAAGCAGAAGGACAAGGCCGCGGACCAGTTGAGTGAGGATCAGAAAGCTTTGGACGGACTGCAACAGCGGCTGTATGCCGAGGGCCAACGCTCGGTATTGATCGTGCTCCAGGCTATGGACACGGGCGGTAAGGACGGCACCATCCGCTGGGTGCTGGGGCCCTTGAATCCGCAAGGCTTCAAGGTCACGGGCTTTAAGAAGCCCAGCGCGCAAGAGGCGCAGCAGCCTTATCTCTGGCGCATCCGCAACGCTTTGCCGGGCCGGGGCATTATCGGCGTGTTCAACCGTTCCCATTATGAGGATATATTGGTCCCGACCGTTTATAAGACCTTGCCGGAGAGCGAGGTGGCAGGCCGGTACGAAGAGATAAATGCTTTTGAGAAGGAGCTGGCGGACCAGGGCGTGCTGATACTCAAGTTCTTCTTGAACATATCCAAAGCCGAGCAGAAGCGGCGTCTGCAGGAGCGCCTGGATACCCCGGAGAAGCTTTGGAAATTCTCGGCCGCGGACCTGGAGTCGCGCAAGAAGTGGGAAGAATTCCAAGCGGCTTACGGCGGGGTCTTGGCGCGCACCAGCACGCCTTGGGCGCCGTGGCACGTTATACCCGCCAATAAGAAGTGGTTCCGCAACTACGCCATCGGCCGCATAATCCGCCAAGCCCTGGAGAAGATGGACCCGCAGTATCCCAAGCCCACCGTGGATCCTAAGACTATAATAATCCCGGACTGAGTCAGTTCGCCGGGGCGGTGACCGTGTCCAGCGGGAGCGTGAAGTAGAACGCGGAGCCTTGGCCGGGCGAGCTTTCCGCCCAGATCTTGCCGCCGTGCATCTCCACGAATTTGCGGGAGATGGCCAAGCCCAGGCCCAGGCCTTGCTTGCGGTGCTCGGCTTCGGCCTGGTAGAAGCGGTCGAAGATCATGTCCAGGTCCGCGGCCGGGATGCCTTTGCCGGTGTCGCGCACGCAGAATCGGGCGTGATCGCCGTACCTGTCGGCCGAGATCCGGACCGAGCCGCCGGCGGGCGTGAATTTCAGGGCGTTGCCGATGAGATTGGAGAGGATCTGGTGGGCCTTGCCGTAGTCCGCGTCCACGGTCAGGCCGGCCGCGGCCGCCTCTATGGATAGGGCGACGCCTCGGCGCTGGGCGTCCAGGCGGTGGTTCTCCACGGACTCGCCGGCCAGGCGCGCGGCGCAGAGCGGCTCGCGGGTCAGGCGGGCGTCCGAATCGATCTGGGACGTATCCTGCAGGTCGTTCAAAAGCAGGTTGAGGCGCTGGGCGTTGGACTGTATGGACTTGAGGGAGCGCTGGAGTTCCTCGGGTTTGTGCGCATCGGGCTTGCGCAGCAGCAGCGAGGAGTAGCCGTAGACCACGGATAGGGGGTTGCGCAGTTCGTGCGAGAAATCATGCAAAAGACGGTCCTTGTTCTGGAGCTGGCCTTCGAGCTGTTCGACTTGAGAGGTCTTGCGCAGAAGGTCGTTTTTGAGGTCGAAATATTCCAGGGCCCGCTGGACCGTGGCCAGCAACACGTCGGCCGGGCAAGGCTTGAGCAGATAGTCGTAGGCGCCGGCGCGCAGGGCCTGCAGGGCGGACTCCACCGTGCCGTGTCCGGAGATGATCACGCCCACGGTCAGGGGCGAGAGCCCCTGGGCGTACTTGATGACGTCCAGGCCTGAGGCTTGGGGCATGCGCAGATCGGTCAGGACCAGGGCGAAGGCGCGTCCGTCTAGGCACTTCATGGCTGGGGCCGCGCCGTTGGCGGACTGGACGTCGTAGCCGGCCCGGCTCAAAGTCGAGCTCAGGAAGTCTAGGACGTCGGAGTCATCGTCTGCGACCAGTATGGGGTGGCCGGCTATGCTGTCCATCATGAAAAGTCTAGCACAAATCCGGCCGGCGGATTACGTCAATCTGGTCACACTTGCGCTATGTCTATGGTCCCGGCTCCGACCACGTATTCGCCGTCGTAGAAGACCGCGGTCTGGCCCGGGGTCACGGAGAGCTGGGGGTCGGCGCAGTCCACGCGCAGGGCCGTGCCGGCCGCCTCCGGAGAAATCTCGGCGGGGGCCGGCTTATGCTGTTGGCGGACCTGCACTTCCACGGCCAGGGGCTCGACCGGCGCATCCGCCCGGGATATCCAGTTGAGGTCGCGCACCAGGAAGCTGCGGCAGTAGAGAGCTTCCTTGGGGCCTACGATCACGGCGTTGGCGAGCGCGTCTATGCGCGTCACGTAGAGGGGGCGGCCGGCTCCGCTCAAGCCCACGCCTTTGCGCTGGCCCACGGTATAGTGGATGATTCCCCGGTGCTGGGCCAGGACCTGGCCGGATAGGTCGAGTATGGGGCCGGGCCGGGAATCCTCGGGCGAGAACAAGGCGCCGTAGTCCCGGCTTTCCAGGAAATCCTGGCTTTCGGGCTTTTCCGCCAGCTGCGGCATGCCCATCTCCGCGGCCAGGGCCTTGACCGCGGTCTTGTCCATCCCGCCCAGGGGCAGGAGCAGGCTCTGCAACTGCGCTTGCCCGAGCCGGGCCAGGAAATAGGATTGGTCCTTGCGCCGGTCATGCGCGCGTTGGAGCCGGATGCGGCCGTCGGCTCCGGGTTCGACCCGCGCGTAGTGTCCGGTGGCGAAGAGGTCGAATGCGATGCCTTGCGCGCGGGCCCGGTCCAGGAGCAGCCCGAACTTCATGCGCTGGTTGCAGCGCACGCAGGGGTTGGGGGTCCGGCCGCAGCGGTATTCCTCGCGGAAATAGTCCAGGACCGAGGTCCGGAACTCGTCGGCCAGCCGCACGGTGTGGTGCGGGATGCCCAGGCTGCGGGCCACTTCTTGCGCGGCCTGCAGGTCGCGGGCTTCGCCCGGGCCGTAGCAGCCGGAGAGCCCCAGGTCGGGCATGGGGATGGAGCCGTCCCAGGTGGCCATGGTCAGGCCGAGCACGTCATAGCCTTGGCGCAACAGCAGGTATGCGGCCATGGCCGAGTCCACGCCGCCGCTGAGGCCGACTGCCACCTGGGTCTTCATTTTCGCAATGCGGCCAGCGCGGCCAGCAGCCCGGCTTCGGCGGCGGCTACGGTTATGCTCCGACAGGATTCCCAATCCGCCGCGACCGCGCCGTTGTGGCGCGGGCCGCGCGGCCGCCAGACCGCGTCCGTGTATCCGGCGTAAAGCCCGAAAGTGGGCACGCCCAGGGCCGCGGCCAAGTGGGTGGTGCCGGTGATGTTGCAGACTAATAGGTCCAAGCGCTGGAGCAGGGCCGCGGTCACGCCCACGGGCGCGGGGCCTAATATCGGGACCGGGCGCTTCAGCCGCGAGACTATGGCTTGCACGCGCGGCCTCTCGCCGGGTCCGGCCAGGTGGAATACCTCCAGGTCCGGCTCATCCAGCAGGCGGTCGGTCAGGGCCGCGAATTTGTCCTCGGGCCAGCGGTTGTCGAACTTCTTGAAATTGCCGGCGTGGATGCCGATGCGCAGTTTGTAACCCGTGCCTGCCGGACGGATTCCCGTACGGTCGGGCAACAGCGCGGCCGCGGCGGCTAAGTGCTCCGGCGCCAGGCGCAATTCCAGGCGCGGTTCGTAGGGCGCGCCCAGCAGCGCGGCCAGACGCGCATAGCGGTCGAGCATGTGTTCGCCTGCCGCGGGCTTGGCCGCGCAGTGGTCGTAGAGCCGGTCCAGCCGGCCCTTGGCGAAAGCCGCCTTGACCCGGGCCCGGGCCAGCCAGGCCAGGGCGGAGGAGGTGCGGGAAAAAGAGGGATTGAGGTCCACGAGCAGGTCGCAAGGCTGGGCGATCAGGGCGGCGGCGCAGCGCAGATTGCGGTCCGGGCGATAGTAGGGGTGCACGGCCAGGATCTCATCGGCCCCGGGCATCAGGCGCGCCGCATCCCGGATCGGGGCCGATACCATCAGGCGCAGGCGCGCGCCCGGGTAGCGCGCGCGCAGGGCGCGCAGCATAGGGGTGGCTATTATAAGGTCTCCGAGCCGGCCGGTAAGCATGGCCGTGACCGCCTTGACCTGTATCGGGTCCAAATTCATCTTTTAATATTGTAACATTATCAATTGACAACGAGAATCCATCAGGAGGCGGGATATGATCAGCACTTCAGATTTTCATAACGGTTTGGTGTTCGAGGACGACGGCCAGATATGGGAAGTCTTGACTTACCAGCATCATCGCAAATCCCAGTCCGCCGCGGTATACCGCACCACCCTGCGCTCTTTGGCCACGGGCAATGTGTGTGAGAGATCCTATGCTTCGGGCACCAAGTTTCGGGAAGTCCCGGTGAATAAGCGGGAGAAGCAATATATCTACGACGAGGGCGAGAACGCCGTGTTCATGGATATGGAGACTTACGACCAGGTGTCCTTCCCCAAGTCCAAGCTCGGCGCCCAGGCCCGGTTCCTGCGCGAGAACATGGAAGTCTTGGGCGTATATATCGACGAGAAATTGACCAGCATCGAATTGCCTCCGAACGTGGTCCTTACCGTGACCTCGACCGTGCCCGGCGTCAAGGGCGATTCCGTATCCAACATGGTCAAGCCCGCGACCATGGACACCGGCCTGGAGATCAACGTGCCCCTGTTCGTCAAGGAAGGCGACAAGATCCGGGTGGATACGCGCACCTGTTCCTACGTGGAACGCGTCAAGGAATAATCACCGGAAGACGGGGCCATGATCCGGGCGGTCATCTTCGACGTGGACAACACCCTCACCGACTTCATGAAGATGAAGCGGGCCGCGGTGGATTCGGCCGTGGAGGGCATGATCGACGCGGGCCTGCGCATCCGCAAGGAGGCCATGGTCGAGAAGATATTCGATATCTACTGGAAGGACGGGGTGGAAGACCAGAAGATATTCGATAAGGTCTTGAAGAAGGAATTCGGGGCCATCGATTATAAGATCCTGGCCGCGGCCATCGTGGGCTATCGCCGGGCCAAGACCGGCAGCATGACGCTCTATCCCCACGTGCACCTTACCCTGCTGGAATTGGCGCGGCTGGGCATAAAGAGCGTGGCCTTGTCCGACGCGCCCAAGCTCGAGGTCTGGCTGCGGATCGTGGGTTTGGGGCTGCACAATTACTTCGACCAGGTGATCACCTCCGAGGACCTGGGCGCGCGCAAGCCCGCGCCGGAACCTTTTCGCAAGGCCTTGGAAGCGCTGGGCACGGAGGCGCACGAGACTTTGATGGTGGGGGACTGGGCGGAACGCGACATGGCCGGGGCCAAGAACCTGGGCATACGCACGGCTTGGGCCAGGTACGGCGACCCTCACGAGACCCA
>JBAZVY010000039.1:0-13764 GCA_041660645.1 Elusimicrobiota bacterium | reverse complement strand
CAGAACAGGTTATACCCTTTCTTCTTTATCTTAAACGGATGCCGTCGGCCTTCGGCCGCCGGTTGCGCCCTCGCTTACGCTCGGGCGCTCCGTTACAGCAAAGTCCGAACTTTATTGTGCGTTATCGTGCGGGGGTGCAAATCCGCTCGGTTCTTGTTGTATCATAGGCAGTGCAGGGAGCCATGATATGAATGCAGCGCAGACGGCGATCCGAGCCTTGGTGGTGGATGACGATTACAATATCCGGGCCATATGCCAGGCCATATTGGCGCGGCTGGGATTCTCCGTGGAAACGGCCCGGGATGGGGAAGAGGGCTGGGGGATGTGCCAGCGGCAGACCTTCGACCTGGTGCTCAGCGATATCCATATGCCCGGATCCATCGACGGGGTCAAGCTCGTGGAATCCATAAAGCAGGTGTCGCCCGGCACGGACGTCATCATCATGACCGGGGTCCCGGACCTGGATACCGCCATCCCGGCTTTGAAGCTCGGCGCCTATGATTATTTGATCAAGCCTTTTAATCAGGGGCTGTTGGAATCCGTGATCGCGCGCTGTCTGGCCAAGCGCCAGCTTTCCGTGGAATTGCAGAGAGAAAAGATCATGCGCGCGGAGCTGCAAGCCGCATATGCCGAACTGCAATCAGTGGAGCGTATTAAGGAAGCGATATTGGGACGCGTGCACCATGAATTGCGCACGCCCATAACCGTAGGGATGTTGGCCGCGGAGTGCTTGGCCGAATCTCAGCCTGATGAAAAGGGACGCGAACTGGCGGAAAAGGTGCGCAAGAGCTTGGCGGAGCTTAAGGATAAGGTCGAGGATATCCTGCTCTATTCGCAATTGCAGAAGGGCGACTTGGTTTTGGAATTATCCGAGATGGATCTATGCGCGGTCATGAGAAAGTCGGTGTCTGAACTCATGCCGCAGTGCGATGAGAAAGACCTGGCGGTCGAGGTGCATTGCGATCCGGCGCTCGGTCCGCAGCGCTTGGACCCGGTTCTGGTGGAGAGCGCGTGCAAACATCTTTTTTTGAATGCCGTTAAATTCAATCGGAAAGGCGGGCGGATAAAAGTCGAGGTCAAGGGATCCGGGAGTCAGGCGCTGGTCAGTTTTCAAGACACCGGACCCGGCATCCCGGCGGACGTCCTGCCCAAGCTGTCCGAGGCTTTTTATCAGGTGGCGGAATTCCTGACCCGGCAGGTGGGCGGGCTGGGCCTGGGGTTGGCCTTGGTCCGGCGCATCGCCGAGGCCCATGGCGGCGGACTGTCAGTGGAGAGCCGCGAGGGCGAGGGCAGCACCTTCACTATTTTTTTACCGCTGCGCTGAGTCTTAGGCCGGCCTGGAGCGCGGCATCCAAAGGGTCATGCCCGGGGTCTCCCCATTGCCCGGACGCCTCGTCTGCGCCCAGGATCTCGGGGCGTTGCTGCTTCAGGGATTCTAACAGCTGGTCCCGGGTCTCGTCCGGGGCGACTTTCATCAAGTAGTTGCCGTCGAACATATAGGCGCGCGGTTCCGGATCCGCGGCGGTGCGTCCGATCATGATGTTGGCCGGGCGCAGGTCCTGGACTCGGATCCGGGCGTCAGCCATGCGGCCGAGCATGTCCTGGACCAGGGCATAGTCGCGCGGGCCAAAGCCCCGGCGGTCTAGGAGATGCTGCACGGTATCTCCGAATATCCGTTCCTTGACCACGGCCGGCCGGGGCGCGGCCCAGGATTTCATCCCGGGCAGTCTGGCCAGCCAACGCCTCCAGATCCCGCTCTTGCCGGGTATCGCGGTCTCGGCGAGGACGCGAGGGCCGACTCCGGCATCCGCCAATCGGGCCGCGACCCGAGCATCTTTAGCGGCGGTTCGGGACCAGGAAGTCGTATCCCACCAAAGGAGCAGAGGCGAAGCGGTCATGAGCTTTATTACCGCATCCGGCTGTTCCGGATGCGCGTAGACCGCGCCGAAGCTGCCCCGGCCCAAAAGTTCGAGCGGCCGGCCGGCTTTGATCAGCCGGGCGCCTTGGTGGATGATGCCGTCTAAGGGAGGTGCGGTTATCGGGGCCGCGGCCTCAGCGGGGCGGCCAGACTGATCGAATACCGCACCTATGTCGCGGAGCGCGGATTCCTGAGGGGCGGCGCCTTGGGCGGCCTGGATCGCTATGGCCGCGGCTTGATCTAGGACTTGGAGCGGTGCGGCGGGCGCGGGAGCCGGAACTGGTACAGCAGCCTGGGGGCGGATCATCGCGCCGGATAATACGGATTTGGGCAGAGGTGCGAGCGAGATTGAGGGGGTCAGGGGCAGTGCGGTCTGGGCCAGGGGCGACATGCTGACCGGAGCCGGCTGAGCCACGATCGAGACTTTGGGCCGGGAGAGCTTGGCGCCCCAGGCCGGCAGGCAGGGCGCGGCCAGAAGCAGGGACAGCAGGGCGGATGCGGACCGGACGTTCATGCCTATAGTGTCATCCTTATACGCGCGCGAGACAAGCATCTAAAGACCTAGCTGGTGCGCCCAATGGGCCTAGGGCGTTAAAGTTCGCCTGGGGTCGGGGGTTGGCTGGCCCAATAGGGGCGGGCGCCTAAGGTTTTGAGCAGACCTTGGCGCAGGCGTATGCCGCCGGATAGGGGCAGGCCTATTCGCAAGGGAGATTGGAGCAGATGCTCGGTGCCGGCGATCACGTGTATGCTGAGCCCGCGGCTTCCCGCATCGGAGATGGCTGCGGCCAGGCTTTGGTCGAGCGTAAGGTTGCGGCGGTCTATGGCCAGACGGCGCATGACCAGCCAATTCCGGAAAGCGGCGTAGGCTTTGCGTGCCAAGTCGGTGTAGTAGGGCAGACTGCGTAGGGAGCTGTGCAGATGTTGGGCCAGGTCGTATAGATTCATGTGATGCTGCAGGCTGGGGTGTTGGGCGAGGTTGTATAGCTCCAGGTCATCCCAGCCTCGAACCTCGATGTCCGCGCCTAGTCCGCCGAGCGGCCCAAGCCAGGCCGGATCTAAACCTTTAGCTTGGAGATAGAGCGCGGCCATGCGCCCGAAGAGGCGCGGACCGAAATAAGCCTCGTCCAGTATGATGGCGCCGCGGCCTGTCCGCATGTGGCCGAACATCCGGCGCATGTTCTCCGCTATCATGGCCAGGTCGGAATGTTTTTCCCCGTATAAAAAAATCCGCGGGGCTCCCAGTTCCGGAGGTGAGGACCGGGTGAAGCCGGATTGGAAACGCGCGTCCGGCCGGCTCAGCCAGCGGCGCACCAGCCGGTCTAGGAGCGGCAGTCCGTGGTCCGGGGAGGCTTCCACCGGCGGCCATTCGAATATGCTGCCCGTGACGTATACCGCGCCGCCGCCATCCGGACGTCTGGGGTCGAAGTCCGCTTGTTCTAGACTGGACGGCTGGGAGCCTACGACCGGAAAGAATGAAGCCGGGACATCCGCGTGAAGCCAAGCCGAATCCTGGGGGGAAGCCCCGTCCCAAAGTTCGCCCCGGGGACGCTCGACCGGAGCCGCCGTATGTCGCCGGCCCTGCCAGATCATGAGGTCGGATAAGGCTTGGGGCTGCGGGACGCCATCGGATGCGCCGGAGTTGGGGATGGCCATGTCGCGCCAGCCGCTGGCCATATCAGGCACGGTCGCGGCAGGCTTGGCCCAGGCGGCCGGGCCCGGCCCGGACCGGACCAGGACCGTCCCGAGGGGAAGCGCGGTCAAGGCGCGCAGCGGAGCCGCGGCTTTGATCCTGGCCTGGACTCGGGGCAGCCCGGTCCAGGCTCCGAGCGTGGTCGGTATGCGGATCGAGGTCTGGAGCGACGCCGCGGTCACGGGAACAGCGGCCAGCGCGCATATCCCCGCGATAAAAGCTGCTAGAGATACCGAGCGCATAGGGGTGGTTATTTGCGCCATAGGGGGAAGAACCTGCTTATCCGAGACTTCACCCTGCGAATGGAATTGTCCCCGCGAGCCTGCAGCCACAGCGCATAGACGAAATATGCCATGGCCCCGGCCAGCCATATGGCATTGGGCAGCAGGAAGAAGAATGCGGTCAGGAGCCCGGCTTGCAGGATCAGGTAATGCAGGGCGTTCAACTTGAAAGGCGCGATGCGGCCAGCCTGGCGGTCCGGCTTTTGAGCATGGAGCCGCAGGCTGGACCAGACCGTGGCTGCTGCGCCGAAGGCGGTCAGCGTGATCGCGGTCAAGAAGCCGAGTTCGATCATGCCGCCCAATGAGGCCAGGATCAAAAATCCGTTGAAGAACGCATGCGTGGCTATGGCCGCGGGCAAGCCTTCTTTGTGGAACACTCGGGCCAGGATCATGGAGCTGCCCAGGCGGGTCAGCATCAGCACGGGGTCGGACGTCTCGTGGGCCAGGGCGAACAATGTAGAACTGCCCAAGGCCGGTATCCAGAAATCGCCCAAGCGCGGGATGCGGCTGGTGAGTTTGGCTATGCCGCCCATCAGGGCCCCTCGGAATATGGGTTCTTCCGAGAGCGGAGCCAGGATCACGCCCATGAGCAGGTTGCGGGCCGCTCCGATCCAGGTCGGGAGCAGTTCTATGCCCCGGTAGTCCGAGTGCGGAGTGTGTCCGCACGCCTGGGTAATGAGCGGAAAAAACAGGGTCCAAGCCAGCGAGACCGCGGCCGCCAGCCAGCCCACGTGCAGGCTGCGCGTCAGGCTTTGTTTCGGCGGTTCGGACTGCGGGGCGGCTGGGGCGGCTGCGGCCTTCGGCGGGCCGCGCGGCCCGGCCGGTTCCAGGGCCGCGGCTCCATAGGGTTCTACGGCGCCGGGGTCTGACCGATATGCGGATACGTTCAGGTCCGGGACTGCAGGCCGGTGGCCTTGGAATAATCGGTCCAGGGCCGCGCTGGCAGCTTCCGGATCGTTCCGGGAACGCGCGGTCTCTAGGCTGGTCTCGGTCTGGACCAAGACGGGATAGGCTTGGGGGATGACCGGCGGTTGGACCGCTTGTACCGGTTCGATGCGGCCTGAATTCGTGTCGGGTGTTGGGTTCGTACGGGGTAGTGGTGCGGCATAGGTTGCCGGGAGGGCCAGACTCCGAGGCCGGGCTTGCGGCTGGGGCATCAGGCCAGGACGTTGCGAAAGCGCGGATAGTCCGATGTTTAGGGCATTTGCGGACGGAGCGCGGACCAGACCGGAAGCGGCTGCGGCGGCTGGGACCGGGTTGCCGGGCCGGCTAAGTGCTTGCGTCCTAACGGACCTGGCCGCCGCCTGGTACGCGGCGGAACCGGGTGCGGATAGGGCGAGGACCAGGGCCAAGCCGCAGACCAGAGCCCGAGATATGGCGCGCTTCATCCTTCATATTTTAACAATGGCGAGGGCGGATGGGTGAGGGCCGAAGGGCCATGCCGGATACGGTATATGTACCTAGGCTTTATTGCCCGGAAGACCTGGGCCGGAGTACGGCTTTGATGTCTTCGGCGTAGCGATCGAATTTAAGATCGGATAGCCCTTGGAGCGGGTCCGGATCCTCGTCCGCGGCCAAGCGGGCCACGTCCTTGAGCGCGTCCGTGGGCACGATGACTATGGGCTCTACACCCTCGCGTTGGGCTTGGGTCTTGCGCCACTGCCGCAGTTCCTCGAAAATCCGGCGTTCCTTGTTGCTGCGGCGTTTGGCGGTACGCGGCGGCTCTACCGGGTGCGGAGCATGGCGGCCGCGCTCCAAGGCTTGCAGTATTATGTGTCCGAACTTGTGCTGCAGATAGGGGGTCATGCCCCGGACCTTGCCCAGGCCGCTTTGATCTGTGGGCATGGCTTCAGCCAGGCGGATCATGAGGTCTTCGGGCATCACCCGGAATGGGGCCCGATCCAGGGCCTGAGCCTGTTTTTCCCGCAGCAGGTATACCTCGCGCAGGCAGGCCAGCTGCTGCGGAGAGAGCCGATCGTGCCCGGATAAGCGCCAGAAACCGTCCGGGTCGAAGCTCTTGAACGTGGGTTCGAGTTCGGTCAAACCGGCGAAAGCCTCGACCGCGTCTTGTTCCCGGCCTTTTTCGCGCAGCTGCTCTTTGAGTATGTCGGCCAGGCGCATGAGATAGTGGGTGTCGCACTGGGCGTAGCGGATATGGGCGTCGCTCAAGGGGCGCTTGCCCCAATCCGCGCGCTGCAGTTTTTTGGATAGGGTGATGCCGAAGTATTTGGATATGGCTGCGGCCAGCCCCAGTTCCTTGCTGCCCAGCAAGCGGCCCGCGATCATGGTGTCGAATAGGTTGGCGAAGGTGAAATCATAATCCCTTTTCAGGCAGAGCACGTCGTACTCGCCCGCGTGGAATATCTTTTCTATGGCCGGGTTCGCGGTGAGTTCGCCCAGGGCGGAGAGGTCGGCGACGGCGATGGGGTCGACTATGAAGTCCTCGGTGGGGGAGGATATCTGCAGGAGGCAGACTTTCTCCTGATAAGCGTAGAAGCCGTTGGATTCCGTGTCAATGGCCAAGCGGGGAGCGAGGCGCAGTTCCGCGACCACTTCCTCGAGATGCTCGCGGGCCGTGACCAGAGTGGCCGGGGTGATATCCTCGGGATGCTTTACGGGGTGCGGCGTCCGATGGGGGCTCATTCAATCGCCGTATAATCGGCTCATCTCCTGGGAGCGTTGGGACGCGGTGACTATGGCGTCTATGAGCACGCTGCGCAGGCCTTTGCTCTCGAGCATGTGGATGGCGTTGATGGCCGTGCCGCCGGGGGTGGTTACCTCGTCCTTGAGTATGGCCGGGTGCTTGCCGGTCTCGATGACGAGTTTGGCCGCGCCCAGCACGGTCTGGGCGGCGAGCTTGGCGGCCACGTCCCGGGGGATGCCCATCTTCACCCCGCCGTCGATCATGGCTTCTATGACCATGAATATATATACCGGCCCGGTGCCGGATAGTCCGGTGACCGCGTCCATGGCGGTCTCGGGCAGGGTCACGACCAGGCCTACGGCGGAGAATATGCGCTCGGCTAGGGCCAGATCCTTATCGCCCGCGTGGGCGCCCGCGGTTATGGCCGTGGCCCCGGCATCCACGAGGCAGGGGGTGTTGGGCATGGCCCGCACCACGGGGCAGGGCTGGCCCAGTTTTTGGCCTATGGTCTTGGTGGTTATGCCGGCCATGAGGCTGATCACCAGCTGCCCGGGCTTGATCACGGAGGCGAGCTCGGCCATGACCGCGGAGGAGACTTGGGGCTTGACCGCGAGTATGACCACGTCCGCATCCAGCACGGCCTTCTTGTTATCCGTCACCGTGTTTATGCCCCAGGTCTTCTTGAGCCCGGCCAGGGCTTCCTCGTTGCGGCGGGAGGCGGTTATCATCTTGGGGGTCGTGAGTTTGCCGCGCAGCATGCCGCCGATGAGGGCGGCGCCCATATGTCCGGCTCCTACGACCGCGATTTTTTTGTTGGAGAACATGGTTCCTCTAAAGTCAAAAGACGCCGGCAGCCATTCGGCGGTCTCAGCGTCAGTGTTTTCATGGTACCAGGTATGGAGGCACTTGTCAATTTTCGTATCATTTGGCCATGCTGCAGGCTTTGAGCGCGGGGTTCTGGTTGGGACTGGCCACGGGGCCGTATTGTTTCATGTCTTGCGCGCCCATCCTCCTGCCCTGTTTGTGCGCCGAGGGGGAGCCGGCTTTGGCCGCGAATCTTAAAGCCGTGGACCGATTTTTGGCCGGACGCTTGCTGGCGTATCTGGTTTTCGGCGCGGCAGCGGGGGCCTTGGGCGCGGCGCTGGGCCCGACCATGCCGGCTTGGCTGCCGGCCGCGGCTTTGGGCCTGACCGCGGGGCTCATGCTTTTGTATGCGGGGATGAAGAATTTTCCCCAGTTATCTTTTTGTCTGGCTGCGGCGCGGTGGATCAAGCCCGGGGCCCTGCCGTTCTGGCTGGGGCTGATGACCGGGCTCAACGTCTGTCCTCCGTTCTTGACCGGATTGGTGGTAGTCTTGACCTTGGGCAGCGCGCTGAGCGGGCTGGCGTTCTTCGGGACTTTCTTTATGGCCACTTCGTTGTATGTCTTGCCGGTATTGGGGGTGTGGCCGTGGCTGGCCCATGCCCGGGTCCGAGCCTTCGGCCGGTGGGCCTTGTTCGCGGCCGGGGCCTGGTACCTTTATCTGGCCGGGGTCTGGCTTTGCGGCGCCCCTTGACACCGGAACGCCAGGTGCTATAATTATCGCACCCGCCGAGGGACACTGGCATGAGCATAGCCGGCATACTCGGCGTTTTTATTTTCCTGCCCGTCATGGGACAGGCGGCGCCTATCCGGACCGATGAGCCGCTGCCGGCGCTCGCGGACGTATTCTTGCCGGACCGAAGCAGCCCGGACCCCATGAACGCTCCGGTCAGCGTCACGGCCTTGCGGAGTCCTTTGCCCGTGCCGGTGCGGGCGTTGGCTTTGCGCTATAAGCGGCGGACCGCGGTCGGACCAGGTGGGCCGCGGCGGGAGCCGCCCGAACCCCAGGCTGCGTCCGATCTGCCCGTGACCCTGGACATGCCCGAGGGCGTGCCTGAGTTCGAGGTCTTGGGAGAGAGTCTGCGGGATGCCGTGTCCGCGCCTCCGACTTTGGAATGGTTCCGGGAGGCTATCCGCAATCCCGAGCCCAGCCAGCGCATCGCCGCCATCGAGGCTTTTAGCTACCCAGGCAACATCGCGGCCATCCCATTCGTCAGCGCGGTCCTGCTCAACTTCGATGAGGAGTCCGAGGTGCGGGTATCCGCGGCCCATGCCTTAGGCCGCATAGGCGCTGCCCAGGTCCGGAGGTTCCTGGCTAAAGGGGTGGTCGACGCGGATGCGCGGGTGCGCTTTGCCGCGGTCTTGGCCTTGGGCCAGATGTCCGGATACGGCGAGGTGCGCATGGAGGAAGTGCTGCGCAACGACCCTTCCTGGTGGGTGCGCTATGCCGCAGCCGCGGCCCTGGGCCGGGCCCATAAGCCGGGGGCCGCGGGCTGGCTCAAGCGTGCGGTACGCAAGGACGAGTCCTGGCAGGTCCGCTTCCAAGCCGCTTTAGCTTTGGGGGAGTTGGGGACGCCGGAGGCGGTGCGGGCTTTGGCGGGTCCGCTGGCCGATGCCGAGCCCATGGTGCGCGCCGGCGCCGGCATGGCCTTGGGGCGAGCCGGCGGAGATAAGAGCGCGGCGCTATTGGCCCAGGCCGTGGATGCGGAGGCCGACAGCGGCGTGCATGCGGTATTGTCCTGGGCGCTTAATCGCGCTCAGGCGCGGGACGTTGCGGAGGAGTGATCATTGGCCCGCGGGCGGGGCGATGGTCAGGCTGGCCGAGCGGGACCCGATGATATTGCAGCTCGCCTTGGCTTCCAGCACGTCGCCGGCGGCTGCGGCTACGGGATAACTGTAAGTAAAAGTGTCCTGGGTGGGCTGGTTCTTGTACAGGTTGAGGCTGATCTCTTTCCCATTCTTGGAGATGCGGACCTTCTTTATGTAATGTCGGTTGGGCATGGAAGTGGTGTGTGTGATGGCGACCGTAAGCTGGCCCGCGGCCGAGTCATAAGTCAGGATCACGGATTTCGGGGGATGCGCGGTCGCGCGCGTGGGAGATAGGACCAAGCCCAGGGTTAAAGCGGCGGTGACGATCAGGCTCACGGTCAGGCTGTTTGTTTTCATGGGATGAGTCTAACATAAGCTGGAGCCGGTCGGGGAATCGGCTGGGCGGGGTTTTGATGATTTTTTGACTTCCGGGCGGTAGAATTTATACATGGATACGGCCCTGGAATCAAAGGTGCAGTGCGAAGCCATGACCTTAGCGTCAACCTACACTCCCGCGCATCGTTGCTTGAACCGGCATGGGGTGCAGGGAGTAGGCGGCCGGCATCTATGCGCGCATCACCGCTCCGGAGCCGGTCCGCGGCCGTTCCGCCGGGGAGATTAGAGCTGGTTGAACAGCAGGCGCTTTACCAGCCGGGTGAGCGGAGAATCCGGTATTTTCAGAGCCGCCGCATCCGGCACGGATAGAGCGCGGTCCGCGTCCAGCCGGAAGGCGCGGTCCAGTTCTGAGGCGAAGCGGGGGTCCAAGACGTTGAGCACCACTTCCCACTCGTAGCGTATGCTGCGGGGATGCAGGTTGAATGACCCGATGATGGAAAATATCCCGTCTACGCTCATGAATTTGCTGTGCAGGGTCGGGCCCTGCTTCAAGCCGACTTTGGCCCCGGCCCGGATGAGCTCCGGCAGGCTTTCCAGTATGGGCGCGCTTACGATGGGTTCGTCCACGCTTTCCGCTGAGTTGGTGAGGATGTTCACGGATACGCCGCGGGCCAGGGCGTCGAGCAGGGCTTGGCGCAGGGCCGGGACGTTTATGAAATAGGCGTTCTCTATGTTTATGCTTCGAGCGGCCGCATTCATGGCCTTGAGATAGGCTAGGAATATCGAGGCTTCCCCGGCCGGGCTTTGGGTCAGGAAAGAGGCCCGCGCCGTCCCGCGGCCCATCGGCGGAGCCGGATCCTGGCGCATCGGCGGCCAGGGCCGGCCCTGGCTCCGGAGTTGGGCGTCCCAGAATCCGCGGAAGGAACTGGCGGTGTCGGCGACTACCGGGCCCAGGTATAGGAAATCCGTATCGCGCCATTTCGGGGCTTGGCCCAGGTGGGAGTACTCGTCTCCGAAATTCATGCCCCCGGCTACGGCATAGCGGCCGTCCACCAGCAGTACCTTCATGTGCAGGCCGTCGTATATGCGCTGGGGGTCTTGGAACAGGATCACTTCGATGCCGGCATCCTGCATGCGTTTGAGTACTCCGGCCCCGTGGCTGCGCACGGTCTTTCCATCCACTATGACTTTGACGTCCAGGCCCTCGCGCTTTTTGGCTATGAGCAGGTCGGCCGCAGCCGTTCCGGTGACATCGTCGTAGAAGGCCCAGCTTTGTATGTGTATGCTTTTTTTGGCTTTGCGCATCAGCGCAAAGCGGACCGCGAATGAGGCCGGTCCGTCGACCAGGGCTTTGACCTGGTTGGCGTTCGAGAAGGCGCTCCCGGTCAAGGTCTCGAATTCCCGGATGAATCCGGATTCCGTGAATAAGGAAGCTTGTCCGGGCCCGCGCGGAGAATAAGCCGAGGCTTTGACCAAGGCTAGGTGGCGTTGGCTCATTGCGTCCCAGGGTTCGAACGGCTTGACCCCGGGGATCCGTCCCGCGCCTTCCAGCTCGGCGCCGAGCATGAACGCGAATTGGGAGGCATAGGCTTGGCGTTTGTCCTCCGGCATGGGGGGCAGCAGCGGCTGGATGCGGGGGTCCGAGACTACGGATAGGAGCACGGCTTCGAGTCTGCCCGCGGCATGCGCGCGAGCCAATATGGCGATGACTTCGGATTCGGTTTTAGCCGGGTCGCCCGGACTCTTCAACAGCGCGAATAGGATCTCTTTTTTAAAATCCGCTGTGGCGGGATCTTCCGCGTCGGCTCGGGCGGGGCCCAGGGCGGCGTTATCGAACGCGGCCCGGGCCTGCGCATTCAGCTGTTCCGGGCTGAGATTCGGGCGCACGAAATCATTGGAGCCAAGGTCGGATAATGACAGCGCGGCCAGGGCACGGTGGGGCTCGGCGGCAGGGGTGAATATCGGGATGGAGGGGATAGCGGTCGGGACCGGTTTAGCGAGCAGCGCGGCCGGGCCGGGTCCGGGGGCAGGCAAGGCGGAGCGCAGGGTTGGGGCGGTAAAGGTCAATGAAGGCGATTGGGACAGGGACAGCGGGAGCCGGATTGCGGGCGATAGATTCGGGGTCGGGGCCTGGGCCGTGATGTTGCCCCGGTGCAGTATCGCAGCCTGGGACCAGAGCGGAGATATGAGCAGTGCGAGCCCGGCCAGGGTTGCTTTGGACATGAAGGGTATTATACCCGCCGCCGGGGAGCGTGCCGTGGGCCTTATGGTCCCATATCCCACAGGCAATGGACTCAGAGCCGGATGGTGCCAACGGACCGGCGTGGGCTTCAGCTTGGAAGGTCGGGTTTCCAGCCGGCCTGCAGTCCGGCCAGCACTATGCGCGCGCAAGCTTCCGCGTCCGATAAAGCCTCGTGGTGTTTGAGCGGTATGCTCAGCTGGGCGCAGACCATGGGCAGTTGGGTGGGATATATGGACCAAGTCTTGCGGGCCAGGCGCACGGTGCATTCATAGGGATGCTCCGGCGGGGTGATTCCCGCGGCGGAGCAGCAGGCGGACATGACCTTGCGGTCGAAGCTGGCGTTGTGCGCGGCCAGGAAGCGGGCCTCGCCGATGGCGGCCTGCATCCGGGGCCATTGTTCGCGGAAGCTGGGCTCCAGGCAGACTTGGCCCCAGGTTATGCCGTGTATGTAGGTGAATAGGAAGTTCGGGCGGGGCGGACGGATGAGGCAATGGAAACGTTGCGCGATCTTGCCGTTCTCGACCCGGACTATGCCCACGGAACAGGCGCTGTCCGCTTCCCGGTCCGCGGTCTCGAAATCTATGGAGGCGAATGTGGGGTGCTTCATGGCAGCCTCTTTCAGCGGGGTTTGCGTTTGCGGCTCAAGCCGTAGGCCCGGTGCAGGGCGTGCAGGGCGGCTTCCCCATGCTTGGCGTCCACCACGCAGGACACGCGCAGGTCCGAGGCTACGATCATATGGATGTTGATCTTGTGCGCGGCCAAGGCATTGAACATTTTGGCCGCGACCCAGGGATGGTGGCGGAAGCCCGTGCCCACGGCCGAGACCTTGGCCACTTGTTCGTGGATGTCGACTTTTGCGCCCAAGCGTCGAGCGATACGGGCTAGGGCTTGCTGGGCTTTGGCTGCGAATGACTTCGGGGTCATGAGCGAGATGGCGTTGACGCCGGAGCGGGAGGGCGCGGACTGCACGATCATATCTACGGGTACGTTCAGGTCGGCCAGGGCGGATAGGATCTGGGCGGCCACGCCCGGCCGGTCCGGCACGTCCATGACGTTGAGGCGGACCTCGCTTTTATCCAGGGCCAGCGCGGACACGAAGGCTTTTTCCAGCATAGGGTTCTCCTTGGGCACGATCCAGGTGCCGTTTTGAGGATGGAAAGCGGAACGTACGTGGATGGACACGCCGAAGCGCTCCGCGACCTCGATAGAGCGGG
Source organism: Elusimicrobiota bacterium (assembly GCA_041660645.1). GTDB lineage: Bacteria > Elusimicrobiota > Elusimicrobia > UBA1565 > UBA9628 > UBA9628. The sequence goes on along the minus strand of JBAZVY010000039.1, from coordinate 769 downwards.
GCTGCATGACCTGGGCTCCGGCTCCGGCCAGTTCCAGCATCTCCTCGCCGGTTATCCGGTCGAGCTTGCGGGCCTCGTACACGATCCGGGGGTCGGCGGTGTATACGCCTTTGACGTCGCTGTAGATCTCGCATTCCTTGGTCTGGAGCGCGGAGGCTAAGGCTACGGCCGTCAGGTCGGAGCCGCCGCGGCCCAGCGTGGTCACTTCGTCGTCCGCGTTGACTCCTTGGAATCCGGCCACGGTCACGATGCGTCCCGCGGCCAGCTCCTTGCGGATCTTGGCCGTGCGGATGCGCACTATGTGGGCCCGGGTATAATCGCCGCCGGCTTCGATGCCGGCTTGGATGCCGGTCAGGGAGATGGCGGGCACGCCGCGGGCCTTGCAGGCCATGGCGAACAGGGCTATGGACACTTGCTCGCCCGTGGCCAGGAGTTGGTCCAACTCCCGAGTGTCCGGGTCCGGTGACACGCGTTTGGCCAGGGTCAAAAGTTCGTCCGTCATCTCGCCCGGCGCCGAGACCACCACCACCACGCCGCGGCCTCGCCGGCGCGCGGCTATGGCCCGGTCCGCGGCCCGCTGGATCTTCTCCGGATCGGCCACCGAGGTGCCGCCGAATTTCATGACGGTTATTTTTTGCGTATCAGGACTCCTTTGCGGTCCAGGGCCAGGACCAGCGCCCGGCTGGAGATATTGTGTTTTTGGAAGGCCGAGGTCATGGCCGCTCCGATGGCTTCGGCCTGGGGGCCTTTGCGGCATAGGGCCAGGATC
>JBAZVY010000038.1:8051-13870 GCA_041660645.1 Elusimicrobiota bacterium | reverse complement strand
CCGGGATGCTGCCCTCATGCTTGATATAGGTGGCCAGGGCCGCTTCCAACTGCACCAGGCTAGACAGGGTGCTGGACTCCTTGACTTTATGTTCAGAAGCGCGGAAATTGCTGTCCAAGTCCGCGGAAAGATCCCCCCGGGTCCGGCAGCCCGCGCCCAGCAGGGCCAGCAACGGCAAAAACCATAACTTCCTCATGCTTCCTCCTGGCCTTACGGCCCGAACCCGAAGCCCTTGAACAGATCGTCCTCCGCGCCCTTGTCTCCGGGCTTGGCCGCCGGAGCCGCGGCCGGCTTTTCCTTCTCCGCCTCCGACTTCACGCCGGGCAAGGATGCGGCCTTGGTCGGGCGGCCGCTGGTCACGGGCGAGACCACGCTCTTGCGCAGGCCCTCGCTGAATATCACGCGGCCGCGCTTGCGGTCGTAATAAAGCCGGAACTGGCTCTGTTTGGTCTGGGGTTCGTAAGCCTTGCCCAGATTGTCCCGCTCCTGCTCCCAGCCCGGATTATAGAGCATGCGGCCGCGCACGTCCACCCTCCCGGCGATGATGGGCAGGCTGAAACGGACCCGATAAAAACCATTGGTATCGCTCACGCCGGCGTCGAAAGAGGTTCCGGCTATCACCGCGGACCGCATCTCGGCTTCCTCGATCTGGCTCTCCCCGGAGGCCACGGCCCGGACCACCACGCCCTGGATGGGATTATCCGCGTAGTCCGTGATCACGCCTTGGATATAACCGTCCAAGAACTCGGTCTTCTTAGGGATGGATATGAACAAAAGCTCCCGATTGCCGGTGAGCTTGTCGGTGATGGAGAGGTCCACGACCCGGCCCTCCGCAAAATCCTCCTGCACCACCTTCTTGAGCGCCGAGGCGCAGCCGGTTATGCCGGCCAACGCGGCGAGCAAGACCAGGGGCGTACACCTGGATATGATCCGGTTCATTTCGCGCTCCCTTTGCCTGGAGGACTCTTGCTTTCGAACGGCGCGTTCTTTACGAAGAACACCACGCGCCGGTTCTTGGCGCGGTTCTCGGGCGTGTCATTAGGCACCACCGGCCGGAACTCCCCATAGCCGATGGCGCCTACATGCCCCGGCGGCAACTCGTACTTGTCTATGAGCATGCGGGCCACGCTGGTGGCGCGCGCCGTGGAGAGCTCCCAATTGGAATCGAAATACTCGTTGCGGATGGGCAGATTGTCGCTATGGCCCTCCACGATCACATCCTGCTTCTCGGCCAATTTCCGGAGCACGGGCACGATCTTGCCCACCATGGTCTCCATGGCCGGAGTGGTATCCGCGGAACCGCTGTCGAAAAAAGACATCTGCCCCTGCTCCTCCAGGGAGATCTTAAGCCCTTCGCGGTCCACCTTGACCTCGCCCTTAAGCTCGCCCTTGTCCAACATCTCCTGGACCTGCTTGGCCGCATTCTGCACGTTCTTATTGAGGGCCGCGGACAGGGCGTACAAGATGACGAAAAAACACACCAACTCGGTCATGAGGTCGGCGTAATTGACCAGCCAGGGCGGCGCAGGATGGCCGATCTGACAGACCCGCGGATCGGTCTCGTCGATGAATCCCTTAGGCGCCTTTATCGGCATCTATCCGTCCCCTTATGCCCCCGGCGCCGCGGTCTTGACGCCCGCCCGCTTGGCCGGCTCCAGATACGCCTTCAGATTGGCTTCCACCACGCTGGGAGTGGCCCCGCTCTGCAAGAGCAGGACTCCGCGGATGATGATCTCCTTCACCAAAAGCTCCTCTTCGGAACGGCGGCGCAGTTTGCCGCCCATGGGCAGGAATATGAGATAGCCGGAGCCCAGACCGAAGAACGCCGCGGCCAAGGCCACGGCCATGAGCTTGGGCACATTGGCCACGTCCTCGATGGAGAACAGCATCAGGATCATGCCCAGCACCGTGCCGATGATGCCGAATGCCGGGGCGTAGGTGCCCATGGCATTGAAGATCTCCTGCCCCACCTTGTGCCGCTCCCGGATGAAGCCGATCTCGGTCTCCAACATGTTGCGGATGAATTCCTGGTCCGCGCCGTCTATGACCAACTGGATGCCCCGGCGCATGAAATCGTTCTTCACGTTGTCCACATCCGCCTGCAAGGCCAAAAAGCCTTCTTTCTTGGCTTTCTGGGAGAGAGTGACGAAGGTGACCACGATGTCGCTGGTATCCTCGCCCAGGGAGAACATGACCTTGCGCAGTATCTTGCCCAAGCCCACGACCTGGCCCAGCGGGTAATTGACCAAAGTGGCGCAGAAAGTGCCGCCCATGACCACCAAGAAAGCCTCCATATTGAGGAAGGGCTTGAATCCGCCTATGCCGTGGGACATGTATATGGTGGCCACGACCATGATGAAGAACACCAATATGCCCATTACTGTTGCGATGTCCATGCCTTATCCCCTTTCGAAACCCGCGATAGGATTTACGACCTTATTCTCGGAATTTATCTTCCGCCGGTATTCCACTATCTTGGCGGTTAGCTCATCTACGGTCTCGCGCACCAGGAAACGGTTGCCCGTGGCCAAGGACACCACGGTCTCCGGCCCCGGCTCCAGACACTCTATGAGTTCGGCGTTGATGACCACCTCCGAACCATTGAGCTTATGGACCTTTATCATGGTTTCATCCTAGGCCGCCGGATCCCTCCTTCAATTTAGCAATTTCTTGCTGCATATGCGCCATTTCTACTTCGAGTTGCGCCTTGTCCGCCTCGATCTTATCCTTGCCCGCCAGCAATCCCTCGGCCATGTCGTTGGCGCGAGACCCGGCCGCGCGCAGCCGATCCATCGAATCCTCCAAGGACCGGAGCTGCACGGATTGTGCGGCGATCAGGCGCTCCAGGCCGATCTTTTCTTGTTCATGGGCCTGCCCCAGATCCGACACCCGCGCCGCGGCCTCGTCCCGCTGGGCCTCGGCCTTGGCCAACCGGGCGGGGAGGTCCTCCTGCTGGCTGCGCAGCAGCATGAGCTCCCGCTCCTGGGCCAGGAATTTCTGCGACCATTCCGACTCCTTCTGCGGCAAGACCGAGTGCAGACGCTCGATCTCAGCCTGCATGGCGGCCCGCGCCGAATCCCAAACGCGCTCCGAATCCTGGGATTTGCCCAGATATTCCCGCCCGACCTCGGCGCGCAGATCGGCCAAGGCCTTGGCCAATTCCGATTCGTTCTCCCGCTTGAGCTGCTCCGCCATGCGGGCCGCGCGCGCGTTGAGCTCTTCCTGGGCCTGCATCTTGATCTTGCCTTTCTCCACCTCCAGCATCTGCAGGGACTGGGCCGCGACCTCGGAGCGGACTTCCTTCTCCCGGTCCACCCATTTTCGCTGCAGCACCACGAACTCGGCCTTATAGCGTTCCTGGGCCCGTTCCCACTCCGAGGCCGCGCGCCGGAGTTCCTCCAACTGGGCCCGGCCAGCCGCGGCCTGGCGCTCCAAGGCGCCGCAGACCGACCGCAGTTTCTGCGCCTCGGCCGCGGCCCGTTCCGCCGATTCCTTATGCTTGGCGGCATCCGTCTCCGCGTCCATGCGCACGCGCCGCAGGTCGGCTTCATGCTCCCCGCGCATACGTTCGGATAGGGTGCTCAAATCGCGCTGCAGCCGCTCCTGGTCCGCCAGGATGCGCTCTTCCCGTTCCCGGGCGCTGATCCGCACGGCCTGCAGGTCGCGCTCCAGCCGGTCTTGCAGCATGGTGTATTGCTGCCGGGACAAGGCCAGGTCCGCGCGCAGCTGCATGGCTTCCTTCTCCCGCTCCACGGCATTGTGCGCCTGCCCCGCCAACTCCGCCCGCTCCTTGAGCAGTTCGCCTATGCGTTCCTCGATCTGCCGTTTCTCAAAAGTAGTGCGCGCCAGCTCGCCGTCGGCCCCCTTGAGCTTCTCGGCCAAGTTGCGCAGGGTGCGGACCTCATCCTCCTTGGCCAGCATGGCCTTCTGCCAACCCGCCTTCTCTTCCAGCCAACGCCGCTCCATCTCCTGCAGGCGCATGGCGAAATGGGACTCTACATCCTTGTCCTGGGCCTCCCGGGACTCCATCTGGTTCTTGAGCGTGGTGACCCAGGTCTCGCGCTCCTGGGCCAGCCGGGCTTCCAATTCTTGGACCTTGAGCTCCATGCCCCGCCGGGACTCCTCGGACTCCGCATCCCGACGGTCACGCCGCAGCTTATCCTGCAATTCCCGGATCGAAACCTCTACCCGCGCGGCCGTGGCCGATTCCTGCTGATTCTTAAGATTGGCCAAAAGCAGTTTCTCATGCTCTTCCGCCAGACGCTTTTCCAGCTCCGCCACCTTCTTATCCTGCTCAGCCTGGGCCGCGGCCTTATCCGCAGCCGGCTGCACTGTGGGCAAGGTCATGGCCGGCAAGCCCAGCATCGGAGGGCGGCCTCCGGGCAGGCCCAAAGACGGCATGGTCGGAGCTCCGGGCAGGGGCGGCATCGCGCTCTTAGCCGGCAGCGGCGGGAAACCCGATTTGCCCGGCAAAGGCGGCGGCAGCCCGGGCCCGCCCGCAGACGCCGGTTGGGAGCCGGGAAAAAGCAGGCTGCTGGGCAAAGGCGGCGGCGGCGGCGTACCCCCGGCCGAAGCGGGCAGGGGCGGCGGCTTGGGAATCCTCTTCTTATCCTTATTATCCTCAGCCATGATGTATTCTCCTATGCCGCATCAGCTTCCGACCTGGGCCTTGAGGCCGTCCACCCATTGCCGGATCTGGGGATCCGGGTTCAAGGCCAGCAGCTGCTCTAAATGCTGCAAGGCTTCGGCGGTCCGCCCGGACTGGTATAAGATGTTCCCTATATACTGGTGGGCCTGCCAGAGGCTGGGGTCCAAAGTCAGGGAATACTGAAAATATTGGAGGCTGGCCTCGGCCTGGCCCGCGTCGAAATAGGATACTCCGGCGCTGAAGTAACTCTGGGCCTGGGCCGGATCCGCAGCCGTCTCCGCGGCCGGGGCAGGACGGCTGGCGGCCGGTTCGCCCGCGCCGGCCTGGGTCTTGCGCGCCGCCGAGAATCGCTCCTGGCGGTGCTGCATAGCGCTGAGCTCTTCCTGCATGCCCTCCACCAGATCGATCCCCTCTTCGGCCTTCTCCCGGATGTTGATCTTGCCCTCCTTCTCCAAGACCTTGACCACATCCATGATCTTGGCGCGCTCCTCATCGATCTGGGCCGGACTCAAGTCCTTGGCGTACTCCATGGATTCCTTCAGCAACGCGGCGGCGCCTCCGGACATGTTGGCCAAGAACTTGTTCACGATCTCGGGCGGCGCGTTCTGCAAGGCCTTGGCCATGGCCTCGGTCTTGAGTTCGCGGACCACGGTCTGCATCTCCCGGTCCGGGAAATCCACGATATCATCGAACAGCAGCAGATGCTTGCGCACCTTGTCGAATATGAGCGGCTTCTCGTTCTTAAGGTAGTTGAGGATATTATTGCGGGTCGCGGTGTCGGCTTCATTGAGCATGGCGGTCAGACGCTCCATGCCGCCCACCACGAAATCCACGTTCTCCTTTATGTCCGCGTCTATGGCCTGCACCTGCTCGCGCGTGACCTGGCGCACGGTCAGGGCCTCCAGCGCGAGCTTGGCCTGCATCTCCACGGGCAGGGAAGTCAGCACCATGCGGGCATAATCCGGACGCAGATAGCTGAGCACCGTGGCGATCACCCACGGTTCTTCCTTGCGCAGGATGAAGAGGTACACCAACCTCTTTATGTTTTCCTCATTTATATAAGTAAAAGGTTCGAACTTCTTCATGGCCTCATCCTCCTCATTGGGTGGCGGCGGCGGTTCCGGAGGCTTGTTCTGCAATGTTATATCGAGCTTGCCTTCCTCGTCCAGAG
>JBAZVY010000038.1:0-8041 GCA_041660645.1 Elusimicrobiota bacterium | reverse complement strand
CCTCTTCTTGCGGCTGTTCGATCTTGGATTCTATATCCACCTCGGCCGCCGGCTTCTCGCGCAAGGCGGCCACGTACTGCTTGAAGAACCGGGCCAGGGGCCCGAACAGGAACGACAAGAACAACAGCAAGAGTATGGCAAACAAAAGCGGTATATATACTTCCGGGTGCTTGAGGTCGTCGGTCCACAGCCATTTCTTGTCCGTCTCCCTATGGAAACGGGTGGGGCGGAAGAACACCTGGTCCGGGGCCAGATTGTACTGGGACATGGCCGAGACCACGCGGTCGCGCACCAGGTTGACTTGGTCGGTGGCGCGCAGGACCAGCTCATCGTGTATCACGGTAACGCCCAGCTTCTTGAACACCGGCTTGAGCGCGTAACGTTCCTCTTGGATGCCCTTGACCTGCTGGGCCTGCTGGGCTTGGGCGGACTCCGGACGGTCCGGAGGCCCTTGCTGGCCGGTGATAGTCTTGGGCTTGGGGATGCCGGGCAGGACGTAAGTGGTCTGCAGCCCGCCCTTGGTCTGCATGCCCTGCTTCTCCCGGTACTTCTCCACCAGGCCCATGCCGGAACGCACCGATTCCTCACGCTCCGCCTTGAGCTCCATCTCCACGTCCACGAACACCACGGCCGCGCCTTTGCCCAGGATGGGATCGAGGATGTCGCGCTGGATCTTCTCCTCGGAAGTGGTCTTGATCCGGGTCTGCTCCTGGAGCAATCCCAGGTCGGGCGCAGTGACCGCCCCCTGGCCCCATACCGCCAGCAGGCCGCAGGCGCACAAACCCCAGAAGAACATCCTCCTAATGACCATGCGATATGAGTTTAAGGGCTTAATGTTAAATTTTCAATACATGCCGCACAAAACCGCAACAACCTGCGGCCGGGGCCCGGACTATTGCTTCAGGCCCTGCAGGAACTCGCGGATGGCGCGATTGGCGGGATCGAGCTCGAGCGCGCGCTTCCAGACTGCCATGGCCTTGTCCTTCTGCTCCATGAGATAGAAGGCGCTGCCCATGATCTCCAGCGCGGTGACGTTGTTGGGCTCCAGGTCCAGCACGTCCTGGGAGCGGCGCACCGCGGCATCGTATTTGCCGTCGTATACGGACTGCCGGGCATCGTAGATCTTCTGGTCCACCCAGGTGAACTGCTCCGGCCCCTCCATGCGGCGGGTCAACTCGCTGACCCCGGCCTCTTTTTCGACCATGTTCAACAGGCCCAGGAGCTTCTCGTCCTTGGGATTCTTATTGAAGGCATAGCGCAGGGCGTTGACCGCGCCGCGCAGGTCGCGGCCATCCACATAGGAGATGGCGCCGCGGCGCACGAAGGTCTGGAACTCCTCTCCGCCCATGGCCTGGGATATGAAGCTGGTCACGCCCATGAGGCGGGCCAGCATGGCCTGGATCTGCTTATTGTCCGGTTGGGAATCCAAGGCTTGGTTGAACTTCTGCGCGGCCAAGGCGAAATTACCCTCTTGGAAGGCCTCCATGCCCTGCTTCATGAAGTTGCGCACCTGGGCGGTGGAGCGGTCGCCCTTGGACTGGCCGAAGCGGAAACTGGCGGATATGCGCGTGCTAGATCCCAGATCATGTATGCCCTGGGCGATGTCCAGGCTGAAGCTGCGGAAATTCAGCCCAAAACCGAAATCCGTCTCTTGGATCTCGGGCAGGCCCATCAGGCCGAAACGGAACGCGAACCAGCGCGCTATCCAGTATTCGCCGCCGAAGCGCAGGTCCAAGGAGCCGGTCAGGGGCTTGTTGCCGTCCAAAGCCAAGGTCAGCCGCTCCTTGAACAAGCGAAGGGAATTGCCCACTTTGAGGACCACGGGCAGCTTATCATCGGTGTCGCCGGTCTTCTGGTGGAATACGTTCTGGATGCCCAAGCCCAGACGGTAGGAGGGGCCCATGGTCTTCATGGTGCCCAGGTCCAGGGTCCGGAAACTGTCCGAGGCCCCGCCCAGCTTGCGCGTGACCTGCTTGGCGCTCATGCCGAACGCCACGGTCTCGGTCACGCTCTTGGCCCAAGACAGGGATATGGCCTGTTGCTGGTCCGCGAAACTGCCCCCGGACTTTATGGTATCCGGCTCCTGGGTCGTCGGGTTGTAGGTCACATCCACCTGCTCGAACCCCGCGGAAGCCAGTTGGGTCACGCTCAAAGCGAAAGTGCTGCCGTTCTTGTTGGGATAAGCGAAGGCGAAATAGCTCAGCTTGGTCTGGGCGAAGAGGGTGGCCTGCATGGTGGTGATTTCTTTGCGCTGGAGCTGGGCCAGGCCGGAAGGGTTCCAGTAGGCGGCGGAGGCGTCGTCGGATATGCCGTAGTAGGCGCCGCCCATGGACAAGGCGCGACCGCCTACGCCATAGAATAGAAAAGATCCGGGTTGACCGCCGGACTCCGCGGCCCGCGCGGGCAGGGGAAGGAGGCTGGATAAAACGAGACCCATCGCGGCTATTATATATGCCGCGATAGGCGATAAGACATGCTCTGGGGCATAGCCCCAAGCCTTGATTCGGGCCATCGTGATTCGGTAGCCTGACACTCCCCTTGAGGGAGTCATGGCTTTGCGCCCCCGCCTTGCGACGGGTTTGCCGCTTGTCGCCCTTCCGTGATGACTGCCATGCCGCGCCCGCGAGCTAAAACCCCCTAAAGCCCGCAACAGCATGCACACACGGATGGGATGCTACGATATTAGTATAACCGGATGCCTTGATTTGTCAAGACCCAGAACACCTATTCCACCCATCACACCCCCTATCAGACCTTTATCCCGGCTATGCTATCCATAACGACCCTTGAAATATACACTGAACACTGTTACACTTCTATTGCCTTAGACGGTGCAGCCCACGCCCATGGACGATATACCTCAAGACGATCAGAAGATCCAGCGCCAGCGCCGGACCACTTTATTGATCGCGCTCGGAGCCGTTGCCCTGATCCTTCCGCTTTTAATACTGCTTTATCTGCGCATCAACAATAATCCGGAAGAGACGGCCCAGGGCAACGCTGCCCCCGGCTTCGCCCACCGGGGCACCCAATTGGACCGGATAAAGGCCGCGGCCACGCCCGCGCCCGCGGCCTCGACCCTGCCGCCCTCCCCGCCCCCGTCCGCAGGCCGGCAGAGCCCAATTCGCAGCGCGGGCGGAGACTCCCTGGGGTTCATAAAGACCGATTCCGAATACTATCAGGAGCCCGCGCCCAAACCCGCGGCCCCGCCCGCGGCCAGCCCCAAAAAGACAGCTCCCGCGGAACCCGCGCGCCGCAAGCCCGCCCGCGTTGAAAAAAAGCAGTTCGCCCAGCCCAAACTGCAGCTCACCGGCAGCAGCGGGACTTTTTACAAGGTCAACAGCCGCAGTGCGGACAAGCCGTTCAACCACAGCCGCAGCCAGCCAGCCGGCAGCCCGTCCGAGGCCCCGCCCGGCATCAATGCGCTGCTCAAGAACCTGCCGACCGGCGGCGGGACCCCAGGCGCTCCGGACATTAACAGCCTGCTAAAAGACCTGCCCGCGGACGCGACCCAGAAGACGCGCTAGCCGATCCCCCGCCTACACGGAGGGCTTCACCCGCAGCTTCTGCGCCACGGTCGAACCTATCTGATTAAGATTATCTATGACCGTTATGCCGGCATCGCGCAGAGCTCGGACCTTGGAGGCATGCGTGCCGGAGCCGCCCTCGATGATGGCGCCGGCATGCCCCATGCGCCGCCCCGGAGGCGCGCAGCGTCCAGCGATCACCCCGAATACGGGCTTGCTCATGCATTCCCGATAAAAACGCGCCGCGTCCTCTTCCGCGGAGCCGCCGATCTCCCCGATCATGACCACGGCCTCCGTGGCCGGATCCTTCTCAAAAAGCTCCAACATGTCGGTAAAACTGGAACCGGCTATGGGGTCGCCGCCGATGCCGACCACGGTGGACTGCCCCAGCCCCTCTTGCGAGGTCTGATATACCGCCTCATAAGTCAGGGTCCCGGAACGCGACACTATGCCGATGCGTCCCGGCTTATGAATATAGCCGGGCATGATCCCGGCCTTGCACTCGCCCGGAGTGATGACCCCGGGGCAGTTCGGGCCTATCAGGCGCACCGCCTTGCCCGCGAGCCGGGCCGCGGTGATGGCGCGGCGCACCCGGGCCATATCCAACACCGGTATGCCCTCGGTTATGCATATGACCAGCCCCACGCCGGCATCGATCGCCTCCAGCACCGCGTCCGCGGCGGAAGGCGCGGGCACGAACACCAAAGACACGTCCGCCCCGGCCTGGCGCACGGCCTCGGCTACGGTATCGAACACCGGCCGATCCAAATGCCTGCCGCCGCCCCGCCCCGGCGTGACTCCGGCCACTATATTAGAACCGTACTCCAGGCATTGCCGGGAATGGAATGTGCCGGTCCCGCCGGTAAAACCCTGCACGACCAGACGCGAATCCTTATTGAGCAGTATGCTCATTCTGCCGCCCCCTGGCGCGCGGCCGCCACGGCCTTCACGGCCGCGTCCCATAGATCCTGGGCCGATATTATCCGCACCGGAGCCTTATCCAACAGCGCCCGTCCCTGCTCCACGTTGGTGCCCTGCAATCGCACGACCAAGGGGACGCGGAGCTTGACCTTCTTAAGGGCGGCCAGTATGCCGGCCGCGATCATATCGCACTTCACGATGCCGCCGAATATATTGACCAGCACCGCTTTGACCTTGGGATCCTTGAGTATGATCTGGAAAGCCTTGGTCACCCGCGCCTCATCCGCGGCCCCGCCCACGTCCAGGAAATTGGCGGGACTGCCGCCGGCCAAAGCGATGGTATCCATGGTGCCCATGGCCAAGCCGGCTCCATTGACCATGCAGCCTATGGAGCCGTCCAATGCGATGTAGGAAAGATCCGCGTTTTTGGCCTCCGCCTCCAAAGCCGAGAGTTCCGGATCTTTGCGCGCCGCCAGCTCCGGATGCCGGAACCAGGCGTTGTCATCGGTCACCACCTTGCCGTCCAAGGCCACTAAGCCCTGGGGCGTGAGCACCAGGGGATTGACCTCGACTAGACTGCAGTCGTGCTCCAAAAACAGCCAGACCAAGGATTTGACGATGTGGCAGAACTCGGCCACCCGGGCGGCCGGCAAGCCGAGCTGAAAGCCCATACGCCGCGCCGCGTAGTCCGGCAGGCCGGTGTTGGGATCCACGGGTTGGCGCAGTATGGCCTCCGGACGTTCCTCCGCCAGCCTCTCGATCTCCATGCCGCCCTCGGCCGAAGCGATCACCGTGGGACCGGCGGCCTTGCGGTCCATGACCACGGACAAGTAAAGTTCCCGCTCGATCCGGGCTCCGCCCTCGACCAGCACTTCTTTCACTTCCAGGCCCTGACCTCCGGTCTGATGCGTACGCAAGATCATGCCCACCATGGCCTTAGCCGCGGCCCGGGCTCCGGCCGGGGTCTTGACCAACTTGATGCCGCCGGCCTGGCCCCGCCCGCCGGCCAACACCTGGGCCTTTATCACCCAGGGGCCCTTGCCGGCGCGCTTGAGCGCAGCCGGAAGCTGGGCCAGCGTGCGGATCACGCCCCCGGAAGGGGGCACCGGTATGCGATGCGCACGGAATAGGTCCTTGGATTCGTATTCCAGCAGCTTCATGCGGCCGCCTCCTCGCTGGCCGCGAGCACGGCCTGCAGGTCCTGGGGCTTAGCCTGGCGGGCCCGGGCGATCTGATCATCCATGAGCTCATGCAGAGTCGGACGCCGCACGGCCCGGAACACGCCCACGGGGATAGGAAAGCGCGCATCATCCATCTTAGAAAGCATGTAAGCCAGATGCGGGGATTCCGTGCTCTCGTCATGGACCAACAGATCCCCAGGCGGCTGCCCGGGAGTGAATTCCACGACCTCAGGATACAATCCCTGGAGCCGGATGCCCTTATCGCCCCCCTTGCCGAATATCAGAGGCTGCCCATGGCGCAGACGGACTATCCGGTCATCCCGGGTGGCCTTATCCTCGATCTCTTTCCAAGCCCCGTCGTTGAACACCACGCAGTTCTGGGATATCTCCACGAACGCTATGCCCTTATGCTTAGCCGCGCGGATCAAGATGTCGGTCAACCCCGCCACGTCCACGGCTACGGCCTTAGCCACGAACGTGGCTTCCGAGGCCAACGCCATGGTCACCGGGTTGACCGGATACTCGATGGAGCCCCAGGGCGTGGACTTGGTCTTCTTGCCGAACTCGGAAGTCGGCGAGGTCTGGCCCTTGGTCAGGCCGTATATGCGGTTATTGAACAGGAGCACCTTGAGATCCACGTTCCGGCGCAGGGCATGCACGAAGTGATTGCCGCCGATGGACAATGCGTCTCCGTCGCCCGTGGCCACCCAGACCTGTAGGTCCGGATTGGCGCATTTCACTCCGGTGGCGATAGGCAAGGCCCGGCCGTGGATGCTATGGAAGCCATAAGTGTTCATGTAATACGGGAACCGCGAGGAACAGCCTATGCCGGATATGAAGGCATACTTCTCCCGCGGGACATCCATCCCGGCCATGACTTTTTGGACCGCGGCCAGGACGGCGTAATCGCCGCAGCCCGGGCACCAGCGCACGGGCTGATCGGAAGCGAAATGCTTGGGGCTGCGCGCCGCAGCTTGCGGGCTGACTGGATTCTCCATGTTATTTCCTCCGGCCCGCGAGCATAGCCAGGATGGCGGCCTCGACCTCGGCCACCTTGAAGGATTGCCCCTTGACCTTGTGCAGGCCCTGGGCATCCACCAAGAAGCGGTCGCGCAAGATATGCACCAACTGGCCCATATTCAGTTCCGGCACGATCACCCGTTCATATCGGGACAATATCTCGCCGAGATCCGGCGGCAGGGGATGGAGATAGCGCAGGTTCAGGCAGGCCACGGACTGGCCCTGAGCCTGCAAGCGGCGGACCGCGGAAGCGATGGCGCCATAAGTGCTGCCCCAGCCCACGACCAAGACCTGGCCCGTCTTCCCGCCCGAGACCGCGGTGGGCGGGATCTCGGCCGCCACCCGGTCGATCTTCTCCTGCCGCAGATGGGTCATGCGCTCGTGGTTGTCCGGGTCATAACTGACCGTGCCTGCGCCCTCCGCCTTCTCCAGCCCGCCGATGCGATGTTCATAACCCGGGGTCCCGGGCAAGGCCCAAGGCCGGGCCAAGGTATGCGGATCGCGCATATAAGGCTGGAACTCATCCGGCGGCGGCAACTTCAGCGCCGGGAACCTAGGCAGCTCCGACAGCTCCGGCACCCGCCAAGGCTCCGAACCGATGCCCAAGAATCCATCGGAAAGCACGATCACCGGGGTCATATATTTGACCGCGATGCGGCAAGCCTCTATAGCCACGGCATAACAATCCGCGGGCGTAGCCGCGGCCAACACCGGCAGGGGGCACTCGCCGTGGCGGCCATAGAGGGCCTGCATGAGATCGGACTGTTCGGTCTTGGTGGGCAAGCCGGTAGAGGGGCCGCCGCGCTGGATATTGACTATCACCATAGGCAGTTCCGCGATCATGGCCAAACCTATAGCCTCGGACTTCAAGGACATGCCCGGGCCGCTGGTGCCGGTGGCGGCCAGGGCGCCGGCGAAGGACGCGCCGATGCTGGAACACATGGCCGCGATCTCATCCTCGGCCTGGAAGGTCTTGACCCCCAGGTTCTTGAATTTGGAGAGCTCATGCAATATCTCGGAAGCCGGGGTTATGGGATACGAACCATACCAGAGCTCCCGCCCCGCTAGATGCGCCCCGGTCAGCAAGCCCAAGGCCACGGCCTCGTTGCCCGTGATGTTGCGATAGACCCCGGGCTCCGCCGGGGCTTTCTTGATGCGGTAGTATTGTCCGAATATCTCGGTGGTCTCGGCGAAGGCGTTGCCCGCGAGCAGGGCCTTCTTGTTGGCCTCGACCATGACCGGGTTCTTCTTGAACTTGGTCTCGACCCACTTGAGCGTGCTTTCCATGGGCCGGTCATATAGCCAATACATAAGGCCCAAGGCATAGAAATTCTTGCAGCGCTCGACCTGGGCCTTGGCCAAATCCAGCCCCTGCAGGGCCTCGCTCGTGCG
>JBAZVY010000037.1:0-13882 GCA_041660645.1 Elusimicrobiota bacterium | reverse complement strand
CGGCGGCGTGGCCATGACCATGGCGGCCAAGGATTTCATCGGCAATTTCCTGGAAGGCGTAAGGCTGTTCATGAACCGGCCTTTCGTCATCGGAGACCGCATCCGCATAGGCGTGCAGGCGTATAAGGTCAAGGATATGGACCTGCGCTACGTGGAATTGGAGCGGGCGGACGGTTCGCTCACCATGATGACGTACGCGCAGCTTTCGGAGAAAGCGGTCACCATATTCCGCGGGTATTCCCAGGACGCCCCGAAATCTTTCCGGGACGTGCCGGCCCGGTTCTGGCACCGCTTGTCCGTATTGGCGCATGGCGCCTCCCGCCCGGGCCTCATGGCCGCATCCGCGTGGACCGTGCTGGGCGCGGCTTTGTTGACGGCGCTGCCTTTCCTTCCGATGTTGGCCGCTCCGGCGCGCAACGTGGCGGCTTGGCCAGCTTATCTGCAAGCCGCAGCCGTGATGCTGGCGGCCCATTCCTTGGATCGGGGCCTGGTGGCTTTCGTGCGCCGCGCGGCCGAGAAACGGGGCTGGAATCCCCAGCGCACCGTGGTAGTCAAACTGCTCATGCAGTCCGCGCTCTACGTGCTGGGCGGCAGCGCGGCCTTGCGCTTCTGCGGCATGACTTGGGGCGGCCTGATGAAGAGCCTGGGCGCCACTACCATCGCCATAGGCTGGGCCTCCTCCAACATGATAAGCAATCTGATCCAGGGATTCTGGATATTGCTCACCCACCCTTTCAGCATCGGAGACGTCGTGGATGTGAGCGGCGTCTCCGGCACCGTCACCGATATGAACCTGAGCTACGTAGTCCTAGAGAATGACCTGCCCGGCGAAGGCCGGACCCATACCTTGGTGCCCTACTCGGTCCTGAAGGCCGTTCCTTTCACGGTCATCGGCCGCGCCGCCGCCACTCCTTCTGTAAAAGGCTTGGCCCAGTGAACGCCCCGGCTACGCGCCGGCAGGACATGCGCAACATCGCCATCATCGCGCACGTCGACCATGGCAAGACTACCTTGGTCGACGCCTTGCTCAAGCAGACCGGGGCTTTCAACGTGAAGGCCGACCAGGCGCAGGAGCAGGTGCTGGATTCCAATGATCTGGAACGGGAACGCGGCATAACCATATTGGCCAAGAACACCTCGGTGGAGTTCGACGGGGTGACCATAAACATAGTCGATACCCCCGGCCACGCTGACTTTGGTTCCGAAGTCGAGCGCATCCTTAAGATGGTGGACGGCGCCCTCCTGCTGGTAGACGCGGCCGAGGGCCCCATGCCCCAGACCCGTTTCGTGCTGCGCAAAGCCCTGGCCCTGGGCCTGCAGCCTATCGTGGTCTTAAATAAGATGGACAAGCCCCAGGCCCGGCATCAGGAATCCCTCAATCGAGTGTTCGGACTCTTCATCGACCTGGGGGCCACCGAGCCTCAGATGGATTTCCCCGTGGTCTATGCCGCGGGCCGAGACGGCTGGGCCAGCCTCACGTCCGAACCGGGCAAGGATATGGCGCCGCTGTTGGAGACCATCCTTAAGTCCGTGCCCGGGCCCATGGTGGATCCCAGCCGGCCGCTACAGATGCTGGTCACCATGCTCGACTACAGCAGTTATATCGGACGCATCGGCATCGGCCGCGTGGTCAACGGCGAGATCTCCAAGGGCGCTCAGGTCAGCCTGGTCAAGCCTTCCGGCCAGGTCATACCGGGCAAGGTCGTGCGCTTGGAGAAGTTCGTGGGTTTGGAGCGCCGCGAGGTGGAATCGGCCCGGGCCGGAGACGTGGTGGCCGTGGCCGGACTGCCGGACATCCATGTGGGCGATACCGTGGCCTCCGCCGAACCCCCGGAAGCCTTGCCCCCCCTGCAGATAGACGAACCCACCCTGTCCATGGAGATCATGCCCAACAACAGTCCGCTCGCCGGCCGGGACGGCAAGTTCGTGACCAGCCGGCATATACGCGAGCGCCTGCTGCGGGAACAAGAGGTCAACGTCGGGCTGCGTCTGGAGATGTTGGAAGGCGAAGGCCATTTTAAGATATCCGGGCGCGGAGAACTGCATCTTTCCATCCTCATCGAGACCATGCGCCGCGAAGGCTATGAGATGGGCGTGGCCCGGCCGCAGGTCATATTCAAGGATTCTCCCCAGGGCCAGCTCGAGCCCATGGAGTTCTTGGTCGTGGATATCCCCACGGAATATCAAGGCGCGGTCATCGAGAGCATGGGCAAGCGCAGCGCCAAGATGTCCAACATGGCTCCGGAAGGCTCCACCCGGGCGCGCTTGGAATACGACATACCCTCCCGCGCCTTGATGGGATTTAAATCCGAATTGCTCACCATGACCCGGGGCACGGGCCTCATGCATCACGCTTTCCACGGTTACGGGCCCAAGATCCCGGATCCGCCCCGGCGTCCGCAAGGCGTGTTCGTGGCCAAGGAAGCCGGCCGCACCACCGGCTATGCCTTGGCCAACCTGCAGGAGCGCGCGGCCTTCTTCCTGGGCCCGGGCGTGGAAGTCTACGAGGGCATGATCGTGGGCCTCAACAGCCGGGAGAACGACCTGGTGGTCAACCCGTGCAAGGCCAAGGCCATGAGCAACATGCGCAGCAAGGCCAGCGACGAGGCCATAGATCTGGCCCCGCCCACGGTCCTGACCCTGGAGCAGGCCTTGGAGTTCATAGACGACACGGAGCTCGTGGAGGTCACGCCCAATCATATCCGGCTGCGCAAGCGGATGCTTAATACCAGCTTGCGCCGGCGCGAGGACCGGGACCGGGCCTGGGAAGAGTCCGGGGAATCCCGGGACTAGCGCAGGCTGCGTTCCAAGGCGTCGGTCACGCTCTGGAGCAGTTGGATCCGGGCCCAGCGCTTGTCGTTGCCTTCGACCAGGATCCAGGGCGCGTATTCCGTGCTGGTGCGTTCCACCATCTCGCAGGCCGCGGCCTCGTAGGCGCCCCATTGGGCGCGGTTGCGCCAGTCTTCGTCCGTTATCTTGTACTGCTTATAGGGCGTCTTCTGGCGGTCTTGGAATCGGCGCAGCTGTTCCGCCGCGCTGATCGCGATCCAGAATTTGAGCACGATGGTCCCGAACTCGGCGAGTTGGGACTCGAAAGAGTTTATCTCGGAATAAGCCCGCTGCCATTGCTCTTGGCCGGCGAAGCCCTCCACCCGCTCCACCAGCACGCGCCCGTACCAGCTCCGGTCGTAGATGGTGACCCTGCCCACGCGGGGCAGATCGCGCCAGAAGCGCCAGAGATAGGGCCGGGCCTTTTCCTCGTCCGTGGGCGCGGCTACTGAGTTGACGCGGTAGAGCCGCGCGTCCATGGCCCCGGTCAGGCGGCGGATGGCGCCGCCTTTGCCGGCCGCGTCCGGTCCTTCTAATACCAAGGTCAGGGAACGTCCGGCTTTGTGCAGCTTGCGGGTCAGCGCGCCTAGGCGGCCTTGGAGCTTCTCCAGGCGCCGTTCGAACTTAGCCGCATCCAGGCTGCGGCGCAGGTCCAAGCGTCGGATCACATTATTGGGTTTGGGCCGGGACCGGTCCGGACTGCCCGGGGACCGGGCGGTCTGGTCCTTGAGCTTGCGCTGCAGGGCGTCCAATATCAGCCGGCCCGCGGTCAGATTGCGATAGCGCCGGTCCGCGGCTTCCACCACGTACCAGGGCGCCTCTCCGGTGCTGGTCTTCATGAGCGCGTGGCCGCAGACCTTTCGGAAGCGGTCGTAGCGGCGGTGGAACTTCCAATCCTGTTTGGTGACGCGCCAGCGCGTGTCCGGATCTTTTTCCAGCTCGGAGAAGCGGCGCTTCTGTTCGGCCTTGGAAAGATGGAACCAGAGCTTGATCAGGAGCACGCCTTCCTTGGCCAGCATGCTCTCGAATCCTATGACCTGGTCCAGGCGTTGGTCGAACTGGGCGGGGCTGGCGGCTTTGAACACCCGGTCGATTATGGGCTCGGAGTACCAGGAGGTCATGAGGAAGGCGGCCTTGCGTTTGGCCGGCAGCACGCGCCAGAACTTCCAGAAGAAGGGCCGCTCCCGCTCTTCGTCCGTGGGCTCGCCCCAGGCATGCACGGCGATGCCTCGGGCATCGAGCCATTCCAGAAGTTGGTTGGCGAACTCGGTCTTGCCCGCGCCTTCCACCCCGCCGATGAGCAGGACCACGGAGAAGTCCGACCCGGCCAGGCCGCGCTGGGCCTCGAGCAAGGCGGTGCGCAGCTTGGGCTCTTGGCGCTTATACTCGGCCTTTTCGGTCTTATTGCCTACTTCCGCGGTCTCGAACATGGGGCGTACCTCTATCTAGTAGATCCAGCCCGGGATGCCTTGGCCCTTGGGGCGGCGATACTTGGGTTCTTCTTGCACGGGCGGGTTGGCTTTCTCCAGCTTCTTGAAATCGTCCTGGTCCGGGAACTGGTCTATGATGGGCTGGCGTTCGCGGCCGCGCACCGCGCTCGCGACCCCTCCGAAACGATAGGAGACCGTGAAGCGATGGGTGTCGCGCAGGGCGCTGGCCAGGCCCCAGGCGTAGTCTACGATGATGCGGTTGCGCCAGCGGGCTCCGAATCCGACCGTGAGGCCCAGCGCGTCTTGCAGGAACTGATAACCCAGGCGCATGCCGTAACTGCGCAGCCAGAAATACTCCAGGCCGAAGTTCATGCGCCATTTCCGCTCGTAGAGCAGGTATTCGCCGTCGGCCGCGGCGACCACGCTGTGCACCGGGGGCGCGTTCAATTGGTAGGCGGAGCCCAGGCGCAGGGTCAGGGGCAGGGGATCGGATTCGCTTATGAACTTCATGGGCTGGCCGGCGTTGAGGATGGCCAGGCCCAGGCTCAGTCCCGTGTCCGGGCAATGCGCCAGATAGCCGATGTCTCCGGCCAGGCTGGTGGCCGAGTAGCCCCCCGCCAGCCGGGAATTTACGATCTTTCCGGCTGCGCCTATGAAATGGTTGATGCCGTAAGCGCGGTCCTTGATCTCCAGGCTCGTGTTGCCCACCCGCTCGGAATAGCCCAGAGTGGCCACGAGATCCGAACCCGCGCTCATGTTCTGCGAGGACTGCAGGGAGCCGTCCGAGTTGAGCTTGTTGACCTCGATGGTGCCGTTCTGGGTGAAGAGCAGGCTGGCGCCCACGCTGGTGTAGCCGTTGCCGGATAGCCCGGTGAAGCGGGTGGGCCCGGCATAGCCGATGTTCTGCAAGGTGTCGTCGGTCATGCCGGTGAGCATGGTGAAGCCGACTTCGTGGGCGTTGAGGCGGCTCATCCCGGCCGGGTTGTAATACAGGGCGGAAGCGTCCGTGCCCACGGCCGAAAACGCGCCGCCCATGCCCAGGGCGCGGCTGCCCATGGGGATCTGCAGCACGCTGGCGCCGGTGACTCCCGGGTTCTCGCACCTTGCCGGTGCGGCCAGTAACCAGCCGATGGCGAGCGCCGGGAGCAGTCTCATTTGACTACCACTACCTTCTGGGTCTGGGCTATGCCCGGGGCCTTGAGATCGAGCAGGTATATGCCGCTGGCCACGGTATTTCCGGACATGTTGGCCCCGTACCAGTCCACCGAGCCTTTGCCCGCGGGCCGGTCTTCGTCCAGGAGCGTGCGCACCAACGTGCCGTGGAGCGTGAAGAGCTTCAGGGTCACGTGCCCGGGGGACAAGATCTCGTATTTAAAAGTGGCTTTCTCGCCCCGCTTGGGGTTGAATACGTTGTTGTATGCGGTGAGCGCCGATTGGGCCGCGGTCAAGTATAGGGCCGGGGACAGCCCTAAGGAAACGGTGCTGCCTTGCACGTTATAGCCGAAGACCTCGAGATACACCGAGCCGGCCGCGGGGTAGCGGGCCGCAAAGCCGTTCTGGAGGTCGATGCGGCCGGATATCTTGCCGCTGTTGTTGGCGACGGCGCTCGGGGCCAGATAGCTGGTCCCGCCTAAACGCGTGTCGGTCAGGGGCAGCACGCTGCGGGCATGGTCGCGCAGTTGGGCGTAGGCGAAGAAATAGTCTTGGCCGCCGCTCCCGCCCGGGCCGACCGTGCGCGGGAAGCTGGTCACGTCCACCGAGAAGTCTATGCGGTCCCGGTCGAAAGCGGCGCTTACGATGGCGCCGGTGAAGGCGCCCGCTTCCGGATAGGTGAATCCCAGGGCATAGGGGGCGTCATCGTTGACCCCGCTGTTGGAGCCGTCCACGGATATGCCGCCCGCTACCTGCAGGAAGAACCGGTCGGGGCCGGGGTTGATGTAGGTCAGCGTTACGTTGGCGGCGGTGGTGTTGCAATCGGTGCTCTGGCAAAGCCCATCCAGGGTGTTGGAGCCATCATAGGGCGGCTCGGCCCGGGCCACTTCGACATGGTTGCGGTCGTAGAGCACTAGGGCATAGCCCTTGTAATAGCCGCCGAATTCGGGCAGCCGCATGCCGATGCGTATGGGGCCGGGGCCGGCTCCGAAGGTGTAGTAGTCCATGTCGCCCGCGGGATAGATCGTGGCGCTGATGCTGGATCGGGTGCTCACGTCGGTCGCGGTCTGGGGACCGTCGTTTCGGCCCGCGCCTTCCAGGGCGTCGCCGCCGGTCAAACCGGCTCCGGCTAGGCCGTGGTTGGCGGTGAAGGCGGCGTCGATGGCGGCGAGTTGGGCGGCGGTGTCGCCGCCGCAAGCCGGCACGCGGCTGTCCGCGGCCACGCGCTTGATGGCGTCCAGGAATTCCGAGAAGCTTTCCGGGAAGAAGAGCAGGGATTGGAAGGCCAAGCCGTCCGCGCAGGAGCGTCCGGCGGCCGCGCCCTGGGCGGCGATGCGCGCGGCGCGCAATTCCCATAGGGACTGGGAGATCACGAGGCTGTCGTAGTAGAGGTCCGCGCCCCAATTGACGGCGTCGAGCTTGCGGCAAGGCGGATTGGCCTGGCAGTTCAATTCGCGCAGGGGCGTGCCGGCGTTATAGTGCTTGCCGATGGCGCTGCGGTCGAGCGAGGAGCCGGCGAAATAATCGGCCATGGCCTCGGATATGGAACCGGACTGTCCGAAGTTTATGATGGGCCAGATCTTTTCCAGCACATAGTGGGTGTATTCATGGCTGGGGACCGTGGCGTCGTCCGTGAGTATATCGCTGGGACTGGCCGCGTTGCCGCCGTCTCCGAACGAGAGGTTGTCTTGCAGGGGGTTGTAGAAGGCTCCGTCCAGGCCGGGGCCCACTAAGGCCATGGCGCTGACCGGCTCGCCCAGCCCGGCGGCGTTGGATTGGTTTATGTCCGACATGAAATAGTCGTGCATCCGATTGATGTGATAGAAGAGGTTGATCTCGCTGCGCCGGTTGGAGGAAGTGTGCTGGGGCTGCCAGACCAGGTCCGCCCCTCCGGGGTGGTCCACGGTGGGCGCGTCCGTGAGCGCGAGATAGCTGGACAGCGCCACGGTGTAGCCGTATTGGCCGTTGTCGCTGGAATTGGAGCGCAGCTTTAAGAATAGTTTTTGGCCGTGCACCGCCGCGCCGTTGAACGCGCCCCGGTCGCCCACGTAGCCGGCGATCTGCTTCCAGTCGGAGTCGTGTATGGAGACTTGGTCGTCGTCGGTGATGTCCGCGGTGTAGCCCAAGACCGAGGTCACGGAGCCGACCGTGAAGTTGGAGAATATCGGCAGGAACTTGACCGCGTTCGGCGCCAGGGCGGATATGTCTATGGTGGAGACCGATACGGAGTTGGCCGGATAGGGATGGGGCGAGGCTGCGGGCGTGGCCACGGTGTTCCAGACGCCGCTGCCGTTATCATAGTGGGCGCTGGGGCCGCGGAAATTGGATACGTTGACCCAAGGGCCTTGCAAGGAAGTGATGATCTTGCCGGAAGAGCCGTTGTTGAAGTTCCCGGCGGCGTCGGTCGTGGAATAGTTGCTGCCGTCGGCCACGTAGACCCGCTGGCCGGAGAAGGGCATCTGTACGGGAGCGCTTTCCGTCGGGGATATCGGGTAGACCATGCCGCTGATGGCGCCGGACACGAAACGCAGGTCGTTGTAGCGGAAGATGACCGCGCCATCGTGAGCGTCCACGTAATAGCGCCAGACTGCGGTATTGCCTTGGGCCGTGAATTTCCAGGCCAAGCGGGCCCGGCCCGCGGCCCGGTCCGGGAATACCACCAGGCGGCCTCCGTCCCGGGGCGGCCGGCCGTTGTCTTGCGTCACTATGGCCGCGGCTCCCGCGGCGGTGATCCGCGGGTTCAGGTCCAGGGCGATGTCCGCCTCGAAGCTGGAGTTGGCTCCGATCACGGAGCCGTCCTCCGCCACATGCACCTTGACCCGCGAGAATTCCACCGGCAATCCTTTATAGGTCTGCTGGTAGAGCAGATGGGTCATGCCCCGGCCTTGGTTTTTGCGGATGAGGGTTATGGCGGCCGGATCCACGTCCAGGAGTCCGCGGGCCTCCTGCAGGAAGTCCGCGCTGATCTGTTCCGGCGCGCCGCGCCGGGGCGCGGTGCGGCCTTCGACCAGGGCTGCGGCCGCTCCGGTGCGCTCGTCTACGCGCAGTCTCCAGCGGGCCCCGTGCCGGCTTCGGAAATCGTGGAAGGCGCGCTCCGAGCGCTGGGTTCGGGCTCGGCCGGGGTTCGGGCGCGCGGCGCCGAAACGCTTGGCATCGCGCTGCGCCTCGCTCTGCGCGGCCGCGGGCAGCATGATGGCCTGAAGCGGCGCGCTGCCGGCGAACAGCGCCAGCAGCAGGGCGGCCAGCGCGCAGCGATTCATCGTCCGGATCCTTTTTGCATGCGTTTTACCAGCATGGACGCGGCCTGCACGCGCACGCGCGCGGCGGGGTCTTCCTCCATGACTCGGACCAGAAGCCGGGTAGCTTTTTCTCCGGCCGCGGCGGCGATGACGTCCAAGGCCAGCATGCAGCCGTCGAGGTCCTTGGCCGCCAAGGATCTTTCCGCCAGGTCCAGGTCTATGTCTTCGCCCCGGCTGGCTAGGCCGGACATGGCCCGCAGGGCCAGGTCCGGGGTCTTGGCGTCCGCGGCCAAGCGGCGCAGCACCGGCGCCACGGCGGAATCCTGCGCCATGCGCGCCAGTCCGCCCACGGCCAGATAGCGGACCCGGAGATTCTCGTCCTGGAGCCTTTCTACGAGCACCGGGGCCGTGGCCGCGTCCGCGGCCGCAGCCAAGGCGCCGACCGCCTCGGCTCGGACCGCGGCCGACGGGTCTCCGGCCGCGGCCGCGAGCGTATCGCGCGCCGCGGCCAGGCCGGTGTCGCCCAGGGCCTTGACCGCGGCGGCGCGCACCGTGTCGTCCTTGTCCTGCGCCGCGTCCAGGAACTGCTTGGCGAATTCATCCAGGCCCAGCCGGCAGAGGGCGACCGCGGTGGCGTCGCGCACCTCGCCGGAGGGGTCGCGCAGGGTCTTCTCCATCAGTCCGACCACTTCCTCGCTGCCCATGTTGGAAAGCTTCATCAGGGCCAGGGCCCGGGCCTTGGTGCGGGCCAGGAGCTTCATCTCCAGGGCCGGGGTTATCGTTCCGGACGATGCCGTGGGATTGGCCACCAACTCCATGAGCAGGCCGCGGCCTTTCTCATCGCCCAGCCGGAACAAACTCACCGCGGCCTCGATGCGCACCAGATCGTTCTTGTCCTTGGCCGCTTTCTTGAGCAGGGGCAGGGCGGCGGGATTGCCGATCTCTCCCCAGGCCGCGGCCACGGCGGCGCGCACGTCCGAGTCGGGATCGGCGGCTTTGCCGGCCAGGAATTTGAGGGCTATCCGCCCGAGCGCGGGGTCCGCGGCCGGGGCGGTTCTGGCCGGAGCCGCCGCCGTCTGAGCCGGGGGCGCCGGAGCTTGCATCCCGGGCAGGGCTAACGCACGGGTGGATACCACAACGGCGGATGCAGGCGCAATGAGGGCTGTGGCCGCGAGGAGCAGCATGCACCTTAATAGTAACATTCTGCCTTTACGGAAATATTTCACCGGTTAAAGGGTTTTGGTCCCGCGCTTGCTTCGCAAGCACAGGGCCGATTAACAAAAGCGAATTGGGCCCGCCAGGAATCGAACCCGGATCCCGTGGTTCGAAGCCACGTGCTCTATCCATTGAGCTACGGACCCAAATTGTTTTTGTTGACAGGTCCTGTGCCGGCCACAGGCCGGTGCGGACCCAAATTGTTTTTGTGCGCAGGATGATTCTACAACAATTCCCTTTCAGACTTCAGGCAATATTATTTGCAGTAGCCGTCGCAGGTTAGGGCGCCACAGCAATCCGTATTGATTTTGCAGTGCTGACCCTTGCTTTTGCAGGGTCCGGTCGTGGGATCGTTGAAGCCCATGTTGTCGGCGTTGGGCGTAGACCCGCAGCCCCCGCTGCAGCCGGCGATCAGGGGCAGTATGGCTAGGATAGCGGCTAAAGCCAGTAGTCTAGGGTTGCGCATGTTTAGATTATATCAGATGCCGGGATAGGCGCAGCGGCGCAGGCCCTCGAACAGGGCCACGGCCGCGCAGTTGGATAGGTTCATGGAACGTTCCCCCGCCAGGATGGGGATGCGGTAGAGTCGGTCCGAAAATCGGGCCCGGATATCCTCCGGCAAGCCCGCGGACTCCTTGCCGAACACCAGGTAGCTGTCCGTCTGGTAGGGCGCGTCCCAGAACTTCTTGGTGGCTTTGGTGGTGAATAGAAGCAAGGACGGATCCGGCGGCAGGCCGGCCAGGAAAGCCGCGAAGTCCGCGTGTTGGACGAGTTGGAGTTTGGGCCAGTAATCCAGGCCCGCGCGTTTGAGTTCCTTGGCCTCCAGGCTGAAGCCGAGTTTGCCCACCAGATGCAGAGTCGTCCCCGTGGCTACGCAGGTGCGGCCGATGTTGCCCGTGTTCCAGTGGATCTCCGGCTCGATCAGGACTATGTGCATGCGGATATTTAATCAAAATCCGATCGGTCCGAAACGCCTGCGGCTAAGGCGCTGATTGTGGGCCCGGCACAGGAGCCGGATGTTGTCGGACGTGTCCGAGCGGCCGCCGTCCGCCCAGGGGATGATATGGTCATACTCCAGGGCCTCGCGGCTCTCGCAGCGGCGGCCATCGGGCGCCACATAGGCGCAGCGGCCGTCGTCGCGGGTCCAGACTTCGCGTTTGATCTTGCGCGGCACTATCCGACTGCCTTTGCGGCTCGCCTTGGGCACAGTCCCGGCTTGGGAACGGCGGACTACAGCCGGATGGAGCTTGAGCTCCATGGCTTTAAGCAGGGTGCGCGCGGCCTCTTTGAAGATGTCTTCTAGCCTTCCCTCCGGATGTTTATGCTTGAGCAATCCTCGCAACCTGGCAACCATGGATAAAAGTTCGTCGTCCCCGGTGAAGTGGAAGCGGTGCAGCGGCGGAGGTATGACCTGCGGCGCGGCAGAGGCAGGCGGGGCCTCCGGCCCAGCCGCGGATCGCGGGATAGGCGCAGGTACGGTTATGATCAGGTCCTGGTCGGGTGCGGGCTGGGTCTGCAGTGCGGCGACCAAGGCCATGACGTCCTGTTTTGAGGCTCCGGCCGCCCGGTCGAGCAGGTCCGTGCTGTTGTCATAGGTGAGATGCGGGTGGAGGCGGGCGATGTTGTCGAGGTGGACGCTGCCTGAGCGCAGGCGTACAAGTATCTCGGGGAAGCGCGCGCAGGCCCGGGCCGCGCGGATGCGCAGGAAGGCCGAGGCCTCGGAGTAGCCCAGTTTCTTGACGCAGTATTCGAAGAGAGAGGCATAGCCGCGGTCCAGCGCCACTTCTCTGCGATCGGCCTCCAGTAGGTGTTCCACGATGGCCGCTGAGTCTTCCCGTTCCTGCCGGACCAGCTCATCGATGCGGGCTAAAAGCGCGTCATCGTTCATCGCGCGCAGCGTCAGGGGTGTATACATGGTGTGTCCGGACTCACTATGTATACGACCGATCCCTGTTTTTAGTTCCCTAAGTTTTTGCGCTGCCTGGCTGTATCCCAAGGCCTATGCTGGTTCTATCCCGGGTCGTGGTCCGCCGCAGAAGGCGATCGGATAGTATGCGATTGAGCCATTTCCACGGCGAGAGGATTATCTTCCGGGCCGAGTATTCCTGCCCGTCTCGGATATAGCGGTAGGGCTGGGAGAGCTGTTCGAACAGCAGACGGCTGGCTTCGGCCGCGCTCAGGGACAATTCCGTGCGCAGACGCCAGAGCAGGCCCGCGATCTTGGGCGCGGCGAAGGAATTGCCGCGGTCGCCGTGCCAGTATGGGGAGGTGAACATGCGTACCGCCGGGCCATAGCCCGACCATTTGGTCCGGATGCCGCCCACGATAGCCACCTTGTCCGAGTAGCGCTGTCCGGCCCCTGGGATCTCGGCATCGAGGTCCAGGGATGGGAACGGCGTGCCTTCTGAAGGATGGAAGGGAGCCAGATGATCGTATTTTGGCGCACGGTCTGCGATGTCGAACGGCTTGATGTAGCTGCCGTCCCGGCTTGGGGTGTTCGGGGCCGCTACCACTAGGTTTATGTCCAACTCCGGATCCGAGAGTATGGCGGACCATTGTTTTATGGCTTGGTCGCGCAGCTCCAGCCCTCTTTTTAATTCCGGATCATCCTCCGGGGCGGGAGCGGGCAGATCGCGCCAGCGCGATTGCTGTTTGGCGGAGGTCCCCATGGCGGCGGATATGTTTATCACGCCGATGTCGTTGGCTTTTAAAAAGCTGGTGACGGCCTCTGGTGACTGTTCGAATATGAGATTGAGGTCTTGGATCAGGACCTCGGGCTTGCGGCCGTCCATCATGCTGAGCAGGGATTTTTTTACCAGGCCTTCGTGGCCGGTATTGCCTATGGCTCCGAGGGCTTCGAGGAGCAGTACTTTCGGCTGAGCCGGGGCCGGGGCTTTGGGGAGCATCGCGCGGATCTGCCCCAGTGCTGAATCGCGCGCCATGGCCGCGGCCAGGGCGCTTTGCAGGGCCGCATGTTCCGGGTTCTCAGTCACCGCGGACAGGGTCTCGGGCTTGTAGAACGTACCCGGAGTGTATTCGGAGAAGCGGTCGTAACGTTCCGAAGCGAACCGTTTTAGCTGGGCTACGGGATCATAAAACAGTTCTTGATGCCCCTGTTCTTTTATGTGCTCCATGCTGCTGTTGGGACTTTTGCGGCAGACCAAGGCCAGGCTCTCCACGCGGTCCTCCCCCCAAGACCGCGCGACTAGCTCCCGGACGTGTTTGAGGCCGAGTCCGCTTTCCACATGGTCGATGAGCAGGAGCTTGCGGCCGCCCAATGCTTCCGGATCCGGCAGGAACCGGCTCAGATGCGCTTGCATCTGCTGGGCGCTCTCGCCTACTATGTACTCGGCTCGGGCATGGGTGGCTTTGCCGGCTGGCAGTTGGCCCGCTATTGCCGGGTCCAAGGCGCGCAGTATGTCCAACAGCACCGTCGGGCTACGTCCCACGCCTACGTAGTAGTATCGTTGCGGTGGGAAGCGTTGGAGTATTTCCGCAGCCATGTCCTGGAACAATTCATATTCTCCCGGCTCGAAATCAAAGGCCGCGGGCGTCCCGACCGGAGACGCCTGGACTAGGACCGGTTTCAGGAGGAAGCGCGTATTCGGGATTAGGGATGCGGCGGAAAGCGCGAGGCTGGGGCCGGATAGCTTGACAGCCGACGCGGGCAAGCCCGCGGATATCCCCGCCGCGGGCGCGCGGACCTTGGCCATATGGATACGGGCAGCCTGGCTGGGGGCGGTCAGTCCGGCCAATATGAGTGCGAGACCACAACGCAGATTCATGCCCTAGAAGTATAGCCGCGGCGGGGTCATTACGGTTGGGCCATCCGGAACGGCCAATTAGCGTATAAGACCTAGCCCGATATGGGACTATAGGCCCTGAGTCGGATGTCTGGTCATTAACGCGTGAATTTTGATAACATTAGACGAAATCCACTGATTTTACAGGAGGGCACGTGGGCGGACACTCACACTGGGCCGGCATCAAGCATAAGAAAGGGCTCCTCGACGCCAA
>JBAZVY010000036.1:6170-13952 GCA_041660645.1 Elusimicrobiota bacterium | reverse complement strand
CCAGATATAGCAGCATGAACACCCCGGTCTCGGCATCGAGGCCCATGAGCGCTATCATCCCCACCCAGACCGCGATGGAAACGTTATACCCGAGCAGATACAGGAACCATATCGCCCCGATCAAAGAGAACGGCACGGCCAGCATCACGATGCCGGTCTTAGGCCAGGAACCCGTGTTCATGTGAAGCAGCAATAGGATGATGAAGAGCGTCAGCGGAATCACGATCTTGAGCCGCTCCTTGACCCTGGCCATGTTCTCATACTGGCCGCTCCACTGGAGCGCGTAGCCGGCAGGCAGGCGCAGCGAATCAGCGACCTTCTTCTTCGCTTCTGCCGCATATCCGCCGATATCACGGTCCGCCACGTCCACATATACGTAGCCGGCCAGGAGGCCGTTCTCGTTGCGGATCATGGCCGGGCCGAGCTTAAGGCCGATATCGGCCAGCTCGGCCAGAGGGATATTGGCCCCGCTCCGGGTCGGGACCAGCACCCGCTTGAGCTGGTCGAGGTCGTCGCGCAGTTCGCGGGCATAGCGGACGCTTACCGTGTAGCGCTCGCGGCCTTCCACCGTGGTCGTTATGGGCTCGCCGCCGATGGCCGTCATGATGGCCATATTGGCTTCCTTTATCGTCAGGCCATAACGCGCCAATTGGTCGCGCTGGAGCGTGAAGTCTACGAAATACCCGCCCGCCGTGCGTTCCGCATAGACGCTGCGGGTGCCGGGAACGTCGCGCAGGACGCCTTCCATGTCCGTGCCGATCCGCTCGATCTCCTTGAGGTCCGAACCGTATATCTTGATGCCGATGGGCGTGCGCACTCCGGTCGTGAGCATGTCGATGCGGGCTTTGATCGGCATGGTCCAGGCGTTGGTCACGCCCGGGAAGCGCATCTTGGCATCGATCTCCGTAACGAGCTCATCCCACGAGATGCGGTCATACCAGACGTGGCGCAGGGGTTTCTGCAAGAATCCGGGCATCCCGGAGTACCATCGCGGCTTCTGGCGCCACTGGTCATGGGGCTTGAGCACGACCGTGGTTTCCATCATCGAAAAAGGCGCGGGATCGGTGGAGGTCTCAGCTCGGCCCGCCTTCCCGAACACTCGCTCGACCTCGGGAAAACTCTTGAGGATGACATCCTGCGCCTGCAGGAGCTTCTGCGCCTCCGTGACCGAGAGCCCGGGCAGGGTCGTAGGCATGTATAGGATAGTCCCTTCGTTCAATGGCGGCATGAACTCGGAGCCCAGACGCAGGTAGACCGGGATGGTGGTGAGCACCAGCAAAGCCGCAGCCCCGATGGTCTGGTAAGGACGGCGCAGGACGAAGCGGCAAACCGGCTCGTAGAGCTTGAATAGGACCCGGCTCACCGGATGCTTTTCTTCCGGATAATACTTGCCGACCGCGACCTGGTTGGTCAGCCAGCAGAGCCAGGAGGGCTTGAAGTTGAAGAAGTCCATCCGGCTGAACAGCATCCGGACGGCCGGGTCGAAAGTCACCGCCAGGATGGCTGCGATGGCCATGGCCAGGTTCTTGGTGTAGGCCAAGGGCTTGAAGAGGCGTCCCTCCTGATCCACCAAGGTGAAGATGGGCATGAAGGCTACGGCAATGACCAGGAGCGAAAAGAACACCGCCGGCCCGACTTCTTGCAGGGCTTGGAGCCGGATCTCGTGAAAATCTCCCTTTCTGCCGCCCTCGACCCATAACTGGAGCTTCTTATAGGCGTTCTCCACCTCCACGATGGCCCCGTCTACTAGAACGCCTATGGATATTGCGATCCCCGAAATGGACATGATGTTCGAGGTCAACCCCATGAAGAACATCGGGATGAAGGTCAGGAGGACCGAGACCGGGATGGTGATGATAGGGATGATGGCCGTCGGGATATGCCACAAGAACACCAGGATGACGAGACTGACGATGATGAGTTCCAGGACCAGCTCTTCTTTGAGGGTAGCGATGGCGCGATGGATCAAGTCCGACCGGTCATAGGTGGCGACGATCTCGACTCCCTCGGGAACCGCGGATTTGATTTCCGCAAGCTTGGCCTTGACCCGGCTGATGACGTTCAAGGCATTCTCTCCGTAGCGCATGACCACGATCCCGCCGACCGTGTCGCCTTCGCCGTCTAAGTCCGCTATACCGCGGCGGAGCTCCGGGCCGAGCGCCACCCGAGCGATGCTCTTGACCAGGATGGGCGTGCCTCCCGGGCCGCCGCCCACGACGATATTCTCGATATCCGCCACGGACTTGGCATAGCCTCGGCCGCGCACCATGTATTCCTTGCCGGAGAACTCGACCAACCGGCCGCCCACGTCGTTGTTGCCGTCCCGTACCGCTTCCACGACTTTCTGCAGCGGGATGCCATAGGCGATGAGTGCGTTGGGATTGACGCTCACTTGGTACTGCTTCTGAAAGCCGCCGATGGACGCGACCTCGGCCACGCCGGGGACAGATTGCAGGTAATAGCGCAGATACCAATCCTGAAAGCTCCTCAGATCGGCCAGGCTATGCCGCCCGCTCTTGTCCACCAAGGCATACTGATAGACCCAGCCCACCCCCGTCGCGTCAGGCCCGAGTTCCGTGCGCACGCCCTCCGGCAGCTGCGCCTGGATCTTGCTCAAGTATTCCAGCGTGCGGCTGCGCGCCCAATAGACGTCCGTGCCGTCTTGGAACACGACATAGACATAGGAATAACCGAAGTCTGAGAATCCGCGGATGGCCTTGACCTGGGGCGCCCCGAGCAAGGCCGTGACTATGGGATAGGTGACTTGATCCTCGATGACATCCGGAGACCGGTCCCAGCGCGAATAGATGATGACCTGGGTGTCGGAGAGGTCCGGAATGGCGTCCAACCGCGAATTTCGGATGCAGTAATAGGCTCCGGCCAGAGCCGCTGCGGTAAGAACAATGACTATGAACTTGTTTCGGGCCGACCATGCGATGAGTTTTTCAATCATGATCCGGCCTCAATGATCATGCTCCTGCCCCAGGATCGCGGCGGGCAAGGGCCCGCCGTCCTGGGCGGGCCGCCGTTTTCCTCTCCCGGAAAGGGCCGCCTTCAGCTTGGATTCGGAATCGATGAGGAAGTTAGCGCTGGTGACCACCTTCTCGCCTGGAGACACGCCGGAAAGCAGGTCATAGTACCCCTCGGCTTTTTGGCCCACGATCACTTCCCTCGGCTCTATGCGGCCTTGGCCAAGGTCTACGAAGACGATCTGGCGCGCTCCGGTGTCAAGCAGCGCCGATTCCGGAAGAGCCAGCCGGCGGCCGAGATGAGAACGGATGGCGGCGTCGACATACATCTCCAGCTTGAACAGGCCCTGGGGATCGGGGACCTCGATGCGCACTTTGAGCGACCGCGTCTCAGCCGAGAGAATGGAGTCTACGCTCCTGACCGTTCCCCGGAACACTTTGCCCGGGTAAGCCGGGGTGATGATCTCCGCGCTCTGTCCGGCCTTGACCAAGCCGATCTCGTACTCGTAGATTTGCGCATAGACCCAGACCGCGCCCCCACCGCCGCCGATGAGGAGATTCGTCGGATCGGCCGCTTGGGCGCTCGCCGCGATCTGCGCGTCGGTCAGCCCCATCTGCCGCAACCGGAGGGTCGAAGCGCGCACCAGAGCGTCCGCACGTTCCAAGGCGTCCGGATAAGGGCTGTCCTTGACCTTTTCTCGCGCCCGGACGGTCTCCTTGTACTCGGATAGCGTGTTATATAGATCCGGGTCGTAGGCCACCTTGCCGCTGGCACGAACCACGACAGCCAGCTCGCGGCGCTCTACCGGCTCGGACTTCATGCCGATCATCTGCCGGCGCGCCTCGGAGATCACCACGGCGGCTTGGCCCTCGACCGGGACGCTGGTTTTTTCTTCGGCATAGACCGGGATATAATCCATCCCCATCTCATCTTTCTGAGCTGCGGGCGACGTCACTTCGGGACGCATCGGATGGCGGTAGTACAACGGCTGGGCATCCGCCGGCGCGTCGAACACCTTGGTCCCGCAGACCGGGCAGGTCACCGTCTCCCCGGCCGGGTGCGGCAGTTCCATGACGCAATCCGGCATCTTGCACTTATGCAGGATGCAGATCTTGCGGCCCGCGAGGGCCGCGTCCCCGCTCCCCGGGGCGGGGTCCGCCATGGCCACGAGCTTCATGTTGCAGATGGGGCAATCGCCGGGCTTATCGGCGACATAGGTCGGGTGCATAGGGCAATAATACTTGGCCGCATGGGTGCTGTGGCTCTGCAAAACATGATGGAATACTCTGTAAACGACATATCCTCCTGCCGACAAGACCGCTCCGACAATAGCCGCCAACAGATATCGTTTTCTCGTCATATCACAGCTCCCGGCCGACGATGCGCTCGAGTTCCGCGAGGCGCTGCTCGAATTCGACCATATATCGGTAGTACTCCAGCTTGAAGCTTAACCATGACCGCTGCGCGTCGAGAAGGTCGAGGAACCCCGTCTGGTCGGATTGATAACCGGACTCGGCGAACTTGAGCGATGCCTCCGCCTGCGGCAGCAAGGTCGTCCGGTAAGCCTCAAGCAGCCGCTGCGCAGCCCGGGCGCGGCTCCAAGTCGTCTTCAGTTCCGCCTGGGTAGAGAGCCGGGCCGCGCTCAATTCCGCTTGGGCCAGCTCCCTTTCCGATTTAGCTTCGCGCACCATGGCCGCCGGTCTCCAGAACCACAACGGCAAAGAGAACCCCAATATCGCGTCATATGTGCGCCCCTTGGCGGGGTCGCTGCGCTGGCGATGCTGGAGCATCAAATCCGGCAGGAATTCGGAACGGGCCAGCGCGAGGGATTGCTCCGCCCGCTCCGAGGCCAAGAGCGCCTCGCGCAATTCGGGCCGATCCGACAAGGCCGAAGATTCCAACTCTTCGGCGTTCAAGATCACCGCAGCCGAAGGCGGTTCCTGGGCCGAGCCCAGAGCCGCATGGGCGTCGCGGCCCATCAGGGCATTGAGCATCGACTGAAAGGCTTCCCGTTCCTGCTCCAACGTCACCTGCATATTGAGCATCTTCGTCAATTCAACCTGGGCTTTTAACGCGTCGGATTGCCGGCCCCGCCCGGACGACACCCGGGACTCGGCAACCTTGGAGAATCGCCGCATGATCCCGACGTTCTCGTCATAGATAGAGATGCTCTTTTCCGCCAAGAACAACATCGCATAGACGGCTCGCGCCCGGGCGCAGACTTCCAGGAGTTTGGCGCGATAGGACTGCTCCTGCATGGCCGCGTCCTTGACGGCCAGGCCGCGCCGAAGATACAGCACCGTCGGAAACGGCAGTTCCTGGGTTATGGCCACAGCTTTCTCGTCCGGCTTGCCGAGCATGTCGGACCGGGAAGGCGCATACATGCGCTCGATGTCCAATCGCGGCTTATCCGGAGTAGCCGCCTGCGCGATGCGCTGCCGGCCAGCCTCCCACCGTTTATGAGCCGCAAGGATCTCGGGGTTGCCACGCCGGACCGCCTCCAAGACTTGCTGCAGATCGATCGTGCCGGAAGAAATCGACGCCGGCTGCTGCGCCTGCGCCAGCGGAGCCAGGACCGGCACGAATAGGAATGCCGCCAGCGCGATCGCCTGAAGGTCTTTCATTGGCTTGGTCCATGCCGGACGAAGTACGAGCACGATTTTCTTTGCTGCGGGGGACATTTTTTCACATCCCAACACCGCGGCGCGCCCAGCACGGCTTTGACGCCCTCGATATTCAGCCGCTTTTCCCGGATCAAGTCCCGGATGGTCCGCAGACGCCGGATATCTGGCTCGGAATAAAACCGGTCCTTGCCCAACCGCCGGGGCTGGGCCAACCCTTTCCGTTCCCATATGCGCAGGGTCGCCGGGCACACCCGCAATAGTCTCGCGACTGGGCCGATGGTCAGAAACCTCTCCGCGCGGCCTGGTTTTCTAGTATGGCCTATAGGCATATCATCATATCTAGGCTTTTAATAAACGCTTGTCAATATTATTTCCATGCCAGCCCCGAGGGGGCATCGGCTCGGCTCTGTTATGATATCCGTCTTAAGCCCGCATGTCGTTGGGTGGCGAGGTCAAGCCCGGTAGGGCCCTCGTCAACCAACCGACATAAGAAAATACTTTAGGTTGGGTGGCGACGTCGATACCGGTAGGCACGTCGTCACCAACCGAATATAGGAAAGTATTTTAGGTTGGGTGACTGAACGGTAAAAAGCAACGGTCTGTAAACCCAGTTGCTTTTTTAAAAGTCCTCGGCGATAGCAACCACGAGGCAAAAAATAAACGCCGCGCGCGAAGCTATCTCATTTATGGGATGATGGGGAAGCACCTGACTCCGACGGTTTGAGAAGACGTTGCGCCGATTCCGACCATTCTCCTAAATTTGAATATTATTCCCTTGGGGGCCACATCCCTCGACTAGAAATGGCCCTATCAGCCAGCGCAATCTTAGCTAAGAAGTTGCCGGCCTATGCTAGGGATTTCCCCAAAGCGCACACTTTTTCGCACACTCTCAGAGGAATGCCACTTTGGAACAAGGCAAGCCAAAAATGCAGCTATTCTTGAACCAAGGGCTAGAGACCTTTTGCCCCTTGAGAAAGCTCCTTGAGCAAAGCCAAAACACATTTCGCTCTGGCCTGCGAATGGCCCAGGTCCCGGACATGACCAGGTACGCTCTCGACAAACCCTTCCTGCGCCAGAAACGACTTAAACTGCTCTATCAGGTATGACCTGACCTCCGCAGGAGCGAGTTGGAATCTCTCCGCCAGTTCTCGGCAGCCGTCCAGAAGTGCGACGATATCCTCGATGTCGCGGCTAGCCAGATAGTCCCCTTTGCCCCGATGCAGGAATGCCTCGATTTTAGATGCCAGGAGATAGGCGACGGAGAAAATCCGGATCTGCTGTCCGTCCGGCAAGATCGCAGTCTCGGCATGAGCCAGGCCATCCGGATACCAACGATTGGCAAAGCCGAGAATCCGTTCCTGCGGAGGCATCACATCCACGAGTACCCCGCAATACTCCCACCGGCAGATTGGACTTTCAGGTCCCATGGCGTGCTTGAAGCCCAGGCGGCAAAGCTCTGCCTCAATGTCGTGATACCGCGTCCGACTCGCCAACTCCACGACGCAATCTACGTCCACCGTTGGGCGCGCCTGCGGAGCTCCCAGGTCCGAGATATAAAGATCGATGACCGCGCCGCCGACGAAAGCGACCGATTCCTTAAGGCCCTGAAGCCCCTGGGCCACCACGGCCAGCATCTCTAGGTTCGGGGTACTAGGACGCATGTAGGCGTTTGTGGAGTTCTTCCGCAGCCACACCCCGTTCACGAGCTCGCCCAACGCGCAGGGCGTCCACCAAGACAAGCAGTTCGTAGAGACGGGGATCCTTGCGGGCGGCTGCCGGCGCCCACTCGCACAACGGAGAGATGGACTGCCCCCGGGCCAAGCCGTCAGGATGGGGCCATACATACTGGTCCGATTCGTTGGACACGATTTTCTTGGCAAGCGGAGGGGCGGAGTGGGACGTTGGGATGCCTCGAGTAAACATCCCAAATTCGGCCGGGAACACGTATTTCAGGCCATGGACAAGGAATTCCTCCAACGCCGCCTTCACTAGGCCCCCCTTCTCGGCATTGTAAAGGCCTACGTACCCCGCGCGGCCGAGGGCCAAGCTCACCTCGGACTGAGAGAGCCCGAGTTCCATGGCAAGATCCACCATCCGCCATTCTCTGCCTTCCGAAGCCAGCAGCTTAAGAAGGATAAGGACATCCTGCGGTCTAAGTCCGCGGCGCGTCCGGTGTGTAGGTTGGCTC
>JBAZVY010000036.1:0-6160 GCA_041660645.1 Elusimicrobiota bacterium | reverse complement strand
TGGCTCAGCATAATCACAGTATAGCAGAATATATTTCATTTTGCAATATGCGATATGCAAACAGTCATACTGAGAGACTGACCAAAGCAATGCATGGCCAATCGGGGGATTTGGACGCATCTTGTATTGGATAATTCTTGCACTAGGCGTTTCGCATATCATTTGCTAGAATTCCTCCTGCGTCAAAAACCGCTCGGAAATTTTGCAGAGTGGTTTGCTGATTAAAAGTACGCTCGAACGTGCGGCCGATGCGATGTTGAAGAAATCCTTCTACAAAGCCAAAAGCGCACACTTTAATCGGGGGAATTTCCCGGACGCATTTTGACGCATGACAGTATTTTGCTTATATTGTCAGCGTTATTA
Organism: Elusimicrobiota bacterium; assembly: GCA_041660645.1. GTDB lineage: Bacteria > Elusimicrobiota > Elusimicrobia > UBA1565 > UBA9628 > UBA9628. The sequence goes on along the minus strand of JBAZVY010000036.1, from coordinate 5,797 downwards.
GCAAAACGGTTGGGTGGCGACGTCGATGCCGGTAGGCACGTCGTCACCAACCGAATATAGGAAAGTGTTTTAGGTTGGGTGGCGAGGTCAAGCCCGGCAGGGCCCTCGTCAACCAACCGATATAGGAAAATACTTTAGGTTGGGTGGCTGAGCGGTCAAAAGCAACGGTCTGTAAAACCGTCGGGCTACGCCCTACACAGGTTCGAATCCTGTCCCAACCACCATTTTAAGAGGTCCCGCATGCCGCTGCACATAGTCGTCTGCATCAAGAACACCCCCTCCACCTTATACGTCAATGTAGACGACGCCACCGGACAGGTCAAGACCTCGGGCTTGATGTTCGCCATCAATCCCTTCGACGAATACGCGGTCGAGGAAGCAGTACGGGTCAAGGAACGCCTGCCCGGCTCCACGGTCACCGTGATCAGCCTGGGCCCGGACTCGGACCAAGCCGTGCTGCGCGAAGCCCTGTCTCGGGGCTGCGACGCCGCGGTCCTGCTGGACGGCCCGGAACTCTCGGGCGGAGATTCTTTCGCGGTCAGCCGGGCCCTGGCCGCGGCCATACGCAAGCTTTCGGCTGAAAAGCCCGTGAGCCTGGCCCTGTTCGGCAAGAACACCAACGACGGCAACTCCGGCGTGGTGGGCGGGCAGGTCGCGGCCTGGCTGGATTGGCCGGGAGTGCTCTCGGTCAAAAAGATCGCGGCCATAGACGACCGCTCCGCCACGCTCTGGCGCATGATGGAAGACGGCGTAGACGTAGTCAAGGTCACGCTGCCCGCGGCCGTGGGCACGGTCAAGGAGATCAACGAGCCGCGCCTGCCCTCGCTCAAGGGCAAAATGGCGGCCAAAAAAGCGGTCATAACCAAATGGACCGCGGCCGACCTCGGACTCCAGCCCGCAGAAGCCGGCGCGGCCGGCTCCCGGGCGCGCGTGGCGCGCTCCGCTCCCCCGCCGGCGCGGCCCGCGGGCATGAATATCGATGGGGACTCGTCCGCGATCAAAGCCGAGAAGCTCGTTACCGTACTGCTCGAAAGGAAGCTCCTATGACCCTGCGCCCGGGGATATTGGTCGCGGCGCTCTGCCATCGCCAGGCCCTGAGCCCGGTGGTCTGGGAGCTCCTGGCCGCGGGCCGCAGCCTGGCCGACAGCTCAGGCCAGGCTTTGTCCGCGGTGCTTGCCGGCGGCACCGCCGAACAGGCCCGGGAACTGGTGGAACGGGGCGCGGACCGCGTATACTGGATCCAGCATCCGGCTTTGGACGCTTTCAACGAAGAACTCCACGCGGCCGCCGTTCTGGAAGTCGCGCTAAAACAGCAGCCCGGACGCATCCTGCTGCCGGCCAACGTGGCCGGCCGGTCCCTGGCCGCCCGCCTGGCGGTGAAGCTGGATGCGGGCCTGGCCACGGACGTAACCAGCCTGGCTGCGGACGGCCGCGCCCGGCGCAGCCATTACAGCGGCAACCTCATCGCGGATGTGGAATTCCTGTCTCCGACCCAAGTCCTGACCCTCTCACCCATGGCTTTCCCGGCCGCGCCGCGCACCGCCGGGCGCAGCGGAGAAGTGGAGAAGATCCCTTTTGAACCGGCGCCCGCCCGGACCGAGTTCGTCTCCTTCCAAGCCGAGGAAGCCGGAGAACTGGACCTGGGCTCGGCGGAGCGCATCGTATCGGGCGGCCGGGGCGTGGGCAGCCCCGAGGGATTTTCCGCCATCCGCGGCCTGGCCCACGCCTTAGGCGCGGCCGTGGGCGCCAGCCGCGCGGCCGTGGACTCGGGCTGGATACCCTACCGCCATCAGGTGGGCTTGACCGGACGCACGGTCCGGCCCAAGCTCTATCTGGCCTGCGGCATATCCGGGCAGATCCAGCATCTGGCCGGCATGTCCGGCTCCGCCCACATCGTGGCCATAAACTCGGATCCGGCTTGTCCCATGATGCAGTTGGCCACGGTCTCCGTGACTGGAGACATGTTCGAGCTCATCCCCCTGATCATCGCGGAAGTCCAGAAGCGCAGCAGCTCGCCGGTCGCGGCCTGAGCCGGGCTCAGCCTGCTTCATCCTGGAAAGGGTGGGCCAAAGGGCTGTCCTTGAGGTCCTGACTATCCAAGAACTCCGCGGTCAGCCGGTCCTCGGCCTCCCGCCATTTGACCTCCGGAGCGTCCTCGCCCACCTCGATGGTCCCGCCCGCGATCATGGCGTGGCCGCCGCCGCGGTTGCCGCCCCAGAGTATCTTCTTCAAAAGCTTGCCCGCCTCGCCGGCCGGATCGTCCGTGCGCAAGGATATCTGCAGGCGGCCTTGATGCCGCCCCGTGACCAAGGCCCAATGCGCGCGCTCATAAGTCATCAAGAAGTCCGCGATCTGGGCCACGCGCTCCGGCCCGGGCAGCGGCCCCAAGTGCGTGCCCACTATGCCGTGGCACACGAAGGCCCGGCGGATGCCGCGGGCCAGGTCGGCGAAATAAGCGGCCGGGTGGCGGGGATAAGATATGCTCCACAGGGTCTTCACGTTGGCGCGCGGCCAGAAAGCCTGATAAGCGACCAGATCGCGCAAAGAGGATTCCCGGCCCAGGTTCTGGGTATCCGAGCCGATGCCGTAGACTATGGCCGTAGCCAGACGGCGCGGAACCTTTAAGCCGGACAGGAGCAGGGCCTCGGCCAATATCGTAGTGGTGGCGCCGGCGCTCTCATCGATGAGCACCGATTCGGCCGCGGTGTCCACGTGCCGGGCATGATGGTCGATGATCATCAAGGGCCGGCGCCGGGGCGGAAAACGATTATTGCGGAAAGGCGGCTGGGTATCGACCAAGGCCACGTGCTCCGCATCCGAGATCTCGCCGCGGCGCAGGGGCCGCACCGGGATGTTCAGGCGCTCAGCCATGAGCCGGTTCTCCCGGCGGCCGATCAGGCCGCCGTAGGCGATGCGGCAGCGGATCTTGGCTACGCCGTGCGCCAAAAAGGCCAAGGCCCAGGCGCTGGCCAAGGAATCCGGATCCGGATGGTCATGCGTCACGATGAGCAGCGGGCTGATGCGCGGGCCCAGCCGGACCAGCTCCCGCAGGAGCTTGCGCGCATGGAAATGCGCGCTCACGGCGCCACTCCCAATCCGATGAAGAACAGCCAGATCAGCACGGAAGCTATCACGGCCAGGACCTTTTCGCGGGTATTATGCTTCAGGAACCCGAACCGTCCCTGCTTGGGATTATGCGGAGCGACATCGCGCAGGAAATCCTCCAATATCTCGTGCAGCTTCTGCAGATTGTCGATCGGCAGCAATTCCCCCTTGCGCGCCACGGATATGACCCCGCGCTCCTCGCTGACCACCAAGGCCAGGGCGTCGGTCCGCTCGGACAAGCCTAGGGCCGCGGTATGGCGCAATCCCATATGCGTGATCTTGCTGAAATCCTTGGACAAAGGCAAATGCACGCCGAAGCGCAGCACCCGCGAGCCTTCCAAGACCACGGCCCCGTCATGGCCCAAGGAATGAGAGTCGAATATGCTCTCGATGAGCGCCTCGGAGAGCTCTCCGTTCAAGTCCCAGCCCCCCTCCAGATGCCGGTCCAAAGGATCGCGCCCGCGCATCACGATGAGCGCCCCGACCTTATCCCGGGCCAGGTCCGAGAGGACGCGCACCAAGATGTCCGGTTCCTGCGGGCCGGGCTGATGCCGGGGCCGGGCGGCTATGCTCCACACCGCGATGCGCTCGAATATGCTGCGGATCTCTTCCTGGAATATGACCACGACCGCGATGATGAATATGGCAAAGAACCCCTGGAATATCCAGGTGGTCATGTACATGCCCGTGACCCGGGCCATGATGTATACGGCCATGAGCACCATGAGGCCCATGACCACGAAAGCGGTCCGGGTCTTCTTGAACCATACCAGCAGGCCGTAGATGAGCAAGGCCACCAGGCCCATGTCCAGCATGTCGGCCAGGTTGATCGTCTTTACGTGGAATCCGGTCATGGTCAAGTCCTCCGGGGGCTATTCTACCTTATCTCGGCCGGACCCGGCTCCCGGTCAAGGATACAAGGCGCGCACGCCGACCTCGATGCGCTCCTTGGACATGCTGACCGTGGAAGTCGGCCGCCAGAACCGGAACCACAAAGTGCGGCTCTCGCCCGGAGGCACGGACGCGCCGGCCTGGTCTCCCGCGTAGTTGCCGCCCGCGCCTCCAGAGGTGACCGTGCTGGCCGTGATGGGCGTCACGAACGCCCCGGGCGGAGGCGGGGGCTCGGAATTCCATATTCCCTGCAGCAAGACCCGTTCCAGGCCCGGGCTCGTGCCCAGAGTCCAGGGGCTGCCCAGCGGGGTGGCGAGCGTTCCCCAGACCCCCAAGGTCACGGGCAGATTGCCTACGTTGGTCACCACTATGGAACTGATCGAGACCGTGGAAGTATGCAGCAATGCGTCCAAAGAGCCCAGGCTCAGCCCCTCCGATGACGCCATGATCTGAAAATTAAGCCGGGGCAGATCCGCGTAGGCCGGCCGGCCATTATGATTCAACGCGCCCACGCGGAAATAATAGGTATTGCCCAAGTCCAATCCCGGCAAGGTCAGCGTGCTGGCCCGGACCTGGTAAGTGACCGAGGATATGATGTCTCCGCCGGGCAAAAGCGCGCTGAAATTCGTGGACGAGCCCTCCAGGACATAACCCTCGCAGGTGTTGGAGGAAGCCTCCGGCGGAGCGGCCGGCCGCGCGGCCCAGGCCAGAGTGGCGGAAGTGTAGAACACATGCAGGAAAGCCGACTCCAGCGCCTGCGGCGGCTTGGCCAAAGTCGAGGCGGAAGCCAGCTCCACATACGCGGTCTCGATCCCGGCATGATTGACCGCACTGACGAATAGATGATAGGTGGTGTTGTTGTAGAGCCCGGCCAAAGTCAGGCTCAGATCCGAGCCCGCGGGAAGAGTGCTGGCCGAGACGTTGCCGGCATAGGTATTGGGATAGGTCACGCCGGTGGTCAGCACCACCGTGTACGTAGTCATATCCACGGGGTTGCCGTTAGCCGCCCAGGATACGGTCATGGACGTGGCATTGACCTCCTGCCAAGTCTGGGCCGCGGCCGCGGGCGCGGCCGCCAGGGTCGCGGACTCATAGACCGCGGAATCCGCGAAAGCCCCGCAGCCGCTCGTGCGCACGTAAAAAGCCGCGGTGGTGTTGGGCAGCAGGCCCGAGGTGGTGTAATGGTTGTCTATGCCCAAAGCCGGAGACATGGGCGACTGCCCGCTGGTCCCGGTAGAAGAGAATAAGCGATAGTCCTTGGCTCCCAGGGACAGGCTCCAAGACCAGTCCAAGCTATCGGTAGTGGGATTGGCCGCCAAGAGGTTCTCCGGCCCAGCCAAAGTATTGGTGGTGCTGACCACCCCATCCACGCCCGCGGTGGCCGCGGTCGTGCCTCCCCGTACGTTGTATATCAAGTCGCAGGCCGAACCGGACACATCCACCCGCACCGAGATCAGGCCGCCGCCGCCGCCGCCGCCGGAACCGGTGCCGTAGCCGCCGTAGCCGCCGGAGGAGGTCACGATGCCGGCGCCGTCGAAATAATCCGCGCGCAGGTTGATCGCTCCGCCCGCGCCGCCGCCGCCCGCGCCGGCCGAATTGCCGCCGCCGCCGCCATCCGCTATGATAAGGCCGTTTATGGTCATGCTGGAAGCGCGCAGTATGACCACGCCGCCGCCCGCGCCGCCCACCGCAGCCGCAAGCCGGGCGCCGCCGCCGCCGGAACCGGGCAAGACCGGATCCATAGCATCGTCGTAGGCCGCGCCCCCGGCCGCGCCGCTGGTGCCGCCGCCTTTGCCGCCCG
>JBAZVY010000035.1:0-14187 GCA_041660645.1 Elusimicrobiota bacterium | reverse complement strand
CTGGGCGCGGGTCCCGTCCGCTTCGATGACCACGCCTAAAGGGCCGTTGAGCACCCAGCCCCTTACCAACATATCCTGGGCCAGGCGGAACACAAAGGGGCGGAATCCCACCCCCTGCACAGCCCCGAATATAGACAGCCGCAATCTCTCCATCTTGGTGCCTGTCATTCTACTTTTTTTAAAACTCGGCCGGTCCGGAACGAAACAACCGAAATAGCCGAATGCCAGGCACCGTAACATCATTTGTTACAATTGCCCCATGGGTGAAACACTGCATCTGGGCAGACTCGACGCGGTCATACTGATAGGCTACGTGGTGATGCTGGCCTCGATCGGCTGGTGGGCGGCGCATCGCACTCACAAGACCACGGAGGATTATTTCCTGGCCAACCGGTCCATACCTTGGCTGGTGACCACCGCGAGCTTCATGGCCACCTGCATCAGCGCCCTGACCTTCATCGGCACGCCGGCCGAAGGCTACGGCTCGGATTTCCGCTACCTGCTCAGCAACCCAGGCGACATCCTGGCCACGATATTCATAGCCATGGTGTTTTTACCCCATTTCCAGAAGCTGCGCGTGACCTCGATATACCAGGCCACGGCCGAACGCTTCGGCCAATCCGTGCGCACCACATGCTCCGGCTATTTCCTTATCACCCGGTCTTTGGCCTCCACCGTGCGCATCGTGGCCATAGCCAAGGTCCTGGAAGTTGTGAGCAACGGATCGATATCCTATCCCCTGTGCGTGGGCATAGTGGTACTGGGCATACTGGCCTACACCACTATGGGCGGGGGCCGGGCCATAGCCTGGACCGACCTCATGCAGTTCACCTTGCTGATCACCGGGGCGCTGTCCGCCCTGTATTACATAGTCTCCCAAGTGCCGGGCGGAGTGGCCGCCATAGTCGAGACCGGCAAGCACGCGGTGGCCGCGGACGGGACGATATACAATAAGTTCAATTTTCTAGAACTCTATAAATGGGAGAACCTGAGCATCCTCATACTCATGGTGGTCTGGGGCTTCTTCAACTCCTCGGCCGCTTACGGCACGGATCAAGACATGATGCAGCGGCTCTTGGCCTGCAACGACAACCGCAAAGCGCGCTGGAGCCTGATGTTGGTGGGCCTAGTAAGCATCCCCATAGCCCTGCTGTTCTTGAGCATCGGAGTGGGGCTATACGCCTATGCCCAGGTACATCCCGAGCTCATCGCGGGCATGCGCGACAACGACCACATATTCCCGCGCTTCATACTCACGGTCATGCCCCACGGCTTGCGCGGCCTGCTGTTGGCGGCCGTGGCTTCCGCGGCCATGGGCAGCGCGGACTCGGCCTTGGCTTCGCTGTCTACGGCCTTCACCCTGGACTTCTACAAGCCCTTCTGGGGCAAGGACGCGGACGAGCAAAAGATGGTCAGGGTATCCAAGCTCTCCTTCGTGGGCTTCGGACTGTTCTTCATGGTCTGTGCCATGCTCCTAAAAAACCTCGACAACCTGCTCTGGCTGGCTTTCCGCATCATCACCTTCACCTACGGCCCCTTGCTGGGAATATTCTGCGTGACCATCATGACGGACTGGAAACTATCCGCGCGCAAGGTCATAGGCCTGATGCTCACGCCTACGGTCATAACCTTCTCCTTAGCCATGATAGCCTGGTGGATGAGCACGCATGGGGGCGGCGGGATCTGGGTGCCCCTGCACAAAACCTATTGGCGGCTCTACTCCATATTCGGCACTTTGTTCGTGCCTCTGGGAGCTTGGCTGCTGCGGGACCGGGACCCCGCGGTCCCTAAAGCCCAAAACGCTTAGCTTCGTCCAGCGAAGTGGCGCCTTCCTGGACTAGGGCCAGGAGGCTGGCGCGCAAGGGCGTCATACCGTCGGCGATCGCCGCGTCCGTCCATTCCTTGTCCGCGGCCCCCGGCTGGAGCAGGGGCTTAAGCCGCTCGCCCACGGTCAACAGCTCGAACACCGTGGCCGCGCCCCGGAACCCGGTATGCAGACAGGCCGGGCAGCCGGCCGGAGCGAATAAGCGCGCCTCGCCCAACTCCGATTTGGCCTCGGTGGGAACCGCGGCGGGCACGCGGCAAGCGCATAAGCGCCGCAAACGCCGATGACAGCAGATCGCGAGCAAAGACTGACGCAAAATCTCTAAAGGCACACCGGTATCGAAGATGCGGCGCAGGGTCGCGACCGCGCTGTCGCCGGGTAAGCCGCCCAGCACGAAGCTGCCTTGGGCCGCGGCTTCCAGGGCCGCCTTCAAGGTCGCCGCTTGCGAGAGATCGTCGACCACCAGGGCCCCGGCTTCGCGGCGCATGGCCTCGCGCACCAGCACGACCGGGTCATGGCCCCCGGGCACGGCCAACATCACGGACACGCCGGGCGCATCATGGGTATGCCGGGCCAGTATGGCCAACGTGCTGCGGCCGCAGTGCGCCAGTTCCGCGGCCGCGGCCATGAGCGCGGTACGCTTGCCCGTAGCCGCCAGGCCCGCGTGCACCACCAAGCCGCAGCGTCCGGCTAAAAGGCTCTCGTAGCGCTTCAAATCCGCGGAGCTCAAGCCGATCTCCCGCGGGTGCAGGATGGACTTAGGCGGGCCTTCCAGGTGCATATCCACGCGCTCGCCGTGCAGAGTGGCCAATATCCGGATCACGACCCGGGGCGTGCCTTCGGTATCTCCAGCCGACACGCCTTCTTGCGGGCGCTTGCGCGCGGACATGTCCAAGCCGGACATGTCCTTGAACCGGGCGGCTAAAGCCCGATGATAGGTGCGGGAGATCTCGAATATGGGCGACATGAGGCCGCCCATGCGGTACTGGACCAGACTGCACCAAGGCCCAGGAACTATAGCCACGTCCGAGGCGCCGCGCCGGCCCGCGTCCAAGAGCAGGAGACCGGCCAGCCGCGCGGCCGGATGCACGCTGCGCGAATCCTCCCCAGGCTCCGGAGCATCCGCCAACTCCAGGAGTTGCCGCAGTCCGGGATCGGACAGGGCCGGGATCAACGAATTCATGATCTCCTGCAGGTCGCGCAGATTGTCCTCGTGCGGATCTATCGGGGCCAAGCCCGCGGCCGCGCACACCTCGTCGCGGCGGCAGCGCCGCTCTTCCCGCAGGAGCCGGGCCGTACCCCGGCTGGCACGCTCCAAGTCCAGAAAGGCGCCGCGCAGATTATCCAAGGTAGGCGGGCCGTTGCGCACCGCGTCCGCGCCGCGCGCGGCCCAAGCCTCATACGGGCCTTCCATGAAGGCCTTAGCGGTCTCAAAAGCCCCCAAGCGTCCGGCCTTGAACTCCGCGCGCAAAGCGGCCAGTAGGGGCTCGAGTATGTCCGCGGCCATGGCCGCGGCTGGACGCAGTTTCGCCGGGTCTGGAGCGGGGGATTCGGCCATCAGGGTTTAACGAATTTATCCGGGGTCGCCTTGAACGCGGGAGCGCAGGCAGCGCAGCAGAAATAGAAAATCTTTCCCTTATACTTGACCGCGAGGGTATCGGCCGCGACCGTGAGCTCATCGCCGCTGACCGGGCACTTGGCCTTGACGCCGAATTCCGAAGCCTGGGGCTGGTAGTCTTCGACCGCGGCCGCAATCTTTTTAGCGGCCGGAGCTTTCTTCGCCTTAGCCGCCTTCTTCGCCGCTGGGGCCTTCTTGACTTCCACCTGGGCCGGGGCGGCAGCAGGCGCAGATTGTTGGTCGGGCTGGGCCGAAGCCGCCAGCGCGGATAAAATCAATACGCAGAACGCCGAATGCACCGTCTTAGACATGACCCCTCCGTGCTTCCCGTCCATTCTACATAAAGATCAGGCGGCCAGACAGCGGGCTATGGCCTTGGTCACGTACTCAGCCAGACGCTGCTCGATGATAGCCGAGAGCCCCATCCGGTTCTCGGTGCTGGCCGGCTCTATGCCCATGAAGGTGATGGGCGGGATATGATGTCCGGTCATACGGGCCAGTTCCAGGATTTTGAGCAGGTCGCTCTCATGGGTGGTCAGGCCGGTGAGTTCCTTCTTGGTCTCCACCTCGTCGGCCTTAAAGAAACGCACCGCGCCTGGAGCTTCGCCCATGCGCGCGCTATCCACGATCAGGATATGTTCGGTGGCCGGCTCCAAGTAGGCCAGGAGGTTGATGCTGTTGCCGGATAGGTCTATGGCCCGGAAACCCTGATCCCGGCCCTCGGACTCTATGCGCTCGATGACCCGCAGCCCGACCGAGTCATCGCAGGCGCAGTAGTTGCCTACTCCTATGAGATAGCGCAGATCAGATGAACTTCACGTCCAGGAAATGCGTGGAACAGGATATGCAGGGGTCGTAGGCCCGCACCAGCATCTCCAAGGCCAGTTCCATCTCCTTCTCATTCTTGCCCGCGTCCAGGAGCTTGGGCACCAAGGCCTCGAAGTCCTTCTGGATGTTGGCGTGGTTCTGGTTGGTGGGGATGATGCAGTTGCCGCCCACGCACATCCCGTCCTTATCGTATTCGTATTCATGGAACAGGATGCCGCGCGGCACTTCCGCCGCGCCTGCGCCCTTAGAATACTTGGCGGGCTTCACCAGCCCCTCTTCCTTGATCCCGGTCTTGACGAGTTCATCGACCAAGCGCAAGGTCTCATGGAAGCTGTGCACGATCTCCACGACCTGGGCCACGGTGTTCATGTAGGGGTTGGTGCAGATAGCCTTGAGCCCCAGGGCCGCGGCCACTTTCTTGGCTTCGGGATGCAGCTGTTCGTAGTTGTTGTTGAATCGCGCCAAAGCCCCGGCCGCGTAGCTCTCCAAGCGATTGCGGGCGTACTTGGCGGTGGAAGCCGGCACCATGAACTCATTGGTGCATTTCTTGTAATCCGCCACCTTATAATGCGCCTTATCGCCGTCGGACAGCACGGTCTGGACCTCGCCGTCATAAAGGCCGTACTCGTCTTTATCGTGCAGGGCCATATACTCAGTGGGCCGGTCGAATGCGGGGATGGCCCCGGCCAAGGCCGCGACCGTTTCCAGCGTGGCCTTAAGGTCCGGCACCGCGGACAAGAGCTTCTCCTTGAGCGCGACGAGTTCCTTGACCGTGGGCAGCTTGGTAAACCCGCCCGGCACCACGGTGGTGGGGTGGGTGGTGCGTCCGCCGATGAGCGAGCCCCACTCGTGCCCGATGCGCTTGAGGCGCAAGGCCCGGGCCACGACCTCCCCATGGGTCTTGACCAGGGGAAAAACCGAGGGCGCGCCCAATAGGTCGGGCGCGGCCAGGAAGTAGACATGCAGAACGTGGCTGTCGAAGTTCTCTGCGTGCTTGAGTATGGAGCGCAGGACCTTGGTCTGCTGCGTGACCTTGATGCCCAGGGCGGCTTCCGTGGCCTTGACCGAGGCCAGGGTGTGGCCGATGGAGCATATGCCGCAGATGCGGCTGGTGACGCGCGCCACCTCGCTGTAATGGCGGCCGCGCACCATGGCCTCGAAGAAGCGCGGGGCTTCCGGCACCGCCCACTCGCACTTCTCGATCTTGCCGCTCTTGACGTTCACGGTGATGTTGCCGTGGCCTTCCACGCGGGTAAGGTGATGGACGGCGATATTGATGGTCTTGCTCATTTCGCGTCTCCTCTCTGATTGGCCGTAAACATCCGGGACTTGTCCTGAGCGCGCTTCTCGGAGAAGCCGGCGCGCTCGATGAGCACCTTCTTCAAGGCGTCCTGGTTGGGCTCATCCACGAAACCGCGGCAAGCCTCGCAAGGGATGCCGTCGGCCGGGCAGGGCGCGCCGCAGCCGGCGCGCGCGGTCTGGCCCAGGCAGTGGTCGCCGTCCTCATAACGGCACACGGTCTCCCGGCGCTTGCATTCCACGCACACCGGATGATTAGGGATGACCGGCTCCTTGCCGTGCAGGAGGTGCGAGACGATCTGCAGGACCTCGTACTTATTGACCGGGCAGCCGAAAGCGTTATAATCCACCTTGATGGCCGCCGACACCGGCAAAGCCTTCTGGCTGTCTAGCTGCGGCATCTCCGAATCCTTGCCGTAAACGCACTTCTTATAGTCCGTGGTATGGTTCTTCAAGGCATTGATGCCGCCGGTGGTGGCGCATTGGCCGTAAGCGATGACGATCTTGGCCCGACGCCGGATGTCTTCCAAGCGGGGCCGGTCGGCCTCGCGGGAGAAGCTGCCCTCGATGAAAGCCACGTCGATAGGCTCCTTGGTCTTCTCGGACATGGCCTCGCGGAACTCCACGATATCCACGTGCTTGAGCAGTTCCAAAAAAGCCGGATCGCCGTAGTTGGTCATCTCGATCTGGCAGCCCTCGCAGCAGGTGAAGTCGAAGAAAGCGACCTTGGCTTTGGGCATCAGATTGCCTCCTCTAGGTTCTCGATCTCCGCGTAGGAGAATACCGGGCCGTCCACGCACACGTACTTATCGTTCATCTGGCAATGGCCGCACTTGCCCACGCCGCACTTCATGCGGCGCTCCAAATCCACGTAGATATCTGAGTGCGGGACGCCGTGCTTCTCCAGCTCCCGGATGACGAACTTGAACATGATAGGCGGGCCGCAGATGATGACCCGGGTGCCCGGATCGATCTTGGTCTTGGAGAATAGGCTGGTGATCACGCCCACATTCCCCTTCCAGGTCGGATCGCCCTTATCCACGGTCTCATGATATTCCACGTCCTTGGACTTGCGCCAATCCGCCAGGTCGTTGAGGAAGAGCTGCTGCTGGGGATCGCGCGCGCCGTAGAACAGCAGGAAGCGCTTGAACTCGGTGCGGCGGTCAAGGATGTACTGGATCATGCTGCGCGTGGGGCACAGGCCGATGCCGCCGGCCACGATGAGCACGTCATGGCCGCGCAGGTCGGCCAAGGGAAAACCCCGGCCCAGGGGGCCGCGGACATAGAGCGAATCGCCCGGCTTCAGGTTATTGAGGGCCTTGGACACCCGGCCCACGGCCCGGACCACCAGGTCGAAGGTGTTCTTGCGGGTAGGGGAGCTGGCCAGGCCCAGAGGGATCTCCCCGTAGCCGAACAGCCCGACCTCCATTATCTGGCCGGGCTCGAACTGCAGCTGGCTCTCGTCGGCCAGGCGCAGGGTGAAGATGCGCTCCAATTCCGTGGTCTTCTCGACCCGGACGATCTTCACTTCCCGGGGCAGGAAGATGTTGGGCTGGGCATCGACGGCTACGTGCTTGTGTCCGCAGGCGCAGGTGGTGGTAGGCATATTCATGACTCCAGTATCTTATTGATGACTTTGACCGGATCGGCGATATCCGCCGTGCAGGCCGAGGCGCAGCGTCCGCAGCCCACGCAGGCCGGGCCGCCCAACTTGTCGTTGAGGTAGGAAGCCTTGCGCATGAAGCGATGGCGGAAACGCTCGCCCCGCCCCTCGCGGAAGTTCTCGGTGGAGCCAGCGCCCAAGGATATCTTGGCGAAATCCTCGGTCAGGCAGGCGTCCCAATACCGGGTGCGGGCCCCGGACTTCTGGTCCACGTTCCACCAATCCTGCACGTCGAAGCAGTAGCAAGTGGGACAGACCGTGTTGCAGGAGCCGCAGGAGAAGCAATCCTGGGCGAACTTCTTCCAGAGCTCTTCCTGGCCGAAAACATCGCGCACTTTCTGGGCGATGGCCTGGGAGGAGCCCTTGAGCTGTTCCGGGCACTTCTGGGCGATCTTGTCGTTGGCTTCCTGGGCCGCCTTGAGCTGGGCGTCCGTGGCCGGGCTGAACTTGCCGTGCTTGAGCAGGGCCTCCCCCTTGGGGGTGCGGGTCTCGAACACATAACCATCGGAGATCTCGGTCAGCCAGGCGTCGTGGCCCTGGGGCTGGACCTCGGAGCCGACCGAGGACCAGAAGGCCCGGGGCGAGACGTTCTGGATATTGGAGACCACGACCGTGGCCGCCTCGCGGTTGGCCGTATAATTGCGGTCGTCGTTCTTTTCCTTATAAAGAAGGTCGGTCATATCCAGGCCCTTCACATCGTAGAAGTGCACCCCGAACAAGACCAAAGGCTCCGGAGCGATGCAGCCCTCGAACTTGGCGCCGTCGAAATGTACCAGGTCCTGGGACGTAGGAAAGAACAGTTTCTTAGGCGGCAGGATGGTCACGTCGTAATCCAGACGCAGCTGCTCCGCGTCCTCCAAGCGGGCGAATACGAACTTATGCTTCTTGGCCACCGGACCGTAGACCTTGCGGTCCTTGATCAACGCGGTGAGAAAGGCCTTGAAGTCTTTCTCCTTGATGTGATGGAAGCTCATGTGTCCTCCAAATAAAAGGTAAATCCTATAAGGGATTATAAATTTTTCTAATACCGCTCGCCAAGGGGGGGCCGGCTGATCGAAGGCTTATTTAAGCTTGATCCAGGCCCGGCCGGCGCGCTCGCCCAGGCCCTCCAAGGCCGGAGCGATGGCGGGCGTCTGCGCCACGTGCTGTTTACGGGCCTCGCGCTCCACCAGAGGCCGGACGTACTCGAAAAGCTCCCGGGTGGTGACGCTCCCGTCCTGGTCCGCGTCCGCGGCGCCGCGCAGCCCGCGGAGCAGAAAGTAAGTGAGCATGCCGTGCTGGGTCTCGGGGAAATAGGTGCTGATCTGATCGCCCTGCGCCGCGGACAGCACTACCATGCCGCCTCCGGGCGCCGCGAGCTTGACATTGACCAAGGGCCGCACGCCCTGCGCCAGAAAGGAACGGCCGCCCGCCCCGGAAAAACAGCTATCCAGGACCACGGTCACATCCTTGGTGGGCAGGCCCGCCAGATTATCGTACAGCTGTCGGAGCGCAAAAGCCGTGGTCTCCACATAATTGGGGTTGCCGTCGTAGGGTATAAGGTAGCCGGCGCCCGTGGTCGGATCCGGCGAGCCGTGCCCGGAATAGTACACGAACACCCGCCCCCCCGCCGGGACCCGGTCCCGGAGCCAGGGCCCCAGATAAGTGGCCATGTCCGTACGCGAGGCCCGCTCGTCTTCCAGAAGGATCACGTTCTTGGGATCGAAACCCATGGCTCGAGTCAGATATTCGTACACCGCTTGGGCGTCGCGGGCCGCGAAATCCACAGCCGGGATATCCCGATATTTCTCTACGCCGATCACCACGGCGTAAGCATGGGGGTCGAGCTTGGACTTGGCCGCGGGCGGCACATCCACGGCCTCGAACTCGTCGGCCCCGGGACCGGGGCCGTCCACGCTGACCAGTTCGAGCGCGGGCGCGCCCTGGCCCAAGGCCAGGTTCAAAGGACGCGTCGCCACCCCGTACTTACCTTTGGCCTCGGTCACGGACAAGGCTATCGGCAGGACTCCGGTACCAGCATAACGCTTCTTCACGAAGAATTCGAATTCCGCGGCCTTGGTCTGGCCGGGCTTGATGACGCCCAGATTCACCGCCGGATCCCCGGACATGAAGATCTCCGGGCTGCCCAGTTCCAAGGCGACCTTTACGCCCTCGGCCACGCCGCCCCCGGTGTTACGCAGGATCACGGACAGGGGAGTGCTCTCTCCGGCGCGGACCACGCCGCCGCCGCCTAATCTCACGCCCGCTATTTCCAGGCGCGGCGGCTTTACCGCCAAAGTACGGAATTCCACCAAAACCGGGGCCGCGTCAAAACCATTGCCCTCATTGACTGAAAGTTTCAGCCGGGCCTTCTGGGAACGTAATTCCGCGGCCCCGGCCAGGGGGACCACGGCCTCCACGGACTTGCCAGCCGCCACCTCCCCCACCGCCACGACCGCGGGCATCTCCAGGCCGGGCACATCTCCCTGCAGAGAGGGAACGATACGTACCGCATAAGCCGCGCCCGGCCCGGCATTAGACACGGTCACCACCAGCTCGGCTTTATTGTCCCCGGCCAGGACCTTGGAGCCGGCTGAATCCCGAAAAACGACCCGGGCTTTGAGCCCCGCCGGCGCCAAGGGCTTAGGCACAACGGGCGCGGTCCCGGGCCCGGAACCGGCCATGCCGACATCCCGCGCATTGAGCGCCACGATGCCATGCTCCCGATTATAATGGAACCGGGCCTGGCCATTGACCTTATGGATGAGGAGCTTGGCCACCTTCCATTCCCAGTCCTCATTATTAAGGTAAAAATCCAAGTCGAACTTCCCCGAGGTGCCGTGAAACCCCTCGAATTCCACGCACCCGAAAACATCGGTCGGAGTCACCCGGGTGATCCGATCGCGATACACCTGGCTCAACTTAAGATAGAGATAACCGCCGCCTTGATCATCCTTGACCACGAACGCGCCCTGGTTCTTCTGGCTCTGCTCCGCCACGAACTTACTGACTATGCCGGTGAATTCATCCCCGAAATCCACGAACTCCGGGGGATGCCGCTGACGATAAGGATCCACGGGCGCCACGGCTTCCCGAACGTACGGCTGCCTATGCCCCTGGGTATTGGGATAGGCAGTCTGCGGATAAGTGCGGGGTGGGGATTGATAGGACACGGGCGAGGTCACGAAACGCGGCAAGGGCGGCGAACGCCGGGCCTCCCGGTCCGCATCCGTATCGCGGTTATGCACCGAACTGACATCGGAATAATTTACGGCCACCTCGCGGCCGGACTGGGCGCAGGCCGGCCCGCAGAGCCCGGCCGACAGGATGAAATACCCCCACAGCTTCATACCGCATAAGTTTAACAGAAGCCCGGAGGCCTGACAAGCCGCGGGGCGCGCCCCTGCCTGCCTGGTATATATTCATCCCGAGCTCGCAAAGTCCGCAGGCCTTAAGCCCTAGGCCCAGACTAGCCCAAAGACCCAGCCATCCCGGCATAGGCGGGAGTATAATCTATCAATGCTTCGATTGTGCTTCTTGGCGGCGCTCTGGCTCAACCTAGCGGCGGCCTCGGCCGAAGCCTCCAGCATGCGCCTGCCCCGATCCGCCAGCCGGGCCGAAGACCGCATCCGCTCCTGGCTGCAGACGGACGCGGCCATACGGGAAAGGCTAGCCCGCGCCGAGACGGCCGCGGATCAGGCCGCGCCCCGCCCCTCCGCTGTTTTCGCCGACCCCGATCTCAAAGACGCGGTAGCCGACGCCCCGGCCCGCCCGGACCCGGAACGCGAACGGCGGCGGCTCCTGGCTCATTTGCCCGGCATGAAGGCTCCGGCCGCTCTAGGCTGCTCCGATTTCAAGTCCTGCAGCGCCCCGCCCCTGGCCTGGGACGTAGCCCCGGGAGAACCGCTGGAGCCGGCTATCCGAGCCTTATTGCGGCCCTGGCTATGGCTGCAAGAAGGCCGCGGCCGGAGATTATCCCTATCCGAAGCCGCGCCCGAAGCCCAGACGGCGGCGATGCAGCGCGTGCTGAAGATGGAGCTCAAGGATCTAGCGTTATCGGACGTCGGATTGAACATGCGGGTGCGCGATGACGGCGGCGTGCACATCTGGTTCGACCGCGGACTGGAACTGGCCGAGGTCTATTCCCGACTCAGAGAGAGATTAATATCAAAATAGATAAAAGATATCCGCGCCTGGCGGCCGTGCTGGCCGCCGCACTGCTGGCCTCCGGGCTCAGCGCCCGGGCCCAGATAACGCGCGCCCCCCTGCTGCGGCCCCCGACGCTCAACACGTTCTTGCCGCTCGGCGCCCCCGGACTGCGCCAGACTCCGGAGCTGCGCAATGGGATACTATTGCAGCCCGCGCTCACGCTTACGCCGGCGTCCCGCCTGATACTGAGCCCCGCGCTCCCCTCGCCCGCGCGGCCGCCCCAGATCATCACGCCGCAACGTCCAGACTGGATTATGTCTCCGGCCGGGGTATACCTGCCGGCCGCACCCGCCCCGATCTCCCTGGACACGGCCGGCAGCCTGCAGGCCCAGGCCGATCTGCGCAACGCCCCGCTCTCCGCCCTATCCCGGATATTCGACGGCTCCGGGCTTCGCGCCGCGCGGATGGACCTGGCGCCGGCCGGGCCGGCCCGTCCGCTATCCGATCAATTAGAAGGCAAGACCGGGGCCGCCCTGCTCTCGGCCTTGCACGACATATCCGGCCGCGGCTATCGCGCCCGCGAGTACGGCGAAGCCTCCAAATACATGTTCTCGACTTCGGACAACGTCACGATCAACGGCGTGCGCGGCGTGATCGACGCTTACTCCGACATATTCGTGGCCGGCACCAGCGGCCACGGCAATGATTATCCGGAACACGGCGACCAGAACGGAGACGGCACCGTGGACCGCGGGATGAATGTGGAGCACGTTTGGCCGCAGTCGTTCTTCGGCAAAGAACTGCCCATGCGCTCCGACCTGCACCATCTCCTGCCCACTTTCATCGGCCCCAACGGGATCCGCAGCAACCTGCCGTTCGGAGAAGTCACGGGCAAGCCGGAATATTCCAACAAAGCCGGGGCCAAGATGGGCGCAGGCGTGTTCGAACCGCCCAACTCAGCCAAGGGCCGGGTGGCCCGGGCCGTGCTCTATTTCTACATGCGCTATTATGACCGCAACATCCGGCGCGGCGACTTCGGGCTGGGATTCTTCGCCAAGCGCCTGGACATGTTCCTGCGCTGGAACCGGCAGCATCCGCCGGACCCGGACGAGGTCCGCCGCAACGGATCGGTGGAAGCGTTCCAAGGCAACCGCAATCCATTCGTAGACGCCACGGATTTGGCCGATAAGATCGGAATAGACGGGTTCATCAGCAAAATCGCGGCTTCAGGCAAGACCGTGTTGAGCCGAGGGGATCGGGAGCATATGCGCCGCCTGGACCAAGCCCGCGCCCAGCAGAACCTGCCTAGCCTTATCCGCGGATTAGACTTCAGCCCTAATTAAACGGGAGGTATATATGGACCCAGCCCTACCGACGTCTTCGGCCGCGCCCGCGGAACCGGCTCCGGCGGGATTCTGGATACGCTGCGGCGCCTACATGATAGACGGCGTGCTCATATCGGCGGTCCAAGCCCTAATCGCCGTGCTGTTCTCGCTGGCCGGCGCGCCCCCGCTCCTGGCCAACCTATTGGGCTCCCTGCTCGGCATCGGCTATTTCGTATGGATGCCCGCGGCCTATAACGGCCAGACCGTAGGCAAGATGGCCGCGGGCATAGCCATAGTACGCACGGACGGCTCTCCCCTAAGCTATCTGCTCTGCCTCGGGCGCTGGGCCGGGTATCTGGCATCCGGCTTGACCGTGGGCATCGGCTTCATCATGGCCGGATTCACCTCCCAAAAGCGCGCCCTGCATGACTACATCGCGGGCACCCGGGTGATATACATCCAGGCCGTGGGTAAGGGCCGTAAAATCGCAGTCATAATATTCGGCTGCGTGATCCCCGGACTCATGATGCTGGCCATGATCTTGTCCGTATCCGTGCCCCAGATGGAAAGAACCGTCAACCAGGCCAAGGAGACCATGACCGCCTCCCATCTGGCCCAGCTGCGCCAAGCCGTGAACGCTTACGCCCAGGACAACAACAACGCGTCGCCGGCGGACATCAACGGCCTGGTCCACAAATACCTGCCGGCACTGCCCCAGCTCGTCTTGCCCAACCATCCGGACAGCGCCAACGTCACGATATATGACGCCTCCGCATGCGCGGGCGCGGCCGTGGACCCAGCCCAGATCCAGGATACGGGCAAATGGGGCTATGTCGCAGATCCCCAAGCCTCCTGCCGCGGAACCGTATTCGTGGACTGCACGCACAAGGACAGCAAGGATAAAGTCCTGGCTTCCTATTAGACTCCCGCTCCCTTTTGGTAGAATGAGGCCGTGACTCCGCCTCAGGATTTCGCCCGCCTCATAAGAAACGCCGGAGTAGTCGGCGCAGGCGGAGCCGGCTGCCCCAGCTATGTGAAGGCCGCTTCCCGCGCGGACACGGTCATAGTCAACGCCGTGGAGTGCGAACCCCTCCTGCAGAAAGACCGCGAACTACTGACCCACCATGGGGCCGAGGTGGTCCGCGGGCTGGAACTCATGGTCGCGGCCACGGGCGCCGGTAAAGGCGTCATCGCGATAAAAGAGAAGCACACGGATACCGTGAAGCTCCTGGAAAAGGTCCTGGCCGGCAAGCAGAACCTCGGCCTGCACCGCTGTCAGGATTTCTATCCCGCGGGCGATGAATTCTGCCTGGTGTTCGAGGTCACGGGCCGCCTCATACCCCCCGGCGGCATACCCATACAAGTCGGGGTCGTGGTCAACAACGTGGAAAGCCTCTACAACATGGCCCGCGCGGACCAGACCCCGGTCGTAGACACTTTCTTGACCGTGGCCGGAGCGGTGAAGAACCCCTGCACCCTGCGCCTGCCCGTGGGCACCTCC
>JBAZVY010000034.1:2906-14416 GCA_041660645.1 Elusimicrobiota bacterium | reverse complement strand
ATGAAGATCTGCGGATTGAACGGCCGGTTGATGAAATCGTCGGCCCCGGCGTCCAGATAAGCCACGCCGTCGGAACTTCCGCCCCGGGGATTCACGCACAATATGGGCAGCCGGCGCAGGCCGGCGTCGTCTCGTATGGACTTGAGCAAAGCCGCCACCGCGCCGGGATTCTGATCCGAAGCCACGACCAGAAGGTGCGGCGGCATGGCCTGCAGCAGGCCCGGGACCCGGGCCAACTGCGGCGCGGACGTCACCTTATGGTTCTGGGACAGGAGCAGCTGCTCCAACTGAGCGCAGAACTTAGGATCTTCTCCGACTACGGTTATAAACAAACTTCCCCGGCCTCACTCTGCATGACGTTATGGAGTTCCCCGGCGCAGCCGCTCGCGGATGGCTTTCTTGCGCTCCAACATCTTCTCCTGGTCCTTACGCAGGCGCTTGACCGGCCGCGGACCGCGCTGCTCCAGGGCCGGCTTGCGCTCCCGAGCCTTCTGCCGCCATCGTTGCGCCCGCTCTTGCCACTCCCGGCGCAACTCCTGCCGCCGCTGCGGCGCCAAGGCCCGCCAAGTCTTGCGCATGAGCGCGGCCCGGCGATGCAGGGAGCGCATGGACTGTCGATTGCGCATGAAACGCCGCAATTGATACGCGGCCAAAGGCGGGCTGCCCTTGAGCACATGCGTCTCCTGATTGGTTATGAGCAGTTCCGGGGCGCCGGACTGGCCTTGCACCTCGACCTTGCCCTCATCGAACACGCCCACGTGGGTCTCATCCGGATTCTCGGCCGCGATCTCGACTGCGAACTGAGTGCCGCGCACCGCGGCCACGGCCGCAGGCGTACGCACCCGAAAAGACCCTCCGGCCAAAGCCTGTATCGAAGCCAACAATCCGCCTCCGGACAGCTTCAATTCGGAATCGTTCTTCTTCACGGAGGACAGCGTCAATTCGGAACTCGGCCGCAGTCCTACGGAATGCATCCCGGAAAAAACCAGCGTGGCGCTGGAATCTTCGCCCGCCTTGATCCGATCCCCGAGCGACAAGGGCATGCCCTCGTCCGCGGGCCCGCCGTTGGGGTCCGAGGCTGAATACACGATCACCTCGCCCTTGATATCCACCAGGCGCACGTCATGCTCAGCCTCGACGAGCGCGGCCGGAGACTGGGCGGCTAGGGGCGCCTGGCCCAGCAGCAATGCCGCCAGCGGGACGAAAAAAATCTGCAGTGGTTTTTTGACCATATTGAAGAACTGTATCACATTAACCCACCGGCTTCCAAATCAAAACAGGTCGTAGGGGTCCACGTTCAGCTTGAGCCGGATGCCGGAAGGCAGGGCGCAATCCCGGACCCGGGCCAGGACCGAATCCAGGCTCGCATCCGGGTCCACGACCTTCAACAAGGCGTGGTAACGGAACAAACCCTGCGCCTTGGGCAGCACGGCCGCGGCCGGCCCCACCACTTCATGGCCGCAAGGAGACAGTTCCGCGCGCAGACTATCGGCCGCCTGGGCGCTGGCCTGGGCCAGGGCCGCTTCATTCTTGCCCAGCCACAACAGCCGGACCAGGACCGAGAAAGGGGGATAACCCAACTCCCGACGCAGCACCAACTCCTGATCCGCGAATACCGCGTAATCGCCGACCACCGCGCCCCGCACCGCCAGATGATCCGGGCTCAAGGTCTGCAGCACCACTTCTCCGGCCTTGTCCGCGCGGCCAGCCCGGCCCGCCACTTGCGCCAACAGCTGCATGGTGCGTTCCGAGGCGCGGAAATCCGGCATGTGCAGCATGGTGTCGGCGTCCACCACCCCGACCAAGGTGACTTCCGGGAAATGGAAGCTCTTGGCCACGAGCTTGGTGCCGACCAATATATCCGCGCCTCCGGATCGAAAGCTCTCGTATATGCTCCGGTCCGCCTCGCGCTGGGCGATGGCATCTCGATCCATGCGCAGGACGCGGGCCGCGGGCAGGACGCGCTTGAGTTCCGCCACCACCTTCTGCGTACCCGCGCCCATGGCGCGCAGGCCGGGGTTTGCGCACTTGGGACAATGCGCGGGCAGCACGCTCTTGCGCGTGCAGTGATGGCAGCGCAGGCAATAGGCGCCGTCCGGCTCCTGATGCTGGACCTTGGCCACGCCGCACGACGGACAGCGATCCACCCACCCGCACTTGAAGCACATGATCACCGTGGAGAAGCCGCGGCGGTTGACCAGCAATATCGACTGCTCCTTGCGGGCCAGACGGTCCCGGAGCTTGGCCAAAAGCTCCTCGGATAGGCAGCGGCCGCTGGGCAAAGGCAGCAGGGAAACGGTAGGCCGGGCCACGTTGGAGACGCGCTCCGGCATGGCTACGAGCTCGAGATCCCCGCGCTTGACCGCCTGCCAGCTCTCCAAGGACGGCGTAGCTGAGCCCAGCACGGCCACGGCGCCGCAGGCCCGGGCCCGATGCAGGAGCACGTCCCGGGCATGATAGAGCGGAGATTGGCCTTCCTGCTTGAAGGATTCGTCCTGTTCCTCGTCCATCACCGCCAGACGCAGCTCGCGGAAAGGCAGCAGGACCGCGGAACGCGCGCCGACTACGACCTTGACCTGTCCGCGCTGTATGGCCAACCAGGAATGCCGGCGCTGCCGGGCGCCCAGCCGGCTGTGCCAGAGCACCACCGGCACTCGGAGCGAAGCGCAGAACTCGTCGAAAAAGGGCGCGGTCAGGGATATCTCCGGCACCATGAACAAGGCCTGCCCGCCGGCGGCCACGGTCTGCCGGATCAGGCGCAGATAGACCTCGGTCTTGCCGGAGGCCGGTACGCCGTAGATGAGGAACCCGCCCGAGCGCCGCTCGGCCAAAGCCTCGGATATGACGCCCAAAGCCCGGGTTTGTCCCGGGGTCAACTCCCACCCCGGAGGCAGGGGCGGCGTACCGGCTGGGGCGGGGATCTCGGCCGGCTCGTCGGAAGACTTTATGAACGCGGGCAGCACGGCCTTGATGCATTCCCCGATGGGCGCGCCATAGCGCAGGGCCAGCCAAGCCGCGGTGTCCAGCAATTCCTCGGACAAAACCGGCTCCCGGTCCAAGACCGAATCCAGGGGTTTTAGCGGACGCTGCGGCTGGGCGTCCAATACCGCGAGCACGGTGCCGGTCATGCGCCGCGGCCCGAAAGACGCGCCTACGCGCACGCCGGGGCGCACCGTCAGGCCGGAAGGGATGAGATAATGGTACGCCTTATGCAGGGGCACGGGAAAAGCGACCTCGGCGATGAGCATGGCTCAGCCCGGCCAGAAGGGACTCACCCTTCCAACTCCGTCTTGAGCGCTTTCATGTCCTGCCACACGTCCCGCTTGAGCGCGGGATCGCGCAGCAAATCCTCCGGATGATAGGTAGGCAAGAGCCGGCAGACCAGGCCGGCGTCGCGGTACTGCCGCCAGACTCCGCGGATCCGGGATAGGGGTTCATCCGATCCGGTCAGGCCGTGAGCCGCCGTTTCGCCCAGGGCCACGATGACTTGGGGGGCCAGGCCCCGGATCCGTTCCGCCCATCCCGGCGCCTGCATATCCAAGATGTGCACGCTGCTGCGGGAATAACCGATAGCCGCCAAGATCCGGTCCAAAAGCGCGCCGGGCTCGCCCGCGGGCGCGCCCGGGCTTACGAACACGACCCGAGGCGAAGGCGCCGTCCGTAAGGAAATCCGTCCGGACGGTGCCAGCGGAGCTTCCGATACCGCTGGCGCGCGGCAGATCCACGCCGACCGATGCGATTGTTCCACTCGGCGGCGCAGCCTGCGGGCCAGGTCCAGGAGTTCCTGCCTCATAGCCGGACTGCCGCTAGAGGCTAGGCCTTGGCCGGCTTGGACTTCTTGGGCTCCGCCTCTCCGGCGCTAGGGGTCTGCAGGCCGCCGGCGACGGTTTCGGGAGAGAGCTGCTTCTTGATGTTCTTCCAGTCCACGCTGCCGGTGAGCACGTCGCGCAAGGCCATCTCCAGTATGTCGTTGACGGTCAGATGCCGGTTCTCTTCCTTGCGGCGCAATTCCTTGGCCCAGAGCGCGGCCAGCGGGATAGCGGAATATTTATCCGGTTGATAGTTGAGGATGATCTCCTCGATAGACTTGACCGTCTCCGGCTGGGGCTTGACTTCTTTCTTCGACATTGACCCTCCTGAGCGTTACCGCACCGGGACCAGTTGAGGAGCGGACACGTCACGCCGAGAAGTCTTGAGGCTCTCGGACATGATGATGCTCTCCACCTGATCCACGGCCCGGTCCAGATCGTCATTGACCACTATATAATCGTAGCGTTTAGCCTCGGCCAATTCCCCGCGCGCATTGTTCAGGCGCGTGGCTATGGAATCCGCGTCGTCCCGGCGTCCGGCCAGGCGCGACCGCAGTTCCTCCCAAGACGGGGGCACGAGGAATATCAGCACGCAGTCCGGCATCTTGCGCCGCACCGCGGCGGCGCCCTGCACGTCTATGGCCAGCATGATCCACTGCCCGTGCTTGATGGCATCTTCGATGGCCGAGCGCGGGGTGCCGTAATACTGCCCGTGCACCATGGCCCATTCCAGGAACTCATGGCGCTGGATGCGGCGCTTGAACTCCTCGGCGCTGAGAAAATAATAGTGCCGGCCGTTCTTCTCGCCCGGCCGCGGGGCTCGCGTGGTGCACGACACCGAATAGCGCAAGTCCTTGCGGCGCTGAAGCAGTCTGCGGCAGACCGTGGATTTCCCAGTACCCGAGGGTGCGGATATTATGACCAGAGCGCCCTTTGGCATTAGAGGAGGATTTTAGCAATTTCCCGAGCGCTTCACAATATGCCGCCCGAGCAAGTCGCGGCGGCGCATATGCTAAAATCACCTATCATGACCCAGCCCGAACAGCTCCAGATCGACATAGACGACGCCAC
Organism: Elusimicrobiota bacterium; assembly: GCA_041660645.1. Classification (GTDB taxonomy): domain Bacteria; phylum Elusimicrobiota; class Elusimicrobia; order UBA1565; family UBA9628; genus UBA9628. The sequence continues at coordinate 9,536 of JBAZVY010000034.1, read as the reverse complement.
CGCCCGCGGCACCTACACCAATCTCGCGCTCATCACGCACAGCGATACGGAATTCCTGCTGGACTTCACCTTCCTGCAGCCCAATTCCCCGAAGGCCAAGGTCCTGGCCCGCATCGTCTCCTCCCCGGTGCATGCCAAGCGCCTGCTCTGGGCTCTGCAGGACAATATCGAAAAGTACGAAGCCAATTTCGGCCCCATCCCGGCCGGAGACAAACCCATCCCGCCCCCAGCCCCCGCCGGCACCTATCACTGATGGACGCTCCGTCCGCCCGGATAGAAGTGCTCTGCGCCGGCACGGAGCTTTTGGATGGCAAAGCCAACACCCATCCGGCCTTCATCGCCCGCTGCCTGCGCGCCTATGGACTGCGGCTATCCCGCGAGACCGCGTTGCCCGACGACAAATACCGCCTGGCCGCGGAGATGCGCGCCGCTCTGGATCGCTGCGAGGTATTGCTGGTCTGCGGCGGCCTGGGGCCGACCTTCGACGACTTGACCCGCCAAGCCGCGGCCGCGGCCCTGGGCCGGGACCTGGTATTCCGTCCCGCGCTATACTCCGGGATCCGGAAAAAATTCTCCCGTTTGCGGATCAAGTTGCCGGCCGAGAACCGGCGCCAAGCCTTCGTGCTGCGCGGCGCCCGCGTACTGCGCAACCGCAACGGCTCGGCGCCCGGGCAGCTGCTGGTCCGGCCCGGGCCGCACGGCCGGCCTCAGACTTTAGTCCTATTGCCCGGTCCGTTCAACGAGATGGCGCCCATGCTGCAAGACCAAGTCCTACCCCATCTGCGCCGGACCTACGCGCACGGCCGCCACACCGCATCCCTGGTGCTGCATTTATGCGGACTGCCGGAATCCACCGCGGACCAGCGCTTGAAGCCGGTGACTTCCCAGGCCGGGCCGCGCTTGGATTTCACCATACTCACCTCCGCCTTCGGCCAAGTAGACCTATATGCCTTTGCGCGCGCCAACAGCGCCCGGCGCGCCCAAGACATCATCTCCCGAGTGCGGCGCCAAGCCCTGAGCCGGGTGGGGGAGAACGTCTTCGGAGAAGGCGAAGACACTTTACAGCAAGCCGTGGGCCGGCTCCTGATAAAGCGTCGGCTGTCTTTGGCCGCGGCCGAATCCTGCACGGCCGGGATGTTCTCGGCCCGCCTGGTATCGGCCCCGGGCAGTTCCGCCTACTTCCGCGGCGGGGTGCTGGCTTATCATAACGATCTCAAGGAATCGCTATTAGGAGTCGCCCGAGCCACTCTAGAAAAATACGGCGCGGTCTCCGCCCAGTGCGCACGCGAGATGGCGCAAGGCGCGCGCCGCTGCGCCGGCGCAAACCTGGGACTATCCATAACCGGCATCGCCGGCCCCGCCGGCGGCACCCGGAGCAAGCCCGCGGGTTTGGTGTTCATCGCTTTGGCCGGACCTAAAGGGATACTGGAGGCACGCGAACTCCGGACTTCCGGAGACCGCGAGTACATCCGCCAGCGCGCCGTTACCTCGGCCCTGCGCCTGCTCTGGGAACACCTACGAACCTGACCTGGGGCCCATCCGAAGGGCTGCCGACTTCACCCATTTTCTTGTTGCCGCAAATGCGGTCCCGGCGCAAAGCGCCGGGACCCACCCCTGCCCGTATGGAAAACGGGGCAGGGGCCTTGCGCCCATGGCGTGCTCCTCAGCGCAAGGCCCGCGGTAAGCGCCCCTGAAGGGCTGGCATGGGCAATCCTCCTATTGTGCCCGGTCTAGTTTGTCGCCTATGCGGCCGGTCTATACCTTCCGACCAACTATGGGCCCCACAGTCGAACTCCGGATCCGCAATCCATGACCATGCCGTCCTAGGCGAGCAGTCGTGGGCCGCCTTCGGCGGGAGGCTCGCTCGCGATGGCTCGCGAGCTCCGATTTTAAAGAAGCTCACCGGCGGAAGAACAGCTGGCGCGGGATTTTGACTTACTCCACCCCGCCATGAAAGGGATCTGGGTGCATCTGGATATATCTAGCCTCCAGGACGCGCGCGCCGCAGCGCGAGAATTCGAACGCCGCTATCCTGCCCAGATCCTCTCCGCGGACATCAAAGTCAGCGTCCAGGTCATGAACATAAAAACCAGCTGACCCGGAAGCTTTTCCTCATTACATCATTACATCAACGCTGCTTTTGGGCGCTCTTCCCTTTAATTGACAGTCAGATTCATAACTCGTATAATGCCTACATGCCAACAACTAAAGAAAATCGAACCGAAACCATCAAAAAGTATGGGAAAAAGACCGGAGACACCGGCAGCCCGCAAGTCCAGATCGCGCTCATAACCGAACGCATCAAGACCATATCGTCCCACCTCAAAGGGAATAAGAAAGACTACGCCACCCAGGTCGGCTTGCTGCGCCTGGTCGGTCAACGCCGCCGGCTTCTGGCCTACCTTAAGAAGAACGACTTCGCTGCCTACGGCACAATCGTAAAACAGTTGGACCTGAGGAAATAGCCATGGCAGAATCACTGCAGAAGATAAGCCTACAAGAAACGGTAGGCGGAAAGACCATTTGTTTCCAGACCGGGACCATCGCCAAACAGGCGGGCGGCTCCGTCACCACGCACCTGGGCGAGACCGTGACCCTGACCGCCGCCACCGCCGCGTGGACCCCGAAAGAGGCTGATTTCATACCCTTGACCTCGGAATACCGGGAACGCACCTACGCCGCCGGCCGCATCCCCGGAGGCTTCTTCAAGCGCGAGACCCGGCCCCGCGAGAAAGAGACCTTAGCCGCGCGCATGGTGGACCGGCCCATCCGGCCGCTCTTCCCTAAGAGCTGGCGTTTTGAGACCATGGTCCACACTTTGGTCATTTCCTCGGACCTGGAGAACGATCCCGACGTGGTGGCCATCAACGGCGCCTCGGCCGCGCTCATGCTCTCCGACATCCCCTGGAACGGCCCGGTCGCGGCCGTGCGCATCGCCCGCATCAACAACGAATTCGTCCTCTTCCCCAAGTTCGAGGAACGCGAAGGCGCGGAACTGGAACTGGTGGTAGCGGGCAAGAAGGGCGCCCTGCTCATGGTAGAAGGCAGCGCCCATGAGGTCCCGGAAGAACTCTTCACCCAGGCCCTGGAGATCGCCGGAGCCGCCATCGACAAGCTCTGCGACCTGCAGCACAAGCTCGTGGCCGCCAGCGAAGCCGCCGGCCGCAAGGTCGCCAAGCGCGAGCCTACCAAGGTGGAGCGCCCGGCCGCCGTGGTCGAATTCGTGACCAAGAAAGGCAAGGACGCGCTCATCGCGGCCATCCGCGCCAAGCATCCCACCAAGGAGACCTTCTCCGAGGCCATCGACGCCATCAGCGACGGCATCAACAAGGAACTGGCGGCCATAACCGACGCGGCCTCGCCGCTGTTCGGCGGCCAGAAGCACTGCTCGGCCATCGTGGACGATATCCTGCACCATGAGAGCCGCCGCCTGACCTTGACCGAGGGCTTGCGCCCGGACGGCCGCAAGTTCGACGAGATCCGGAAGATCACCATCCAGACCTCGATCCTGCCTCGGCTGCACGGCTCGGTGCTGTTCACCCGCGGCCAGACCCAGGCCTTCGTATCCGCCACCCTGGGCACCCCGGGCGACATGCAGATCATGGACGAGCTGGAAGGCGAATATAAGGAACGCTTCCTGCTGCACTACAACTTCCCCGGCTTCTCGGTCGGAGAGGTGAAGGGCGAACGCGGACCCGGCCGGCGCGAGATCGGACACGGCGCCTTGGCCCGGCGTTCCCTGGCCGTGCTGCTGCCTCCGGAAGAAGACTTCGCCTACACCATCCGCCTGGTCTCGGAGATCATGGAATCCAACGGTTCCTCCTCCATGGCCTCGATATGCGGCGGCTCCCTGGCCCTGTTCGACGCGGGCGTGCCCATGAAAGCGGCCTGCGCCGGCATCGCCATGGGATTGGTCCTGGAGGGGGAGAAGTACGCCATCCTCACGGACATCGCGGGAGTGGAAGACCACAACGGCGACCTGGACTTCAAGGTGGCCGGCACCACCCAAGGCATCACCGGCTTCCAGATGGACATGAAGGTGGAGGGCCTCAAGCTCTCCATCCTAAAGGAAGCCCTGGAGCAGGCCCGTAAAGGCCGCATGTTCCTCTTGGAAAAGATGAACGCGGTCATGGCCGAGCCCCGCAAGGAACTCTCGCAGTTCGCGCCCCGGCTCATGCGCCTGCAGATCCCGGTGGACAAGATCGGAGCCCTCATCGGCCCCGGCGGCAAGAACATCCGCCGCCTCATCGAGACCTACGGCGTAGACGTGGACGTGGAAGACGACGGCTCCGTGTTCATCGCCGGCGTGGATCCCGACGGCTGCGCCAAGGCCCGGGCCGAAGTCGAAGCCCTGTCCCTGGAAGCCGAGGTCGGAAAGATATACAAGGGCCGCATCGTATCCATCAAGGAGTTCGGAGCTTTCGTGGAGATATTCCCGGGCAAGGAAGGCCTGCTCCACATCTCCCAGATGGACGTCAAACGCGTGGCCCGCGTGGAAGATATGTTCAAGGAAGGCGACGAGGTCGAGGTCAAGTGCCTGGAAGTCGACAACGACGGCAAGATCCGGCTCTCGCGCAAAGCCATCCTGGCCCCGGGCTCGGAGAACGATTCTCCGCGGCCGCCGCGCCGAGACGGCCCCGGAGATCGCCCGCGCCATCGAGATCGCGAGGGCGGAAACCGGAGACGCTAAAGCCGCATGCCTGCCAAAGCGCCTCGTTCTTCCGGGAGCGGGCGTCCTCCTGCAAAGGAGAAGACGCCCGCTCCTAGGCGCTCCCCGGACCCGATCCTGACCAAGCTGCAGGACGTATACGGCTTCATGACCGAAAACCGTCTAGACACCATAGAGATCGAAGAACCCGCCCTAAAGATGCGCCTGGTGCGGCGCCGCGATCCGGCGCAGATCCCGGTGCCGGTATTCACCGGCGGCCCGGCCCCGGCCGCGCGCCCGGCGAACCAGCCGGCCGAAGCGGCCATGCCCTCCGGGGTGACGGCGGTACGCTCCAGCATGATGGGCATATTCTACCGCGCGCCCACCCCGTCCAGCCCGCCCTTCACCAAGGAAGGCGACAGCGTGAAGGCCGGGCAGGTCCTTTGCGTGATCGAGGCCATGAAAGTATTCAACGAACTAAAGGCCGAGACCTCCGGGACCATGCTCAAAGTCCTAGTCGAAAACGGCAAGCCGGTCAAGGCCGGACAAGATATATTCTGGATCCAACAGGCGCAATAGGATAGCCCCCTATGGCCAAGAGCCATCGCTACTACGCAAAGAGTTCCCGGTCCCATAAACGCCACCAAGCGCTATGGTCGGCCCTGCGCTGGAGCCTGGGGCTGGTCGTTACCATATACCTATCCTGGCTGATATTGTTCCCGGCGTTCTCCGGAGCGATCGGACGCTGGCTGGCGGACAAGCTGTTCCTGACTTTCGGCTGGGCCTCTTACCTGCTGCCGGTGATGGCCGTCAACCTCCTGATCCGCACTTTTCAAGAAGGCCGCCCCGCGGGCAACATAATCATCAGCCTGGTCTCCCTGGCGGCCATGGCCGCGGGCTCGGCCGTGCTCGCCCTGACCGCGGGCTGGTGCGGCGCCTCCGCTGCGGCGGGCGGCGGATTCCTAGGCCGCGGCCTGGGCGAGGGACTGGCCAACGCCCTGGGCGGAGTAGGCGCCTTCCTGCTTTGTTTCGCGATATTGCTGGTCACCCTGCAGGCCGTCATGGGAGTCCGCTGGTCCACGGTCGCGGGCTGGCTAGCCGCCGCGGTCGCGGAAGATTTCAAGCGCTGGCAGCGGGACCGGGAAGAACTGAAGAGCCGCATCGCCCGGGCGCCTAAGGGCGATGCCGCGGTCAAGGACACCTGCCGTAAGGAAATCCATCCGGCAGGCGCCTGCGGAACTTCCGATACCGCAGGCGGCGCGGCTCCGCCCGAACCCGTCAACCTCAACGAAGAACGGGCCAAGGCCCGCGCGGTCAAAGCCGCCTGCCGTAAGGAAATCCGTCCGGCAGGCGCCTGCGGAACTTCCGATACCGCAGGCGGCAACAAAAAATACCAATTGCCGCCCCTAGACCTGCTCAATCCCACCCCGAGCGCAGCCAACTGCGGCCGGCCTTTGGAGAGCGAGATCAAGACCACGGTCATGGACCTGGAGCGGACCTTCAAGGACTTCGGCATAGAGGCCCGAGTGACCGGATATGCGCCCGGCCCGGTCATAACCCGCTATGAGGTAAGCCCGGCTCCCGGCGTGAAAGTAAGTTCCATAGTCGTACTCCAGAACGACGTCGCCTTGGCCCTTAAAGCCAAGGGTATCCGCATCATCGCGCCCATCCCGGGCAAAGCCGCGGTCGGCATAGAGATCCCTAACGCCCGCCCCGCCCTGGTCGTATTGCGCGACGTCCTGGAGAGCCGGGCCATCCCTCCGGACGCCCCGCTGCTGACCTTTGCCGTAGGCCTCTCATCCTCGGGCGAGCCGCTGGCGGCCGACCTGCAGAAGATGCCGCATCTGCTCGTGGCCGGAGCCACCAATTCCGGTAAATCCGTATTCATGCACTCCCTCATCCTGTCCATACTCTATCGGGCCCGTCCGGAGGAAGTAAAATTCCTGCTCATCGACCCCAAGCGCCTGGAACTCACCTTCTAT
>JBAZVY010000034.1:1191-2896 GCA_041660645.1 Elusimicrobiota bacterium | reverse complement strand
GACCGTAGTCACCAACCCCAAGGAAGCGGCCAGCTCTCTAGCCAATCTGGTCAAGATCATGGAGAGCCGCTACCAGCGCTTCCAGCTCTACGGGGTGCGCAACATAGACGGCTACAACAAGGAAGCCGACAAGCGGGGGACCCCGCGAGAATATTTCATAGTCGTGGTCATAGACGAACTGGCCGACCTGATGCTGGTGGCCGGAGGCAAGGTCGAGGACAACATCCAGCGCTTAGCCCAGATGGCCCGGGCCGTGGGCATCCATATGGTCCTGGCCACGCAGCGCCCGTCGGTAGACGTGATCACCGGCGTGATCAAGGCCAACCTGCCCTGCCGCGTGGCCATGCAAGTCATATCCCAGATCGATTCTAAAGTCATACTCGACACCGGCGGAGCGGAATCCCTGCAAGGCCGGGGGGACATGCTCTATCGCAACGCCGGCTCCCAGATCCCGGAACGCTGCCAGGGCGCGTATGTGACGGAAGACGAGATCAACAAGATCGTGGCGTACCTGCGCGACCAAGGCAAGCCGGACTATCCGGAATTGGAGACCATGCCCAAGCCCGGAGAAGCGGACCTGGCTTCCTTTGGAGTGACCCCGCTCGAGTTCACCCAGGCCCTGAAGCTGGTCTTGGAACGCCGCCGGGTATCCCAGGACCTGCTCAAGTCCCAATTCGGCTCTTCGGCCCGGGCCACCAACATACTCAGCCTCTTGGAAGTAAAGAACCTCATACATAAGCCCGATGGCTCCAACCGCTGGGAGATACACTTCGACGAGATAGAGGCCTGCCTGCGCGCGGACTTTCCGCAAGTGCCCATACCATGACCCCGCTATCCTTGCTGTTGGCCGCGGCCTTGGCCCTGCCCGCCGCGGCGGCGAATAAACCGGCGCCCCAGGCCAAAAAGACGGCAACCGCGCCGGCCGCCAAAACGTCTCCTTCGCCCAAGGACGTCCGGCCCGGGGGCTCGGCCGAGCCCGCCGCCGCATCGCCCTTGCCGCTCTACCCGCCCACCACCGGCGAGATCACCGTGGATGCGGTCGTGGCCCGCTTCGAACGGTTCGACCGCGATATGCGCGCGCTCTCCGCCGGATTTCGCCAGTCCGTGCATTCGGCGGACACCGGCCAGACTCAGAGCCTGGAGGGGAGATTCGACTACCGCAAGAAAGACCTCATGCGCATCGAGCATATCCGCCCCGATAAGCAGACCCTGGTCTGCGACGGAGCCAAAGTCTGGGTATGGCGGCCGGCCGACGGGCAAGTCATCCGCTCCCGCTTAGCCGACTGGAAGCTCTCCCAACCGCTCGCCCAGGGCCTGCTGGATTTCGGCAACTACGCGGACTTGCTCAAACGCTACGAAGTGTCCATCGGCACCGTATCCTCAGCCGATCCAGAAGGGCACCGCACCATCGCCTTGCGATTGAAGCCCAAACCGGCCCCGGCCGGCAAAGCCTCCCCCCAGGGCGGCGCCCTGTCGGGCAGCGAAGGCTCCGACTTCATCCTCACCCTGCGCCTATCCACCCGCGACTATTTCCCGGCCGAATCGGAACTGCGCGTAGGCGCGGTGTCGGCCCGGACCGTGTTCGAGGGCATCCGCTTCAATCCCGACCTGCCCGAGAGCCTGTTCACATTCACTCCGCCCCTCGGGGCGGATATCCTCGACTTCCCCGCGCCCGCGCGCTGACCCATGGAAAACGATCCCTTCC
>JBAZVY010000034.1:0-1181 GCA_041660645.1 Elusimicrobiota bacterium | reverse complement strand
CCCTTCGCGAATGACGCTACGGCCGCACCCCGGCCGCAGCCCGCGGTCCCCAACGCCTCGGCCCCAGCCGGCAAGCCAGAACCCTCGCCCGCGGCGGCCCCACCCGCGATCCCGCCGCAAGAACAGGTCGGAGCTTTGCTGAAAGCCGCCCGCACTTCCCATGGCCATTCCCTGGAGTCCGTAGGCCAGCATACTCGCATATCCCGGAAGTACCTGGACGCCATGGAGAACGGCCGTTTCGACGAACTGCCCGCGCCCGTCTATATACGCAGCTTCCTGGAGAACTACTGCGAATACCTGGAACTGGATTTCAACCCGCTTTGGGAAAAACTCCATCCTCCGCCTCCGGTGGAAACCACGTCAGCCGGCCTGGACCAGAGCCCAGCCGAAGACGAGAGCGCGCCGGTACCCGACATCCACCCGGCCCCGCCCGCGGCCCAGGCGCCGAAGGCTTCGGCGGGCAGTCGTTCTCCTTACCCGCAGACGGCTGCTGGTCTGGACCAGCGGTCGTCGCAGGGTAGCCGTTCTCCTTACCCGCAGACTGCGGCGGGCCTGGGCCCACGCGCCCAGAGCCCAGGCGCCGCTCCGCGCACCCAGATCCCGCTGGAAAGGTCCCCTTACCTGGCGTCTTTCATATCCTCCCTGGGCGCGGTGCTTCTCACTTTCGCCCTGGCCGCGATCCTGACGGCCTGGACGCTATACCGGGCCCGGACCCAGCCGGAGGCGCAAAGCGTCCAACAGCCCCCAGCCCTCATGCCCATAGGCGCCGCCCTGGAGAAGAGGCTCTCCATAGTATTCCGGGACGATGCCTGGATCAGCCTGCGGGCGGACGGAGCCACCATATACGAAGGCCGCGTCCCCAAGAACGCCCGGCAAGAATGGCGGGCGCAACGGACCATGAAGCTCGACACCAACCGCCCGGAGGCCTTGGAACTTACCCTCAACGGCGCGCCTTTCCGGCTGCCCCGCCCGGAAGCCGGCGGCGGATTCCCCATAGAAGTCCAGCCCTGATATGAATCTAGCCAACCAGCTCACGGTGCTGCGCATGCTGTTGTCCTTGGCCATGTTCGCGGCGCTGATGTTCCAGAGCCGCTATCTGCACCTGGCCGCGCTGGCTTTCTACATCGCGGCCGTGATCACGGATTGGTTCGACGGCTACGTGGCGCGCAAGACCAACACCA
>JBAZVY010000033.1:0-14450 GCA_041660645.1 Elusimicrobiota bacterium | reverse complement strand
ACGGCGTCATCTCCCTGCTCGCGTACAAGGATTTCGAAAGCCGCGACCAGATGAGCCTGCTCTGATACCTTGGCCTCTCCCCCAGACCTGGACCCCAGCCAAGAAGCCGCGGTAAAAGCCGCGGATGCCGCGCTGGTCATAGCCGCGGGGCCCGGCACGGGCAAGACCCGCGTGTTCTCCCACCGGGTCGCGCATCTGATCAAAGAACGCGGAGTGGCTCCGGAGAGCATCCTGGCCGTGACCTTCACCCGCAGCGCGGCCGCGGAGATGCGCCACCGCATACAAGCCCTTTTAGGCGGGGCCGCGGACCGGCTCTGGATCGAGACCTGCCACGCCGCGGCCCTGCGCATATTGCGCGCGGAGCGCTATCCTTTCGGCCCGGACGGCTTCTCGGTATTAGATGAGGCGGCCAAGCCCGCACTGCTCGACGGCATAGTCTCGAAATCCGAAGCCTCCGCCGTACTGCAAGAGGTCCGGCTGGCCAAGCAGGCCCTACAGGCCCCGGCCTCGCCGCCCGCCCAAGCCTACGGGCAGCGCCTGCGGGAACGCCGGCTCCTGGATTTCGACGATCTTTTTCCCTGCGTACTGCGCCTGTTGGAGGAAAAGCCCGCGGCCCGGGAGCTCTGGAGCCGCCGCTTCCGGCACGTGGTCGTAGACGAGTTCCAAGACACCAGCCTAGCCCAATACGCGTTCGTCAAAGCCCTAGCCGCGCACTCCTTATGCGTCATAGGCGACCCCGACCAGTCCATCTACGGCTTCGCCGGAGTCCCCTTCGACCCCTTCGCCCGGTTCCGTCAAGACCACCCGGATCACCGCGTCCTGCCCCTGACCGAGAACTACCGCTCCCAAGCCGTGATCCTGGACGCGGCCAAACAGGTCATCGCCCGCAACGGCGCCCGCATCCCTCGGCAGCTGCGCGCCCGCTTGGAGCGCGGCCTGCCCATAGACATATCCGGCCATCAAAGCGACCGCCAAGAAGCGGCTATGGCCGTGCGCCGCATCGAAGGCCTGCTGGGCGGGGCCAGCCAATTCACGGTGGACAGCGCTTGGGCCCCCAAGGACTCCGACTGCGGAGAATACAGTCTGGGCGACATCGCCATACTGTTCCGTTTGAATGCCCAAGCCCGGCTGTTCGAGGAAGCCCTGGAACGCGCCGGCCTGCCTTATATCACCTACGGGAAAAAGACCAAAAAAGACGGCCAAGAAATAACGCTCGGGGAAGACTTGGAAGATTTCCAACAGAACGAGGCCGCGGCCCCGCTGCCGCACCAGCCGGTCGGAGAAGCCATCACCCTCATGACCCTGCACCGGGCCAAAGGCTTGGAGTTCCCGGTAGTGTTCCTGACCGGCTGCGAGGACGGCATCCTGCCCTATCGCCGCGACGGCAGCGGCCCCGGGCTGGTGGAAGAAGAACGCCGGCTGTTCTACGTGGGCATGACCCGGGCCCAGCGCCGGCTCTTCCTGTCCTACGCGCACAAGCGCTTCCTTTTCGGCCGGACCCTAGACCGGGAACCGTCCCCCTACGTAGAGGACATTGAAGAAGAACTGCGCCGCATCCAGGCCAACGACGCGCCCAAGCGCAGACGCCCGCCTCCGGGCAAACAGCCGGAACTTTTCTAAAGAGGGACCATGGACAGCGCCCCCAGCGCATTCTTGAAATTAGCCGCGGCCCGGCGCAGCATAAGGGCCTTCGCGGAGCGGCCCGTAGAGCGGAAAAAGCTCAGGCTCTGCCTGGAAGCCGCGCGCCTAGCGCCCTCGGCCTGCAATGCCCAGCCTTGGAAATTCATAGTAGTGGACGATCCGGAACTCAAACGCCGCTTCGCGGAAGCGGTTTTCTCCGGAAAATACAAGATGAACCGGCATGCCGCGGCCGCGCCCGTGCTCGTGGCCATAGTATCCCAACGCGGCAGCGTCATGGCTTGGCTCGGCAACCAAGTGCAGGATACCTTGTTCCGGCTCGTGGATATAGGCATCGCCTGCGAACATTTCGTGCTCCAAGCCCAGGAACTCGGCTTGGGCACCTGCTGGCTGGGCTGGTTCGACTACCAGGCGGCCGGCAAGCTGTTGGCCGTGCCCCGAGGCCATCGTGTGGAGATGCTGATAAGCCTGGGCTATCCGGCCGAGGCCCCGCCCCCCCGCCCGCGCCGAAGCTTGGATGAAATGTCTTCTTTCAACGGTGACGGGGATTAACTTTTAACTTTTGGGATCATCCAAATAAGTTAAAAGTTAATCCCCGTCACCGCAATTAAATAAGTTAAAAGTTAATCCCCGTCACCGCAATTAGCTAAAATAGCTCCATGAGCATATCCGAGAGCCTCAACGCCGTGTTCTCCCCCGCTTTGCTCTGGTTCTTCCCGATAGTGCTGACGGCCATACTGCTATTGGCCCTGGCCGCCCCCAAGTCCCGGCGCCGGCTGACCACGGCCGCCCTGCTGGTCCTGAGCTCGGCCGCCGGGCTATTGTCCGCCGCCCTGCTGCACCGCTTGGGGCTGGGGCCGGAGACCGGTTTCTTCCGCCTAGTCCACGGCGCCTCCTGCCTGCTCTTGGCCTGGGCCGCCATCAACGCTTCTGCGGTCCTGATCTTCGACCTAGCGTTCGCCGCACTGCGCCTACCCCTGCCCGCTCTCCTGCAGGACCTTATACGGGCCATGGCCTATATCGGAGCGGCCCTGACCGTGCTATCCCACGAAGGCGCCAACCTCAACGGGATATTGGCCACTTCCGCGGTCGTGACCGCGGTCGTGGCGTTCTCCCTGCAGGATACCTTGGGCAATGTCATGGGCGGAATGGTCCTGCATCTGGAGAACACCTTATCGCCCGGGGACTGGGTCCGCGTAGGCGACGAGGAAGGCATGGTCCGCGAGATCCGCTGGCGTCAGACCACGCTGGAGACCGGGGCCGGCAACACCATCGTCATCCCCAACAGCGACCTGATGAAAGGCAAGTTCACGGTCTTGGGCCGCAACCGCAGCCAGCCCGGACGCCGCCTGATGCAGGTAGCGTTCAACGTGTACTACGACCGGCTGCCCAACGAGGTTATCGCCGCGTCCGAAGCCGCCCTGCGCGAGGGCCCGCCCCCGGACGTAGCCGCCGTACCGGCTCCCTGGTGCGTGCTGTCCGGATTCAACGACCAATATGCCGTATACGCGGTCAATTACTGGCTGACCGACCTGGCCCGCCCAGGCGGCACGGACTCGGACGTACGCGTGCGCATCTACTACGGCCTGGCCCGCGCCGGAATCAAGATCTCCGTACCCAACCGCTCCATCATAGTCAATCAGGACGACGCCGCGGTCCAGGCCCGCTACCTGAACAGCGAGACCGCGCGCCGGGTCGCGGCCGTGCGCCGGCTGGACATATTCCAGACCCTGACCGACAATGAAGTACGGACTTTGGCCGGCCGCCTCAAGCCCACGCCCTTCGCCCGAGACGAAGCCATGACCCGGCAAGGCGCCCAAGCCGACTGGCTGTTCATAATCTACGAAGGCGAAGCCGAGGTCCGGCTCCACGCCAAGCAAGGCTCGGCCTACCAGGCCGTGGCCCGGCTCAAGCCCGGCGATCTCTTGGGCGAGATGGGCCTGATAGCCGACGAACCCCGCTCCGCCACCGTAGTGGCGCTCACGGACGTAGGCTGCTACCGCCTGGACCGGGACAGCTTCAAAGACGTGCTGGTCCGCCGGCCGGAGATCGCGGAGAGCATATCCCTGACCCTGGCCCGGCGCAAGATCGAATTGGATACGGCCCGCGAGGGCCTGCGCGAAGAGGTCGGCCGCCAACGCCTGCAAAGCGCCCAAGGCGACCTGCTCTCGCGCATACGCGGCATCTTCTCCCTGCGCTGATATGACCCCGAACCCCGACGCCCAAGCTCCCGCCGCCCACGCCTGCGCCCTGCCCTGGGTAAGACTGCGCTCCGCCTCTCCCAGCGCCAACATATTCAAGCGCATGATCGGCAGCGTGGACCCCAAGGCCCGGCCCGGCGACCTGGTCGCGGTATACGACAAGGCCGACGCCCCTTACGGCATGGCCATCTACAATCCCAAGAGCCTGATATCCCTGCGCCTGCTCACCCGGGGCGCGGCGGACACGGACGCGGAAGCCTTCTTCCGCAAACGCTTGGCCTCGGCCGTGGAACTGCGCCGGCAGGTATTCAAGCTCGACGCGGCCAGCAATGCCTACCGCATCGTGCACGACCTGGGCGACGGCCTGCCCGGCCTGGTCGTGGACCGCTACAACGAATTCATAGTCCTGGAATTCTATTCCTTAGGCATGTTCCGCCAAGCCCAACGCTTGGAGAAGATATTGGCCGAGCATTACCCAGGCGCCCGGTTCGTGCAGCGGGCCAGCGACTATACCTGTTCCATGGAAGGCTTCAAGCTCAAGCCCCAGCCCAAGAGCGTGACCCGGATCCGGGAGCACGGCGTAGTCTTCGAGATCGACCTCACCGGCGGGCACAAGACGGGGTTTTTCTGCGACCAGCGCGACAACCGCATGGCCCTGGCCGGACTATGCGAGGGCAAGCGGGTACTCGACGTTTGCTGTTACACCGGAGGCTTCGGCCTCTACGCCGCCAAATTGGGCAAGGCCGCGGCCGTGACCTGCGTGGAATTGGACCCCGAGTCCTGCGACTTGGCCCGCAAGAACGCCAACATCAACAACGTGAAGATGGACGTGGTCTGCGTGGACGCCTTCCCCTATCTGCGCCAGATGGCCGCCAACAAACAGACCTATGACGTGGTGGTCCTCGACCCCTACAAGCTCATCGCCTCCCGCGAGGGCTACAAGCTGGGCCGCCAGAAATACCTGGACCTCAACCGCCTGGCCATGTCGGTCTTGGCGGAAGACGGCTTGCTCGTGACCTGCTCCTGCAGCGGCCTGTTCACCTGGGAGGATTTCGCGCAGACTCTGCGCACCTCGGTGGGGGCATCCGGCCGGCGCCTGCAGGTCCTGCGCAAGAGCGGGGCCGGCATCGACCACCCCGTGGCCGTGGACCATCCGGACGGAGAATACCTGAAAGTCATATGGGGGCGGGCATCCTGACATGATAGACCAAAACACCATTAACGCGCTTTTCGACATGACCTACGGGCTCTACATCGTGTCCGCCCGCGCCGGGGATAAGCTGAACGGCCAACTCACCAACACCGTGTTCCAAGTCACGGCGGAACCGGCGCGCATGGCGGTAGCGGTCAACAAGGCCAACCTGACCCACGAATACATCACCCAAAGCCGGGCCTATTCGGTCTCCACCCTGGCGGAAGGCGCGCCCATGACCTTCATAGGACTCTTCGGTTTCAAAAGCGGCCGGACTGTGGACAAATTCTCCCAGACGGCGCATAGGCAGGGCAAGATCGGCACGCCTATAGTCCTGGACCACTGCATATCCGCTTTCGAAGTCCGGGTGGACCAGACCGTGGACGTAGGCACGCACACCCTGTTCATCGGAGAGATATTGGACGGCGAGTGCATCGCCGAAGGCAAGCCCCTGACCTACGACTACTATTACCGGGTCATGAAGGGCAAGACCCCGCGCAACGCCACCACCTACAAGCCCCCCGCCTCCCAGCCTTGATTCAGTGGATCAGGGCCAGGCTGGCGGCCATCACCGCCATGCCCGCGACCAAGCCGCCTATGGCGTGATGATGTTCGCCGTGATCATGCGCCGCAGGCAGCAGCTCATCGAAGGCGATGAACACCATGGTCCCGGCCACCATGGCGAATACCACTCCGAACACCCCCGGGGAAAGAAAACGAAGCAAAAAGAAATATCCCAGCAACGCGCCCAGCGGCTCGCATAAGCCGGAAAGGAACGAGTACCATAAAGCCTTGCGCCGACTGCCCGTGGCGTAGAATATGGGCACGGATACGCTGATGCCTTCCGGGATGTTGTGGATGGCCACGGCCAAGGCGATGGCTATGCCGGTGGCTGGATCGCGGAGCGTGGCGATGAACGTGGCCATGCCTTCCGGGAAATTATGGATGGCCAACACGATAGCCGTGAACATCCCGGTACGCATCAGCTTGCGGCTCTTAGCCGGATCCGGAGCCGAATCCATATCCTCTACCAGCCGGGATTCATGCGGATTCTCGAACTCCGGCACCAGCAGATCCACCAAAGCGGCCAGGCCGATACCGGCCAAGAATGCGGCCACGGCTATCCATTCTCCGGACCGGCCGTAGTGCGTCATAAGGTCGGCGCTAGCTTCCGGCAGCATGTCCACCAAGGATATGTACACCATGACCCCGGCGGAAAAGCCCAAGGATATAGCCAGCAGGCGGGTGTTGGTGCGGTGCGCGAAGAATGCGATCAGACTGCCGATCCCAGTGGAGAGACCAGCCAGAATGGTCAAGGCCATGGCCAACATCACGCTGTCGCTGTTCATATCTCCGAGCCCATAACCTGGGTTCCGCCCGTCAAGGCTGATCCGGCGCTACGCGCAGAGCCGACTCCGCGCCGACGCTAGGCGCCCAGACCGTCTTGGGCAGCACGGTCCCGGCCCGGAACAGGGTAAATCCCACCAGCACGCTGCCCAGCACGTACGCGTAAGCTCTGGCGGCATGGCCCTGGTCCAGCAAGACCGAGGTCTCCAGCATCCAACTGGAGAATGTGGTGAAAGCGCCGCAGAATCCCACCATCAGGAGCAGACGGCCCTGGGAGCTGAGGGCGAACCGGGTCTCGCCCAATCCATACAGGAGCCCGATGATGAAACAGCCGGACAAGTTGACCGCCAGCGTGCCATAAGGGAACCGGTCGCCCACGGCCCGGGCGATAGCCTCGGACAACAGCCATCGGCACAACCCTCCGGCTATGCTGCCTATCGCTAGACTTACGATCTTATCCATAAAAAACCCCCACCATGCGGCCTGGTAGGAGTCATCATCCCCGGCTGAGCCAAGGCGGTTTAGGCGAACTCCATCGCCTTAAATATATTATACATCGGATTGGCCTGACCTTAAGGCGAAAAAGCATGATCCTTGCGATGGCCCGGCCCGGGGCTAAACCCCGTCCGGATCATCCCGGTCCGCTTCCGGTGGGTTGGATGGCTTTCGTCTCCACCATCAGCATCACCGTCTTCTTAGGCGCCCGGGGCCGATGCCTGACCCCCTTGGGTATGGTGACGCCCTGCTTCGGGCCCAACGTGATGGTGCGGCCCGGGATATCGATCAGGAGCTTGCCGGACACTACATAAAAGAACTCATCATCGCGGGCATGCTGGTGCCAATGGAACTCGCCTTGCACGATCCCGATCCGCACCACGCTATCGTTGACCCGGGTCAGCGTCTGGTTGAACCAGCGCAGTCCGCACTGCTTCACGATCGCAGGCAGGTCGATGCGCTGCAGCGGTCGGAACTTCACGTCCAGATCGATGTTATAAACCTGTTTCCGCCTCGTCTTCATGATATCCTCCGGCCGCGAGCATATAAAAATCTTATCACTTATCCGCCGGTTGGATAAGACAGCATCAGGTAGCCGATACGAATAGGCGAAAAACCCTCCAAAAGAAGCTTGCTCGCGGGCGTGGCCGCACCGAACAAAGCCGCGGCCAGGACGGCTAGGAAGAAGGGCGGGATCGGCATGCCCCCGGATCAGCTGCCGCCTTTACCGCCGCCGCCGCCTCTGCGGTCAGGGCCTTTCTGGTGGAATCCGCCGCCGAACCCGCCCCGGCTCCCGGATGGACCGCTGTAATCTCCGCTGCGGCCGCCGTAGCCGCTTCTGCCGCTGCCGTCGAAGCCGCGGAATCCTTTCATGGGCTTCTCCGGGATGGGCCGGGCTTCGTTGACTACGAGTCTGCTGCCCCCCAGGGCGGTGTCATGGAACTTTTTGATGGCCTCTTGGGCTTCTTGGTGCGTGGACATCTCCACGAAACCGAAGCCGCGGGATTGGCCGGTCTTTTTCTCCAGCCGGATCTCGGCGCTGACCACGGTGCCGCAAGCTGCGAACATGGCATTGAGCTGGACGTCCGTCAAGTCGGAGGCTAGCCCTCCGACATAAAGTTTCTTCCCCATTCTTGCCCCCTGATGCGAATCCGGCTCCTCCGAAAAGGCCGAGCCGAGGCTATAGTAGCAAAACGACGCCGGCGGCGGACGGCAGCCTAGGTATTCCGGGCCCGTCACCCCCAGGTCCAAATCCTCCGAACCTCTTCCCCAAAAGGCTCATTCCCGCCTGCCGCCTTTAACGGTAGTATTGGTTCCATGCTACCCCTACACCGATTCTTCCTGATCGCGCAATGCCTCCTCCTCTGCCCGGCCCTCGATGCCATGACCATCCGCATGGCGCCCGCATCCCGGCCCTCGGCCGCAGCCCCTCTGGCAGCCGGCGCCGCGGCCAGCCGCTCCGGCGACGCCGGCCTCGGCGCCCGATCCTGGGATGCCGGCCGGATAAAGCTTTCCGCCCCGCTTTCCAGCGCCGAAGTCCGAGTCCACGCTGTCCCCATGCGCGCGGCCCCGCAAGCCGTCCCATCCGCGCCGGCGGCCTCCGCGGCGCAGCCAGCCGCGGCCGAAGCCGCCATGGCCGCCGCAGCGCCCCAAGCCGCGGAGACCACGCCCGCCCCAGCCGGCCCAGAGAGCTCCCTAGGCTCCCTGCAAGCCGCAGCCGAGCTCCCGCAGAAAAGCCCGGCCCAGGAGGCCGCCGCCGCGCGCCTGTTCGATGGAGCCCAGCGCCCGGCCGAACCCAAAGAATGGACTTTAATGGTCTTCCTCAACGGCCACAACAATCTCGACCGCTTCGGCGAGATCAATATAAAGCAGATGGAGAAGGTCGGGTCGAACGACCGCGTCAACATCGTGGTGCAATGGGCCTCGCTCGGCAAGCCTACGCGCCGGCTGCTCGTCCAACGCTCCGAGAGCGGCCAGGTCGGTTCTCCGATCCTAGAGACCCTCCCCGCCGTGGACATGGGAAGCGCCGACCAACTCTACGAGTTCATCCGCTGGGCCCACGAACATTTTCCGGCCCAACGCTACATGGTGGACCTCTGGGACCACGGCGCGGGCTGGCACGTATCCAAAAATGGCGCATTCTCGCCGCTCGACATCAGTTGGGACGATCAGACCGGCCACAACATCACGACCGAGCAGCTCGGCGACGTGATGCGCCGGGTCCAGGCCCTCATCGGCCGGCCCCTAGACGTGCTCGGATTCGACGCCTGCCTCATGGCCATGGGTGAAGTCGTCGCGCAGGTCGCCGACTCGGTCCACTACGTCGCGGCCTCCGAGCAGACCGAGCCCGGGGCCGGCTGGCCTTACGAAAAATTCCTCCGGCAGTGGCTCGCGGCCGGGGCCGATGACGGCGTCGCGCTGATCAAGGCGATCACCGAGCAATATGTGGCGTCCTACCCCAACAACGTGAACTTCTCCGGCCTCGACCTCGCCCAACTGCCCGCCTTGATGGCGGCGGCCCAGGCCCTGAGCGCGGAGCTCGTCGGGCTTGACGGCGCCAAGTTCGCCGAGGCCAGCCGGACCGCGACGGCTGCCCGGCGCTACTACAGCACGGATTACGGCGATTTCATGGATTTCGTGACGAAACTCGCCAATGCCCCGGGCGCGCTGGTCTCCGCGCCGGTAGTCGCGGCGATGACCGCGGCCCACCAGGCGCTGGTGGTAGCCAATGCCGCGACCCCGGACCTCCGGGGTTCCAACGGCATGTCGATCTGGCTGCCCATGAACTCGTATCTCTGGAACAAATACGGCGCCCGCTATGTCGGGCTGGCCTGGAGCCGCCTCACCGGATGGGGCAATTTCGTGCGCCGGCTGGCCGGCGCCAAAGGCACCGACAGCCGCGCCTAGAGAGCCCCGGCCCCGTACCTTCGGCGATGAAAGTAAAGATCTGCGGGATCACGAACCGCGAGGATGCGGTCTGGGCGCTCAACGACGGCGCGCAGTTCATCGGCGTGGATTTCCGCAAGCGCAGCCCGCGCCGCGTCCTGCCGGCCGAGGCCCAAGACTGGGTCCCGGATCTGCCCACGTTCGCGTCCGTAGTGGGCCTCTTCGATGACGAAAGCCCCCAGGCGATCGCCCAGATAGCCGCCGAGATGAATCTCAAGGGCGTCCAACTCCACGGACCCCAAACCTCCCACCGCCTCCAGACCCTGCGCCGCGCCTTGAAGGCCACCGAGTGCCCTCCCTTCATCATCAAAACCCTGGATGTTCCCGGACCGGAGACGCTGGCTGACATCCCCGGCTGGGGCGACGCGATCGACTATGTCCTGCTCGGCGACCCCGCGGAAAGCCAGCCGGGCCGCAGTCCGCGGCCATTCGATTGGGCCCTGGGGGCCGCGGCGGCGGCGCACGGCAAGCCGATATTCTTAGCCGGAGGCCTCACGGCCGAAAACCTGCGCGAAGCCGCGATGCTGGGCCAGCCCTTTGCCGTGGACGTGACTTCCAGCGTAGAGAAATCCACCCGCCACAAGCATCCGGCCAAGATGCGCGCCTTCATCACCGCCGCGCTGCTGGGACGCTAGGGCCGGCTCGCGCTGCTGAAAATCAAGGCTTAAAAGGCAGCCGATTAAAGCGGGATAATCATAAAAAGCCCTCCTTTCGGATGAAACACAACAATGCTATCATCCTGACTGCCTATCTCCTAGACTCAAGCATCGCCGAAAAGGAACCGCGCGCGTGCATCGCTTAAGCCTTGTCATCTTATTCTCGACCGGCCTGCTCCTGCCTGCGCTGCTGCGCGCCGAGGCCCGGCCGCATTTCGACGTATCCTATCTATCCAGCGCCGACCTCGCCGCGGTCCGCGCCCGCAAAAAAGCCGTGGCCAGGGCGCTGGGCCCCCGCGTGGCCAAAGCCCTGCGCGTGGTCCAGGCCGACGCCGGCTACGCCTTGGTCTACCTGCGCCACGGCGATACCGCAGACGTACGAGTGACGGCGGCGGCGCACTCCCGCATATTGCGGCGCAAAGGCCTGGGCTCGGCCCGGCCCGTGGCATCCCGGCAGTGGACCGTAGTCACGGACGACGGCTCGCGCAAGCCCCAGAGCCCGAAACAAGCCAAGGAAACCGAAGCGGCGCAAGTCCGGGAGCGCCACAGCCTGGACGCCATGGTATACGAGCACATCAAGCAGCTGCGCCGCGAGGGGCGCCTGGCCTCGGACGAGCGCACGGCCTGGTTCATCTATGATTTCAGCACCGGCGAGAAACTCGTAGAGATAAACACGGGCCTCAAGCTCCAGGCCGGCAGCCTGATCAAGCCTTTCGTGGCGCTGGCCTACCTGCACGCGGTCCAGGAAGGCCGGTTCGCTTATGACGACCAGAGCCGCCGGTATCTGCAAAGAATGATCCAGCATTCGGACAACGCCGCGACCAACTGGGCCATGCGCAAGCTGGGCGGTCCGGCCGCGGTGAAAAAATCGCTGCGCAAGAATCATCCGGACCTGCTTGCGGACCTGGAACTGGTCGAGTATATCCCTTCGGACGGGAGGACCTACCGCAACAAAGCCTCGGCCCAGGACTACAGCCGATTCCTGCTGGCCCTATGGAAAGACGAGCTGCCGGGCTCCGCCGAGATCAAGCGCCTGATGGCCCTGCCCAAGCGCGACCGGCTATCCACCGGAGTCGCCCTGTCCGAGGGCACTGAAGTTTACAGCAAGACGGGCAGCACCAGCCATCTATGCGGCGACATGGGGGTGCTGCTGGCCAAGGGTCCCGACGGCCAGCAGTACGCCTATACCGTGATCGGGCTCATCGAAAAGCAACACCGGGCCCGCAACTACCTGCGCTGGCTCCGGGCCCGAGGAGACGTCATCCGGGAGATCTCCGGCCTAGTGAATCGGATATTAGGCAAGATGCACGGCTTCGCCGCAACGGGTCCGGCGGGCGGGGCCGCCGGACCGTCGGCGCCGGAACCTCCAGGCTATCCGGACACGCGTCCCGCGGAGCCGCCGTATAGCCCAGACGCGGACCGCGTCTCCAAAGCGCTTATCGAGGAGTTAGCCGTCCCGCCCCGCGCCCCGGTCCTGACGTGCGAGAGTCCATCCCGGCCCGAAACGCGCACCTCCGAAGCCGCGGCCTTGGCGCCGAACGGCACGTGCTCGGCATCTCCAGCGCCCCGGCCCTAAGGGACTTCTCGAACGCTAGCGCTTCTTCTTCTCGAGCGCCGCGCGCAGGCCCTGGCCAAAGGCGCCCAGCGCGGGATCGCCCGCCTGCTGGTGCCGCTTCCATTCCTCGGCGTCCGGATCGCGCGGCAACTGCAATGAGATGCGCCGCTCCGCCAGCTTGACCTCGGCGACCTCCACCGTGATGGCGTCTCCGACCTTCTGGCGCTCCAGCTGGAACTCGGGGTGATCGACGGTCTTCGACTGGTGCAGCAGGCCTACGACGCCGGGCTCGAGTTGCACGAACAATCCGTAGGGCTCCTTGCGATTGATCTTGCCGGCCACGACCTGCCCGGCGGCATACTTCGCCCACGGGTCGATGACGGCGGCGGACGCAGAGGCCGCGGGCTTCTCCGCCGCCTGCTTGAGCGACAGCGCGATCTTGAGGCGGCCATCCCCGGTCTCGCGCTTGAGGATCTTCACGGCTACGGTCTGGCCTACGGCCAGCAGGTCCGCGGGCGACTCCACGCGCGACCAGGCCAGCTCCGAGATGTGGGCCAGCCCCTCCACTCCGGGCAGCAGTTCGATGAACGCGCCGAACTTCTCCAGGCGCGATACCGTCCCCGCCGCGACCGAGCCTTCGGGGTTGCGCTCGAAGAACTCGGCGACGGCGCGCGCCTGCTCCTCTTCGAGCAGCTTGCGGCGCGAAAGCACGACGTTGCGGCCAGCCTCGGCCCACTCCGTGATGCGGAACGCGAGCGTCTGGCCCACGAACTCCGCGCCCGTCTCCACGCGCTTGAGGTCGAGCTGGCTGATCGGGCAGAACGCGCTCTTGCCGCGGACGCTCACGCGCACGCCGCCCTTGCACGCCTCGACCACGCGGCCCTCTACGGGCCGGCGGGTCTCGAACGCCTCCCGAAGGTCCTGGGCGATGTTCTTATCGGTGGGGTGGATCGAAAGCCGAATCTCGTAAGGGCGCACGGAGGTGACGAAGAGGTCTATCCGTTCGCCCGGCTTGCGGCCCGCCAACTCGGCTGAGGCCACGACGCCCTCTTGGCCCGGCCCCAGCGCCACGATGCCGTCCTCCTGGCCCAGGGCCAGGATCTCCGCGCGCACGCGGTCGCCCACGGCGACGGCATGTTCCGTCTCCGCCAGTGAGTCTCCGAACAACTTGGAGAAGTCGTCTTCGGCAACGGGCTCGTTGTTATCCATAGTAGGAACGTATTATACCGAAAAAGAACGGGCTCTCCGCTCTTTAGAGCTCGTGGAGCCGGGTGTGGCGGCCTTTAGGCTCGAAACCGCTGCAGGCGATGGCCACCCGCCCCTGCGCCGGGTCGTAAGCCCAGCCCCCGTCATCCGGCGCTGGCGCCCCAGGGCCGAGTATGGTGATGCGTGTCGTCACGGGATGAAAATGGTCTCGATCCTGCTCATCGATGGTCCAGATATGCAGTGGCGGTAAAGCCCCGAGTTCTTCCAGGCTCGCGGGCGGACGACCCTGCGCTTGCTTAAAGTTCTCCACCCGCTCGCGCGCGATGGCCAGCTCCGCCATCCCGCAGCGCTGCAGGCGCAGCATCCAAAGGCACTTGGGCATGATCACGGCCGCGGCGATGAGAAGAATAACGCCTACTATGGCCTGGCTGCGCCGGAACCTCGCGGCCACGAGGCCCGCGGCCAGGCCGCCGAGCAGGACTCCCCAAGCCGCAGCTACCGTCTCCGGCCGCATCAGAACCGCTACAAACAGGCCGGCTGGGCCCAAAACTATCGCCCCGCCTAGGATCTTGGATTTTTCCAGCCATGCTCGCAGTTGTCCGTTCATAGAGATATCAATAAGCGGCCCACGCCGTGCCTTTGGAGTCCGTATGCGTGCAATCGATGAAGACCGCGCCCCGGTCCGGGCCGCCTGGGCCGTTGACATAACCGATCTTACCGCTGTCCTGAGGGACCAGCGAGGAACGCAATACCACCTCATGGGTAGCCGGATGGAGGTTCTGGTCCGGGCAGACCCAGATGTCGGGGATGCTGTCGAGATACTTGCGGTCCTTCAATAGGCTATCCAGCTGATCCGGGTAGCGGCCCGCCATGTCCCCGTAGTATACGGACAGAGCGCTGCGCATCGTCCCGAGGGCGCCCCGGTTGCAGCCCTGCTTGTGGCGCACATCCGGCACTTCCCGAAGGAACCGCACCGCCAGCATGAGCAGGAGCCCGAGCGCTATCAGAAGGCTGAACACGATGATTGCTCTTTTCACTGGTTTGGGACCCGGCGCCGATCCCCGCGGATGGATATCATTCATTACGCTCCCGGAGATGCCGGCTGGCCCTACTTCAGGAAGTGTAACAATCGGAGCGAGATAATTAAAGCCCCCCTGGCTGGCATCAATCGCCACAGCCGAATGGAGGACGCTGGAGAGCATCCTTGAGCGGGA
>JBAZVY010000032.1:0-14598 GCA_041660645.1 Elusimicrobiota bacterium | reverse complement strand
CGGTATGGCCATACGCAACAAGATCCCGGTGGTCAGCCTGGAGAATTTCTATGAGGCTCTGTTCGGCCGGGTCTCGCCCGAGTACGCGGGCAATCCCTCCTGGGCGTTGGAGCACGTATTGCCCAAGTGCCAAGGCCTCTATCCCCGGATCAAGCGGGTGCTCAATCTCCTGATAGCGGGCGCGGCCGTGGCGGCTTTGGCGCCGCTATGGGCCTTGGTCTATGCGGCCATCAAGCTGGTGGACGGCGTGCCGCCCATATACGGCCAGCGCCGGGTGGGGATGCTGGGCAAGGAGTTCATGCTTTGGAAGTTCCGGACCATGGCGGTCAATGCCGAGGCGGCCGGGCCTTTTGCCTCCGGGCGGGAACACGCGGCACGGGTCACCCGGCTGGGGGGCTGGCTGCGCCGCTTCCGGCTCGATGAACTGCCCCAACTGTGGAACGTTTTCAAGGGCGAGATGTCGCTGGTGGGGCCGCGGCCGGAATGGGTCAAGGAAGTGGAAGTTTTGGAGAAGGTGGTGCCCAGCTACCATCTGCGCCATCTGGTGGCGCCGGGCATCACGGGCTGGGCCCAGGTGTATTACCGGGCCACCAGCAACCCTAAGGATTCGATAGAGAAGCACCATTACGACCTGTACTATCTTAAGTATTTCTCTTTCGCCTTGGATTGCGCCATACTGCTTAAGACCTTGAAGCGGATATTCATCAAGGACAGTCTCCTGCCTGTCACCAACTCCCTGCGGCCGCGGTTCTACGGCCTGACCGGACGCAAGTTGGCGGACCTGAGCTCGGTCATCGTAAGGAACTGACGGACCTGCCTGTGGGTATCGTGGGTCCATGCCCACGGCGCCTTCCGGCGAGATGAGAACGGCTGCGCCTGCAGGCACCAGCAGCCCTTGCTGCTGGAACTTTTTTGGGCGTGGGTCGTATGCTGTATATGGACCTGGCACGGAGCGCTGCCCTAGCTCTTATCCGAGAGGGAGAATCTGAAACCCTTGAGCTGAAAAAGTCTACCGGTGAGTCGAAGGAAGCGGTGGTATCCGTGGCAGCCATCCTGAATAAGCACGGGGGCGGTCAGCTTTGTTTTGGCGTCAAGAACGACGGCACGGTCGTCGGCCAAGCCGTGTCTGGGCAGACCTTACGCGACGTGTCCCGGGCACTGGCGGAGAACATCGAACCACGCATTTACCCGCAGGTGGCAAGGGCCCGGATCGCGGGCCGGGACTGCATTTGGGTCCGATTCGCGGGTCGTGAGGCGCCGTACCTGGCTTATGGCCGGGCCTACAGCCGCGTGGGGGATGAGGATCGGCAGGTTTCCGCGCGGGAGCTTGAGCGCATGTTCTTGGGCCGCAATCAGGTCTCATCTAGATGGGAGGATGAACCGTCGGATAGGAAATCCTCGGATCTGAGTGTCGCGGTTTTGCGTACGTTTGTGAAGCGGGCGAATGCCGCTGGGCGGATCGATTTTGCATGCGAGGGCATCAAGGCGACTTTGAATAAGCTCGGATTGATGCGGGACGGCAGATTGCTCAAAGCCGGAGAGATGCTTTTTTGTAAGGAGAACCCCGTGGAGGTCCAGGCCGCGGTATTTGCCGGCACGGACAAGCGGACGTTCCTCGATATCAAGCAGTTCAAGGGGAATATCTTTGACCTGCTGGAAAAGTCGGAGACATATCTTAAGGAGCACCTGGATTGGCGCGTGAAGTTCGGGGGGTTGGAACGTCAGGAGATCCCGGAGATACCCATCGGCGCGTTGCGAGAGGCATTGGTCAATTCCTTGTGCCACAGGGATTATCGGAATCCGAAAGGCAACGAAGTCGCTATCTTTAAGGACCGGGTCGAGATATATAACCCGGGGGATTTCCCAGAGGGTTATCGGCCGCGGGATTTTATAAGAGGAGAGGAACGTTCTATCCTCCGTAACCCACTGATAGCGGGCGTGCTTTTTAGGGCTAAAGAAATCGAGAAATGGGGCTCAGGTATTAAACGTATCGCCATGGAATGCGCGCAGAATGGGGTCCGGGTCGATTTTAACGTCCTGAAGAGTGGATTCCTGGTCACCCTTTATCGTCGGCCTATAAGAAGCTCCATCCCTCGGGCTGTAGGGCGAACTGTGGTGAGAACTGTGGGCAAAACTGTGGTGAAAATAGGGGAGAGGATGCTCGCGTTGATTCGCCGGAATCCCCGCATTACAAGGACGGAGATTGCGATGCGTACCGGTTTGTCGGTACGGGGCGTGGAATGGAACCTGGCAGGGTTGAAAAAACAGGGTAGGCTTAAGCGCATCGGGCCGGATAAGGGCGGGCATTGGGAATTGGTGAGGTTGGCCTGAGCAGTAGCACGGTCGTCGTAAGGAACTGACGGCGAGATGAGAACGGCTGCGCCTGCAGGCACCGTGTGCCCATGCCCACGGCGCCTGACGGCGAGTGGAAACCGACTGCGCCGTCAGGCACCAGCAGCCCTTGCTGCTGGAACTTTTTTTGGCGTGGGTCGTATGTACTGATCTGCATTTGTGCAACAGGTTGTTGCACAAATAAGACCGGTCGGAGGTGGTCACGATCCGGGGTTGGATAACTAAATTCTGTTGGCGAAATGATCGAATGATTTGAATCCGTGATGCATGGAATCAGCAACGTGGACTGCAGAAAAGTTAGCTAAGAATCCGCCGTATATTGCAGAATATCAACATGATCGGACTCAATGCTCGGCAGGTCCCGCGTTTGTGCTTACTGGCGGTTTGCCTGTCTGCACTGGGCTGCGGCCGCCGCGCTTATTTCCCGATCGGGATCTTTCATGTCAGCGATCCGGCTTCTTTGCCGGCTTTGCGCCAAGCCGGGTTCGACGCGGTGCAGACTTATGACCGCAAGCCGGGTTCGCTTACGGCATTCGGCGCGGCCGCGCGCAAGGCGAAGATGACGGTCTTGGCCCATCCCCAAGAAATTATGGCCGCGGGCGCCGCGCCTAAGGGCTATCCGGTCGCGGCTTGGTATCTGCAGGATGAGCCGGATGTGACCAAGACGCCGGCGGCGGAGCTTTGCGCCTTGAACGCCAAGGTGGGGGCTTGGGCGCCGGGGATGGCGCGGGCCTTCGTGGTGGGCGACGGGGCCAAGGCCGTGATGTACAAGGACTGCGGCGATATCCTGATGGTGGATTGGTACCCGGTGCCGCATCGGCCTTTGGAGTCCGCGGGCGAGCACGTGCGTATGGCCGTGGAGGCGGCGGGGGGTAAGCCGGTCTGGGCCGTACTGCAGGCCGCTAACTGGAAGGATTATGCCCAGCGCGATCCCAAGAAGCCGCGCATCGGCAGGTTCCCGTCTTGGGGTGAGATTCGGTTCATGACCTATCACGCGATCTTGGCCGGGGCCCAAGGCATCTGGTATTTCGCTTACACCAAGCCGGACGGCAAGGTTTTGTCCCAGGATGGCGCGGATTGGGGCGCGCTCGTGCCGGTGGTGGGGGAACTAGCCGCGATGCAGCCGATATTCGAGCGGGGGCAGCCGGCTTGCCTGCCTTTTCCGCCGGACCCGGACGGGGCGCTGGCCAAGGCTTGGCGTTACCTGGGCCGGGATTACGTGATCATCGCCAATCCTAAACCGCGAGCCATGAAGCTGGTGCCGGAAGAGATGCTCCGGATGCATTGGCGGCCTTTGTTCGAGACCCGGCGTTATCAGAAAGAGCTTCTTGCTAAGGTGGGCGAGGGCTATTATCTGCGGCCTTACCAGGTGCTGGTGTTCGAGGGCCGGCTGGATCCATTCAAGTCGCGGATAAAGGTCTGGAAGTGAGCGGCCTACCTAAGAAGGTGCTCTTCGTTTGCACGGGAAATGCCTGCCGCAGCGTGATGGGGGAGTATCTGCTGCGCCAGCTCGCGGGTGCGCGGGGGCTGGATATCGAGACTAAGTCCTGTGGGGTGGCCGCCGAGCATTATTTTCAGGTGCCGGAAGGGGTGCTGCGGGCTTTGTCCGAGCAGGGCATCAACGAGGTGGCGCATTCGCCCAAGCTGGTGACCCGAGAACTGCTGGATTGGGCGGACTTGGTCTTGGTCATGGCCCAGTGTCACCGCGAAGAGGTGTTGGACCGTTTTCCTGAGTTCCGCAAGAAGGTGCAGGTCTTTAAGACCTATGCGGGCCGGCCTGGCCCGGCCGACGTCCCGGACCCGATAGGCGGCCCGGATACGGGTTATGCGGCCTGCGCTGCCGAGATCCGGGCCGCGTTGCAAGCCTGGTTGGTTTAGCGTGGGGGGCCATGCCCACGGAACTTTTCGCTTAGATAGTCGTAACTATAGTGGCGGCTTTCTGTCTATACGGCATTAGCCTCTTGACATGCTGTAAACTATAGATTACACTATGAATGTCCTATCCACGCCTGAGTTCGACGAGTGGTCGTCCTCATTGCGTGCCAAAGAGCGGGCCCAGGTAGATGCTCGCCTTGACCGTATCCGAGGGTATTCGCATTTCGGGGACAAGAAGTACCTGGGCGCTGATCTGTTCGAATTACGCTGGCGAAACGGACGCCGGGTCTACTATGCGATAGTAGAGGACGCAGGCGGAAACGCGGCGCTTATGTTGTTGGGAGGCGGAAAGAATGGGCAAGAACGGGACATCGCACATGCACGCAGGGTCCTGGAGCGGGAAGCCCCGTAAGCTGAGACCGGGAGCTAAAGTGCGGGTGTATGATCCTTCAGACAGCCTGGGGGATCCTAGATTCGTGCAGAAGGCTATCCTGCAGGCTTTGTTGGAGGGGGATTTCGAGGCGGTGATCAGTATTTATCGGGCGCACCTTCGCGTCTTGAACCGTACGCATGCCGCAGCGGCCTTGCATGTGTCCAGACAATACGTGCATAAGATGCTTAAGCCCTCTAATACACCGTCCTTGCGCACGTTTGCCGCATTCATGAGGCTGCTGGTGCAGGAAGCCGCGGCCGATTGACCGCCGCAGTGGGCGGAAATTAGATTTGGTATAATCTGCCCGTGCCTGCCATTTTGACGCTCGATGCGTCGCTCCAGCGCGTGCGTTCCGGACTGGAGAGCCGCGCCCGCCGCATCTCGGGGCGGGTAGGCGAGGAATTGGCCGCGCACATGGCCCGGCCGGGCAAGATGCTGCGCTCGCGCTTCTGCCTGCTGTTGGGCGCGGCCCTGGGGGTCAAGGCCGAGCCGGCCGAGGCTGCGGCCCGGGGCATGGAGTTCGTGCACAACGCCTCCTTGCTGCACGACGATTGCGTAGACCAAGCCCGCCTGCGCCGGGGCCGGCCCACCCCTAACGACGTGTTCGGAGTCAACGTGGCTTTGCTTTTGGGCGACCTGGCTTTTGCCCAGGGCTTGGAAGAGGTCATGGACCTTTCCGCTTCCGCGGCCCGGCGCTTGGTGAGCGCGGCCCGGGAGATGGCCGTGGGCGAACTGCACGAGGAATTCCTCAAGGGCAGCGTCAACGTCACCGTGGAAGCTTACCTGGGCGTCATCAGCCGCAAGACCGGCGTGCTCTTCGAGTGGTGCGGGGCCACCTTGTCCGAGCTCTCGCCTTTGCCCCATGCGGACGCGGATCCGCCCCGGCTGGGCAATGCCGCGGGCATGCTTTTGCAGATCATAGACGATATCCACGACTATACCTTGAACGATCGGGTCTCGGGCAAGGAGCAGGGCAAGGACCTGGCCGAAGGCCGCATGACCTTGCCCGCCATATTGGCTTTGAACGACCCTAAGACCCGGCCCGAGTTCCTGCGTTTGTGGCAGGCCGGAGAAGCCGGGCCCTTGGCGCGTTTGCTGGAAGCTTCCGGACATTTGGACGCGGCCCGGGCCCGCGGCCGGGAATTGGTGCGCTCCATGCGCAATTGGGCCGGGGCCTTGCCGGTGGCGGAGTATCGCGGCGAGTTTTTGGGATTTATCGAAGCTATGGAGCGGCGGGAATTCTGATGGGTTACGAGACTTTGATCCGCAAGTCGTGGCTTACCGGGGATTTTCGGGTGCCTGCGGGCGCGGCCGAGGCCGCGGACCACGGCCCCACGCGCGAGGAGCTGCGGCTCAAGGTGCGCCGGGAGATGGAGAACGTGATAGCGCGCGAGGCCGGGGATGCCCCCTGGTGTTTGAGCGCGCACAAGGAGGGATGCATGAAACTGGCCCCATTCGTGAAGTTCCGCGAGGAAAAGTTCGGAGCGGTGTTGTTCGAGACCCGCTCGGAGAAGGTCTACACTTTGAGCCCCACGGGCGCGGCCGTGGTGCGCGAGATCGTGGCCGGCGCCGGCAGCCACGATCTGGCGGCCCGACTGCAGGGCAAGTTTCAGGATAAGACCGGGAAGCTGGCGCAGGAAGCCATGACTTTCCTGGCCGAGCTCAAGGCCAAGGGGTTGATCACGGAATAATGAGCCCCATCATCCTGCCCGAGAGCCTGGGCGCGTCCAGCGCGGACCTTAAAGCGCCTTTGTACGTGGCCTGGCAGCTGACCAATGAATGCAGTCTGTCTTGCCTGCACTGCATAGAGGAGTCAGGCCCGGGCAAGGCTTTCCCGGATGAGCTGGCCCGGGAAGAGGCGCTGCGGGTGGTGGATCAGATCATAGCCGCGGACATCCCGTACGTGGCTTTTTCCGGCGGAGAGCCCCTGCTGCGTACGGATTTCTTCGAGCTCTTGGGCCGGCTGAAGGGAACGGGCACCGGTGTGAAGGTGGAAACCAACGGCCAGCTTTTGGACGCGCCGACCTGCGCCCGCCTGGCCGAGTGCGAGGTCAAGGCCGTGCAGGTGTCCATGGACGGAGTCAGCGAGGATACGGTGCGCATGCTGCGGCCCGGAGCCAGCCTCAAGAAGGTTACGGACGGCATCGCCAACCTGCGCCGGGCCGGCATAGCCGTGGAGGTCAATTTCGCGCCCACGCGTTTCAACGTGGGGCAGATCGCGCAGACCATGGCTAAGGCCTGCGAATTGGGCGCTTACGCTTTTTATACGGGCCGGCTGATGTACACGGGCAATGCGGTGGGTTCTTGGGGCCGGATCGCGGCTTCGGAGGCGCAGTACGCGGAGTTTTTTGCCGTGATCAAGGCTCAGGCCAAGGCGTACGAGGGCCGCATGCGGGTCTGCTTCCATGAGATGGGCATAGTAGAAGAACTGCGCTACCGCTTGGAGCATCCCGCGGCCTTGTTCATCATATTGCCAGACGGCCGGGTCAAGCTCATCAATGCCCTGCCTTTTACCTGCGGCAGTCTGCGCACGGATAACTTGATACAGCTCTGGCAGAGAGTGCTCCGGGCCTGGAAGGAGCCGCGGGTGGCGAGCTTCGTGGACGAACTCACCCAGGATCCGGGCGCCATAGCCAAGCTGCATCAGTGGGTGGAATTGTGAGCGGAGCCGCGGTGCAAGCCCTCGGTGCTCCTTCGTTGGCGGTCAAGGTGGCTTCCGCGGTGCGCTACCGATTCTTCTTGTATGCCGGGCTGCTGCCTTATCTGCTGGGCGCGGCCTGGGCTTACGGAATGGAAGGGGTGTTTACGCCCTGGGTGTTTTGGCTGGGCCTGTTGGGCATAGTGCTGGCCGTGGTGGGCGTGGAGTCTTTCAACGAGTATTTCGACGCGCGCATGGGCACGGACCGGGTGTTCAATCCTTCCGACGATGAGTATATCCCGGAGTGGATGCTGTGGCTGGGCGTAGCCGCGTTCACTGCGGCCGCGGGCATCGGGGTCAGGCTGGCCTTCGTGGGCGGCTGGCCCATATTGGCCTACACGTTCTTGGGCGGACTGGCCGCGGTTTTCTATGTGGGCCCGCCTATACGCTGGGTGTATCGAGGCTGGGGGGAGGCCATGATCGGCTTGTCCTACGGGCCCTGGATGACCTTGGGCAGTCTGCGTCTGCATCGGGACGATTTCAGTTGGGGCGCGGCCGCGGCCGCTTTGGTCCCGGGCCTGCTCATAACCGCTTTGGCCGTGGTCAACGAGATACCGGATTTCCATCAGGACCGGCTGGTGGGCAAGCGCAACCTGGTGGTGCGCATGGGCCGCCAGGCCGGGGTGTGGTTCTATCTGGGCTTGGCTGCGCTGGGCTTGGCCGTGGTCCTGGCCGGAGCCGCTTTCGGGGTGTTCCCGCGCTGGTCCGCGGCCGCGGCCGCGGTGGGCTTGCCCTTCTTGATCGGCAGCGGGACCGCGGCGCTCAAGACCTGGGATACGCCGAGGCTGTTCGTGCCCGCGGTGCGGCGCATAGTGCTCTGCTATATGCTTACCACTACGACATTTTTGGTCATCGTGGCCTTGGGGCGGATATGCGCATAGACCAGTTCGGCGCGCCGCTCATGGTGGCTTGGCAGTTCACCAAGGACTGCGACCTGGCCTGCATGCATTGCTGCGCGGATTCCTCGCCCGGCGGACGCCTGCCTAACGAGCTTTCTCGGGCCGAGGCTTTGCATGTGGCCTCCCAGATCGTCCAAGCCGAGGTGCCCTACGTGGCTTTCGGCGGGGGCGAGGCCGCGTTGTCCGGGCATTTCTTCGACGTGGCCGAGGCTTTGGGCCGGGGCGGCGTGCAGCTCAAGGTGGAGACCAACGGTCAGCGCATCCGCGACCGGGACCTGGTCCGCTTGGCCGCGCTGCCCATCCGGTCCGTGCAGGTGTCTTTGGACGCGGTCACCCAGACCGCTTACGCCAAGCTGAGGCCGACCGGGAGTCTGGAGGCGGCCTTGCGCACGGCCCGCAAGGTGCGGGAACTGGGCATGCCGCTGGAGCTGACTTTCGCGCCTACGAATTTCAATATCGCGGAGGCGGATGCGGTCCTAGACCGGGCCGTGGAATTGGGCGCGTTCCGGTTCAATACCGGCCGGCTCATGTGCCTGGGCCGGGCGGCCCGGTTATGGGAAGCCTTAGAACCCGCTTCCCAAGAGTATGGGCGATTTCTTAGACTGCTGGAGCATAGGGCGCAGGAACTGGCCGGCAGCATGCAGTTGTGCTATCAGCCCTTCAGCCTGCGGGAAGGCGTCAATGAGTTCTTGTCTGAGCCGCCGGGGACTTTGATCGTGGCGCCGGACGGAAAGGTCAAGGTGTCCGGACTTTTGCCGTTCATATGCGCGGACCTGCGCCAAGACAGTCTGGCCCAGGCTTGGGACGCGTATCGCGCGGCATGCCGCAGCGACGACGTGCAGAACGCTTTGAAGGTGTTGTTGTACGAGGATCTGCCGGTCGTGGTCTGACCGGCTGGGCCTGGATGAATCCGGGTCGAAGGAGACAGTAAATGGAACAGCGCAAGACCGTGGCCGACGTGAAGGCTGACGAGAAGCTCTCTTGGGAGACGCCCTCTATCGAGGAAGTCACCGACAGAGTCATGGCTCAGCCTTACATTCGGTTCACATGACGGACAAGAGGGGGGCGTCGGCGGGAGACTACCGCGCCCCTCTCTTTCTGGCATGGCAGTTGACCAATACATGCCGAGGCCGTTGTCTGCATTGCTGCGAGGAATCCGGCCCGGATAAAGGCTGGGCCCGGGAGCTCTCCCGGGACGAGGCGCTAAAACTCGCCCGCGACATAACCGAACTGGGCATTCCATATGTGGCTTTCGGAGGCGGCGAACCCGCGGCCGTGCCCCATTTCTGGGACATTTGCGAGATATTGTACCAGGGCGGCACGGGCGTAAAGATCGAGACCGACGGATTGCTCCTGGACGCTGCCGCCGTGGCCAAGCTGAAGTCTTGGGACGCGGCTTGCGTGCAGATCAGCCTGGATGGGGCTAGCGCGGCGGTGCACGAACGTCTGCGGCCGGGCGGGTCCTTTGCCGGAGCCGTGGATGTGGTCAAACGCTTGGCGGATGCGGGCTTGGCCCCGGAAGTGGTGTTCATCCCCACGCGGCTCAACATCGGAGACGCTTTAGGCGTATATGATTTGGCTTTGCAGAACGGAGCCCGGACCTTTGTGACCGGGCCGCTCATGCGCTTGGGCCGGGCCGGCGCAGCTTGGTCTGAGCTGTCCGTGGCTCCGGAGGTCTGGACCAAGACCGCAGTTGAGCTCAAGGCTCGCGCTTTGCGCGATAAGAACAAGCTGCGCTTGTCCATCTACCCTTGGGACATAACCGAGGAGATCCGGGTGCGGCGGGACAGCCCGCAAGCCATGGTCCTAGTGGTTCCGGACGGCAAGGTCAAACTCTTGAACGCCCTGCCTTTTGCGCCTGGCGATATACGTAAACAAAGCCTGGCTGAAGCCTGGGAAGCCGTAAAATCCACTTGGAAATCACCAAAAGTGATGGATTTCATAAGTAAAGTCCTAGTAGACCCCACCCTCCTAAAACACGCCAACGAATGCTGGTGAGGCGGTGCCTGTCATTCGGCTTTTTGCGAATTTTGCCCTGAAGCAACAAAATTGATTCCTTTGGCCTGAGTTTCCGAAATTGCCGAATGACAGGCACCACAGGACATAGGGCCTAGGCGTTGGTGGGTCTTTTTAGGCTTAGGGCCTAGAGCTAAAGGCACATGATGAATAACGCTTTGCGGGGTAATCTATTGTCATGGATAGGAGACCCCATATGATGAAAAGAGTCCTCGCCGCTGTCATCGCCAGCGTCATACTCTTGGTCAGCCCGGGCTCCTCTGTTTATGCCCAGTTGGCGCAGAACATCCGGGTCAAGGCCCCGGTCAATGCGGGTGCGGCAGCGGCGATGCGGTTCAGCGGAGCTTATTCCTCGGGGCGCTTGGACGCCAAGATCGGGAACCTAGGCCCGGTATTGAAACTCGATATGCGCATGACCGGCGTCTCCAGCCAGCAGAACTCGGCCCCGGCAGCGCTTTTGGTTTCCGCGGCCAATGCTGCCAACGCGGCTGAGGCGGTCGCCGCGCAGCAGGTTTTGACGATATCCGCCGGGGTTGCGACAGCCGGCATGGCTTTTACCCAGGACGAGGCCGTTACCGAGCAGTCGGAATGGATCGCGGCCGGAGCTGATAAGTTCGCGGTCGCGCCGGCACGCCTAGTTGGTTCTGAGTCACGGATCCGGAAGGTCATCAACGGGACTTTGAGCTTGTTCTCTTCCCGCAGCCAGGTCCCTGCCCTGGAGGGCGTGGATGCCAAGTCCGCATCTTCCCGCTCAGTAGCCAATCTGGCCAAGGCGTATTCCGGCTCAGTCGCGGACGAGAAGTCCTCGGGTATCGAGGTCGTGAAAAATATCGCGTCCCAGGCGGAATCCGCCAAGTCCTGGATGCTGCCGACCGCGGCTTTGACCGCGGCTTTCTATGGATTAGACCATTGGACCAAGCAGTTTGCCCTTAAGTCCTTGGATACGGTGTTCCATGAGTGTTCCTGGCGCGGGCCTTTGATCGTGGGCATCATCCCCATGATGTTCGGAGTGGTCTATGCCGCGCGCGCCAAGCTGGCAAAAACTCATAAGGTCACGAGTTGGTCAGCCGCTAAGATAATGAACGGCCGCTTGGGCTTCTATCGCGAGGAGGTGGCGGGCCTCGACGATATGATGAAGGAGCATCCTTCTTTGAAGTGGGCGCGGCGCATATTCGATGTCTCCATAGCTTTGATGCTGGGCGGCTTGCTGGGCAACGGATTGGACGCGATATTCCGGGGCGGGGCCTTGGACTGGATACCTTTAGGCCGCTCCATGTTGAATATGGCGGACGTGATATTGTTGCCGGGCCTAGCCCTGTTCCAGCTCCTGGGGCGCTTCTTCGTGCAAGCGGGCAAGGCTTATCGCGCGGCCAAGCCCTTGCAATTCAGCACGGTGAATTTTTTGGGCCTGCCCTTATTGGGTTTCTTTATCGCCTGGGCCTTCGGTTCCGCGGCTTCTGACGTGCCGCTCAGTTTGGCCATGAAGAACGTCGGCTACCTGTATATCATGGGCTTTTCCATGCTCATCGGCATATCCCGGTTCCTGGCCGCGCTGGTGGTGGATCCTTTCGTAAAGCGGTTTCAGGCTGAACAGGGCAAGAAATAACCGAAAAGCCGAAAGACAGGCACCGGTTTAATGCCGGAAGTGGCGGACGCCGGTGACGGGCATGGCTACGGCGTGACGGTCGCAGGCGGCTATGGCTTCGGCGTCCTCGCTGGAATATCCGGGTTGGATGATGGCCGTGACCCCGCCTTTAGCCGCTTCCAGCACGTGCTCCGCGGATAAGACCCCGTCCGAAGCCAGGACCGTGGGCAGGTCCGGCGTGACTATGGGGTGGCGGTCCTGGCTTTTGGATAAGGCCAGGCGCACCGCGTCCAAACGGCAGGTCTGGCCGCTGCCTATGCCCAGGGTCTGGCCGCCGCGGCAGATGACCGCGGCATGAGTGCGGCTATGCTTGGCCGTGCGCCAAGCCAGACGTAGGGAGTTCATTTCCGGCTCCGTGGGCGCGCGCTTGGTGGGGATCTTGAGCGTGTCGGGCAGGGCGCCATGGTCTTGGTCCTGCACCAGCACCCCGCCGGCTACCGAGCGGAGGTCTAGTTCGTGAGCGGATATCAAAGTCGAGGGCAAGGTCACCAAGCGGATGTCCTTCTTTGCCTTGAGCGCGAGCAGGGCCTTGGCTGAGAAGGCTGGGGCAGCGATGCAGTTGATGGCTTCTTCCGCGAAGAAGGCCGCGGCTTCTTGCGTGACTTCGCGGTTGACCGCGGCCGTGCCCCGGAAACAGCCGCGCGGGTCTCCCCGGTAGGCCAAGCGCGCGGCATCGGACAGGCTCTTGGATACGGCCACGCCCGCGGGTACGCCGTGCTTGACTATGGCGCAGGCCGGTTCCGGGAAGCCTCCGGCCAGTTCCCAGGCCGCGTCCAAGTCTATGTAGTGGTTGAAGGACATGGGTTGGCCGTATAAAAGTTCGGCTTCGTTGACGCCCCAGGGCCGGGCTCCGCTGAGGGCATAGAGCGCAGCTTGCTGGTGCATGTTCTCGCCGTAGCGGAAATCCGCGGTCTTGCGCAAGCCGACTACGAATTCGTGGGGGAGCTTGTCCCAGCGCGAACCCAGATATTGGGCTATGGTGGTGTCGTAATAGGCGCAGTAGTGGAAGGCCTTGGCCGCCAGGGCTTGGCGGCGTACGAGGCGGATCTCGCAATCCTGGCGCAGGGCATCGGCCGCGGCCCGATAGTCCTCGGGGTCGCATAGGCATAATACTTGGCTGAAGTTGCGCGCGGCCGCGCGCAACAGGGCCGAGGCTGCCAGGTCCACGGTGCGCAAGGCTTCGCTCTGAGAGAGTTCCGCCTCGGATATCTCGGCCAGGGGATAGAGATTGACCGCGACCAGGTCGATGTCCAGCAAGCGGCGCTGGGGCTGGTCGCCGATGGAGCCGGCTTGACGGTCCGCGAGTATGGAGGCCAGCACATCGGGATGGGCCAGGCCGAGTTCCGGGTCCGGGGCTTCGGCCAGGCCCAGGAGTTCGCGTAGGTCCGCGACCTTGAGCTCGGCTTGGCGCAAAGTGGCGGCCGTGGCCCCGTCGGCTATGAACTGGAAGCCCAGGCCCTGCAGGGCCCAGGCCAGTTCCACTATGCCGGTCTTGTCCGTGACGTGGAGCAGGGCGTAGCGCTGGCGTTTGTGGGTCATGGAGCGCGGATGAGGTCCAGGAATTCTTTTTCGGAAAGCACTTTTACGCCCAGGGACTGGGCTTTGCGCAGTTTGGAGCCGGCGTCGGCGCCGGCGACCACGAAGGCGGTCTTGGCTGAGACCGAGCCCGAGGCTTTGCCGCCCAGGTCTTTGACTTTTTCTTCCGCCTGTTCCCGGGTCAGGGTCTGAAGTTCGCCGGTGAACACGAAGGTCTGGCCCGCGAACTTGGCTCCGGCGAGCTTGCGTTGGGAGCGCGCGAAGTTCAGGCCCTGGTCCTTCAGGCGTGCGATCAGGTCCGGAGTCTGCGGGGAGGCGAAGAATCCGGATATGGAGGCCGCGACCACGGGACCGACTTCCGGGATGCGGGTGAGTTCTTCGACCGGGGCGCGGGCCAGGTCCTCTAGGCCGTAGCGTTCGGCCAAGGTCTCGGCCGTCTTCTCTCCGACCTGGCGGATGCCTAGGCCGAATATGAGGCGCTCCAGGGGCCGCTTCTTGGAGTCCGCGATCTGGGCCAGGAGGTTGTCGGCTCTCTTCTCCGCGAAGAGGGCGAGCTTCAGCAGGTCGGCTTTGCTTAAGTCGTAGAGTCCGGCCACGTCCTTTATGCGGCCGGAGTCCACGAGCTGGTCGACTACGGCTTCGCCCAGGCCTTGGATGTCCAGGGCCGGCCGGGCGGAGAAGTGCAGGAGCAGGCGCTTGAGCTGGGCCGGACAGAGCGGGTTGTCGCAGCGGAAAGCCACGAAGTCGGTCTCCTTGACCACGGCTCCGCGGCAGACCGGGCAGGTCTTGGGCGGGGTCACGGGTTTTTCCCCGCCCGTGCGCAGTTCGGCGGCGACCTTGACCACCTTGGGTATGACTTCGCCCGCGCGTTCTATGAGCACGTGGTCGCCGGTCATCAGGCCTAGGCGCGCGATCTCCTCGAAGTTGTGCAAAGTGACCGAGCTGATGGTGACCCCGGCGCAGAACACGGGCGCCACCTTGGCCACGGGCGTGATGGCGCCGGTGCGGCCTACGGAGAATTCCACCTTTTCTACTATAGTGGAAGCCTGCTGGGCCGGGTATTTGAAGGCCACGGCCCAGCGCGGGCTTTTGGCCGTAAATCCCAGGCGCTTCTGCTGGGCGTAGGAGTCGACCTTGACCACCA
>JBAZVY010000031.1:0-14810 GCA_041660645.1 Elusimicrobiota bacterium | reverse complement strand
AACGTGACCGCCTCGACTTTTGAGAGTACGGTCACTTTCGACGTGGTGGACGCTTCCGACGCGGCCAAGCGCATGCCTTTCTATGCCCCGCCCCAGGGCCGTTTTGCCGATCCCGGAGGCTTGTTGTCCGGGTGGCGCAGCTACAGCGCGTTGTGCGCGGATATGCGCCGGCGCGGGGATACGTCCAACGAGCGGCCCGCTTGTTCTTCTTTCTATTGTCCTTGGGTGGCGTCCAATGATGCGACCCGCAAGTTCGACGGCAAGTTCCGGTCCGAGGTCCCCGGCCATTACGGCGCTCTGCTGGCGGTGTTGGGCGGAGATTTCGACCCCGGCAACCGGGAAGCCGCGGCCTATCTGCTGGCGTATTCCACCTCGGCCAAGACCGTGTCCGAGATCATGATCAAGGCTCTGCAGGATCCGGATCGAGAGGTCCGGGCCGCGGCTTTGACCGTGCTGGCGGATATGTCCGGCTACCGCAGCAACGTGTTCATCGAGGCATTCCGGATCATGCCGGCTTTGGATTATCCCACGGTCTCGGACCGCAGCAAGGCTTTGGCCGTGCTGGCGGGCTTGGCCTCGCGGCCGGAATATCAATCCTATATAATCAGCCGCGCCTCGCCCCAACTGGTCCGGCTGCTGCGCAGTCTGGATCCCGGCCTGCGCGATTTGGCCTACACCGTGCTGGGCATGGCCTCGGGCAAGAATTACGACCGGAAGGATATCGCCGCCTGGGAGGCCTGGTCGGCCGGCGCTTCCAGCGGGTCGGCCAAGCCCAAGTGAGCATGGGGCCTGATAACGTGGCCAGCGGCTGGCTGCCTGGGCCGCTGTTGGACTTCAAGCTTACGCAGGGCCTGGCGCTCAAGAGCGGGGCCAGCCTGGTCTTGAGCGTGGCCGGGATGTATTTTTTGGCCAGCGGCAAGAAGAACCAGAGCCTGAATTATATGCTTTCCGGCGCGGCCATGATCCTGCTTTCTATGTTCTGTTTCTTCTAGATCACTGGAACTGACTGCGCCGCTTGTCGATCTCGCCCTGCATTTCCTTCTCCAGGTCCTCCATCTCGGATATCTCCTTCTCGATGAGGTCCTCGGCTTTGAAGGGCTTGACCGGGGTCAGGATCTGGGGTTGGGCCGTCTCCGGGAGAGGAGCAAGGCTTCCCTCCGACGCCTGCGGTATCGGAAGTTCCGCAGGCACCGTCCGGACGGAGTTCGATACGGACGGCGACTGCGGGCCCTTGCCGGCCGCTGCCGGCGGCTCGGTTGCGGGCGGTTCCGCGGATATGATCGGTTCCGGCTGGGGGCGGGCCGGGGCTGCGGGTTTCTCTTCGGCCGGCGCTTCCGCCGGGACCGCGGCGCTGACGTTTTGGCCGTTCTTGGCCAGCCAGGACTTCACTACGTCGGATTTGAGCGCGAAGTTGACGCTGGTTATGGTCAGGCCGTCCTTGGCCTTGCGGGCCATGGAGGTGTTGACCCCGATCATGGCTCCGCGCCCATCCAGCAGCGGTCCGCCGGAATTGCCGCGGTTGATGCTGGCGTCGGTCTGGAACACGTCCTTGCCTTCCACTCCGCCCAGGTTGGCGATGACCGTGCTGACTACGCCTTGAGTCAAGGTCCATAAGCCGCCTTGCTCCGGGTGGCCTATGGCCACCACCGGATCTCCGGATTCGACCGCGGCGGCGTCGCCTAGGGGTACGATCTTATAGCGGGAGGGCGTTTCCTCAAGCTTGAGCAGGGCCAGGTCCAGTTCCCGGTCCCAGGCCACGACTTTGGCGGAGATCGGGTCGACTAGGTCTATCTTGGGGTTGCCGGTGAGCTTGGCCGGTTTGAGGTAGGCATGCAGCACCGGGTAGGGCTTTCCGGTGGAGGCTTGGAGCACCACGTGGGCGTTGGTGAGCACATGGCCCTCGGCGTCTATGATGCTGCCCGTGCCCATTTCGCCGGCGCCGTCCTTGCTCACGCATAGCAGCAGGACTACGCCCGGGCCTACCCGCTGGTAGATCTGCCGGGGCGAGCTGTCTCCCCGCAGCGCCGCGGCCGGCGCGGCTGCGGCCAGGGCCAGCAGGCCGGATAAAAAGGCAGTCGATAGTATCATGGGCGCGACCTCCGTTGTCTGCCCTCAGTTTAGCAAAACTTACGCGGATGTCAATGCAGGAGCCAGAGCCAGAGATTCAGGTAAACGGCGGAACCTAGGGATGAGACCAGCACCAGCGAGGCGATGGTCTCTTTGTGGAAATCGTAGCGCTCGCTGAGCACGATCATGGATAGGGCCACGGGCACGGCCTGCATGATCACGAGCACGGTGTGGTCCATGCCGGTCACGCCCAGGGCGCGGTCTACGCCTAGGGCCAGCAAAGGCAGCAGGGCCATGCGCAGCAGGCTGAGCCGGAAGGCCTGGCCCAAGCCCGTATAGGCGCGTCCGTATAGGAACACCCCGAGCAGGAATATGGCTACCGTGACCGTGGTCCGGCCCAGCATATGCAGGGGCTGGGACAAGGCCTCGGGCAGTGCGATGCCGCTCAGGGAGAACAGGCCGCCGGCCAGGATGGAGATTATCAGCGGGTTGCGCGCCAGTTTCCAGGCCACGATGCGCAGGGCCGGGCCGGACAGGCCGCCTCCGGCTTGGCGGATCTCTAGGACCATCAAGGAGGCCGCTACTCCGATTATGGATATGCTCGCGGTCGCGAGCGTGGCCAGGTGTTCGACCTGTCCCGGGAAAGCGAAGTGGAGGAAAGGTATGCCGAAGAAGGCCAGGCTGCCGAAGGCCGTGCTCTCTATCATCAGGTAGAGCGTCTCTCGGGAGAAGCGCAGGACAGCGTAGAGGAGC
This sequence comes from Elusimicrobiota bacterium, assembly GCA_041660645.1. Taxonomy (GTDB): domain Bacteria; phylum Elusimicrobiota; class Elusimicrobia; order UBA1565; family UBA9628; genus UBA9628. Next base: position 11,990 of record JBAZVY010000031.1, on the reverse strand, counting down.
AGGAACAGGGCCAGGGCCAGGATTACGGGCAGTATCCCGGCCAGGATGAAGCGCAGGTTGTCCGGGGTGAAGCGCATCTCGGCCAGATCCACGAAGAACATGGCCGGCAGGGCGAAGTAGTATACGTAGGAGTTCAGCACCCGTTCGTCGCCCGAGCGCAGCCAGCCCATGCGGCGGGCCAGCCAGCCCGCGGCGATGAGCGCTAATATCGGGATGCTGGTGTTTAAGGCTATGGACATGGCGTTTGCGGCGGGGCGGCGGCGGGGTGGTCCTAGTCTTGGTAGAAGTCGTGGCCCCAGCCTTCGAATTCGATGGTCATGCGGCGGCCGGAGCGGCCGTTATAGAAGCGCTCGGTCTTCTTGGTATTGTTTTCTGCCAGCCAGTGGATACAGCCGGTGTCGGCCTGGGAATCGTATTCTATTTTTATAGCCTTGGTATTATCCTCGGTCGGTCCCCAGGTCCGGTTTTTTCGGTCCCACATGCGGCCGAGCAAGCGCATGCTGTCTAGTCCGGTGATGGGATCCCGCTTCAAGGTGAGCTGCCCATCCATGTACCCGGTCTGGACTATGAATCGGAGCTCATATGTAGAGTTCAACTCTACCCGGTATCTGCCGTTGCCTTTGCTGAAAGGTCCGTCTATGCGTCCGGTCTTTCCGGTGGGTCCGAGGGCCTGGAAAGGCGTATCCAGCGGCGCGGCTGTGGCCGGGAGCGGCGCCTGCGCGGTCGGGATGACTGCCATGCGGCGTGAAAGCGCCTGCATGTCGCCTATCAGGCTGTGGGCCCGGGCCATATCCGCGCTCGGGAATGCCTGGGTGTGGGCGGCTGCGGCGAAAATCGATAGGAGAGATGCGGTGAGGGCTATTTGTGTCGTAAACATTGATTTATTATAACAAAACCTAGGAAAATACGCCACTGAGTGGATTCGGCCTATTTAATTATTTAAAGCCTGGCACCGGAGATGCGTTGGCGGGCTTGGTAGCGTACGACTTCAGTGAATCCAGTGTTCTTGGCCAAAAGCATGGCTGGGCCGAAGGAGCGGGCTATGTCTTCGGGGTTGTGGGCATCGGAGTTTATCAGTATGGGGATATCCCATTGCCGCGCCGCGGCCAGCAAGGCGGCTGAGGGATAGGGCTCGTGGACCGGATGGTGCCAGCCCGAGGTATTGATCTCCAGGGCCATGCCGGCTGCGGCTATGGCATCCAATGCGGCTAAGGCGTTTGGGGGCGCGGCTTGCAGCATCTTGAAGCCGAAGCGTTTGGGTATGTCCAGGTGCGCTGCGAAATCGAATATCCGGCTGCGGGCCATGGCCGCCACGCTGTCCCAGTATATCCCCCATTTGGCTTCGCGTTCTTGCGGGGCTAGTTCGGCCCATTTATGGCGGCCTTCATCCACCAGAAATCCCCCCGCGAAGTGGACGGAACCGATGATGTAGTCGAAATCATATTCGGCCAAGGTCTGGCGCAGTTCTTCTGCGGTGTCCGCGAAGAAATCGGCTTCTATGCCCAGGCGTACGGGTATGGGCGCGTCTTTGCGGGCCTGGCGCACGGCTTGTACGTAGCCGGGCAGCCTGTCCTTGGTCATGCCCCATTTGAAGGCCTGGCCTTCGGGGTGGATGACGAGGTGGTCGGATATCCCTACTTCGGATAATCCGGCTGCGGCCGCGGCGCGGATCATGTCCGAGATGTTGGCTTTGCCGTCGCTGAGCCGGGTGTGGTTGTGGTAGGAGGTCATGGAAATCGTGCCCCCGACAGGAATCGAACCTGTATTACACGCTTAGAAGGCGCGTGCTCTATCCATTGAGCTACGGGGGCGTCCACGTCGGAGTTTACCAGATTCGGACTAGGGTCAGGAAGGGGGTGGCGCGATGCCGGAGTCCCGCGCTGGAACGGGAGGCGATATATTCCTTGTCCCCCATTCCGCCTGCGGGGCCCTTCACCATAGCCTCAGGGAGCTTTCTCCTTAGCCGCGGCTGGGGGCAGGGGCGACCAGGAATGCCGGGCCTCGTCGAAGCGGAAATCCGTGCGGGCGCCGCCGTGAGAGAGGACGGCCCGGCCGCGCGGCCAGTATTCTTCCCAGCGCAGCCCGGAGTCCGAGTCCGCCAAGCTCAGGGATTCATGGTAAGCTTCATCCTGACCCGCCCGGCCCAGGTACAGACGGTACTCCCCCCCCGGCCAGGCCTGGAAATCCGGGCTTAGGATCCGGGCCAGGGCCAAGGTGTCGTCGGTCAGGCGGTGTTTCAGGCGCTTGAGTTCGCGCTGGAGCGCGTAGGTCTGCGCGGGGCTGGAACCTTTCAGCAAAGAGTTCAGGATATCGGAGTCGGATGAGCCATGTTCTTGGATGAAGCGCGCGTATTCCGCCATGGACGCGGGCACTACGACCCGCGCATACAGGACGCCGCTTTCGTCATCGCGGCGCTCCTGCACGAAGAGGCGGATATCCGCGTCCGCGAACCTGCTGACCCGTATGGGCAGTTCCATGAGGTCCCCGTCTTGGGCCCGGTAGTCCTTGAACAGGCCGCTGCATAGGGGCGAACGGGATAGGTTCTTTTCCGCGGTCTCGGATAATTGCGCGGCCTGGCGCGGGCCGGCCGAGCTGGCGATGAAGGTCTTGTCGCTCTTGGCGATGCGGTCCGAGATGGTCTTGGAAGCGTCCCAGCAGGCATAGGCATAAGCGATCGCGGTGGTGACCGCGACTTCGGGCTTGAGCTCGGAGGTCCCCAGGCCCACGACCACGGCTGCCGGGTCCAGGCCGGCGTAGCGGTCCGCGGCCCAGGCCGGAGCTTCGGCGCGCAAGTCCGCGGCCCAGGCGCCGTAGAGCAATATGCCGACTAATGCCTTATATACCATAGCCTCGGTATCATAGCACACGTACGGGGCATTTCTCCCGCGGGTTAAAATAAGTTAACGTATATGAATCCATGAACCCGACCTCGGATGCTTGGTACCATGAGCTCGCGCTGAAATTCCAAGACGGATCCCGGGAGATGTTCTTCCTGGACATGAGCCGCAGCGGCCGGCATATGCCGCGGCAGGCGCGCCAGCCCGCGGATTGGACCAGGCTGGCGTTCCATAAATGCCCGTGCTGCCCTCTGAGCCAGGAAAGCTACTGCCCGGCGGCGCTGTCTTTGGAAGAGACCATCTTGAAGCTCAGCCGGCGCACTTCCACCGAGCCCGTGGCCGCCACGGCCGTGGATTCCGAGAATCGCCGCACCATCGTCACCTGGCCGCTCCAGCAGATCGGGGCCGTGTTCGTGCAGATCGCGGTCTTCTCCAGCGGCTGTCCGGTGGGCAGCCGGTTCCGGCCCATGCTGCGCGACGTGCGGCCATTCTCCACCAGCCGGGAATTGGGCAAGCATCTGGTGTTCAAGTATCTAGTGCAGCATAAGAGCGACCCCCAGGCCTCGGAACAGGCCGTGCTCTCTGAGTTGGAACCCTTGCGTGAAGTGTTCGCGTATCTGTTCATGCGCTTGGAGACGGTGTCCCGGGATTCGGCCAAGGACGCCATACCCAATTCCATAGCGCATATGCATGCCATGACGCTTTATCTCGGGGCTAAGGCCAAGGAATTGGTCCAGGAGATACTGCAGGAGATGCGCTGATGCTGGCGCCTTTCTTGGCCGCGGCGCTGCTGGCCGGGCCCGGGGGCGCGCAGCCCATGCGCAGCCTGGACCTGGAGCAGGCTTATAAGCTGGCCTTGGCCCGGAGCGAGGAATTGGCCCAGCGCGGCGAGACCGTGGTCCGGCTCGAGGCCCGCATCTTCGAGATGGGGTCGTACCTCAAGCCCCAGGCCTACCTGGCGGCGGCGCAGACCATCCAGGACCTGCCTCCGGGCGGCGCCACTTCCTCCATACCGCGCGAACGCAATCAAGCCCAGATCCAGGTGCATCAGACCCTTTTCACCGGCTTGCGCGAGTATCTGGCCGTACGCCAAGCCCGGGCCCAGAAGGCTTCCGCGCAATACCTGCTCCAGCGCGCCCGGCAGCTCCTGTATCAGGATGTGGTCCGGGCTTATCTCGATCTGCTGGCCGTGCGCCATGAGGTGGGCATACGTCAGGCCATCCTGGCCACCACGGATGACCGCATAAAGGAGCTGCGCCAGCGCCAGCGCCTGGGCCGGTCGCGCAAGAGCGAGGTCTTGGCCGTGGAGTCCCAGCAAGCCCAGGATGCGGCCCAGCTGGAGACCGCGCGCGGGGCCGAGGCCGTGGCCCAGCTTCAGCTCCGGTTCTTGACCGGCTGGGAAGAGGACGTGGTCCCGGCGGAACTGCCGGCCGTGTCGGCCGCGGCGGTGGACGCGGCTCTGGCCGAGGCGCGCGGCCGGCCGGACGTGGAAGCCGCCCGGCGCGACCGCGATGCGGCCGGCTATCCCGCGTCCATCGCCTCGCGCCAACGCTGGCCCGTGGCGAATATGGACGGCAATTACTATCTGCACCGTCAGTCGCCTTATGATAAGGTGTATTGGGACGTGGCTTTCTCCTTGTCCTTGCCCCTGTACACGGGCGGCATCATAGGCGCCCAAGTGCGCGAGGCCGAGGCTTTGCGCCGGTCCGCGGATCAGGCCTTGTCGCTGGCCTTGCGCCGGGCGGAATTGGAGGTCCGGGCCGCGGGCCGGGACCTGGACTCGGCCTTGACCATAGTCGCGGCCTTGGAAAAGGCGGCTAAGCTCGCGGCGGACAACGCCCAGGCGCAGAGCGACGATTACAGGTCGGGCTTGGTGACCAATCTCGACGTGCTGGGCAGCCTCAGCGCCTTGCAGCAGACGCGCTTGAAGCTGGACGCGGCCCGCATCGGGGCCTTTTGGTCCCGGACCCAGTTGGACGTGGCCGCGGGACTGCCCGGAGCCCGGCTATGACCCTATCCGACATATCCATCAAGAACCCGGTCTTCGCCTGGATGATCATGTTCGCTCTGATGTTCTTCGGCTGGGTCGGGTTCTCGCGCATGGGCGTGAGCTCCATGCCGGACGTGGACTTGCCCGTGGTCTCCGTGTCCTTGGCCTGGGAGGGCGCCGCGCCCGAGATCATGGAGACCGAGATCGTGGACGTCATCGAGGACGCGCTGACCAGCGTGCAGGGCGTAAAGGAGATATCCAGCACCTCGCGCCGCGGCTCGGCCTCGGTCTCGGCCGAATTCGAGCTGGACCGGGATATCGACGTGGCCCTCCAGGAGGTGCAGGCCAAGATCTCCCAGGCCGCGCGGCATCTGCCCCGGGATATGGACCCGCCGGTCGTGACCAAGACCAATCCCGAGGACCAGCCCATACTCTGGCTCTCCCTCTCCGGAGACCGGCCCATCCAGGAGATGATGCTTTACGCGCAGAACCGGCTCAAGGACCGGTTCCAGACCATCTCCGGAGTGGGCGAGGTCTCCCTGCAGGGCCTGCTTTCGCGCAACCTGCGCGTCTGGCTCGACGCCGAGGCCATGGAACGCAAGCAGATAACGGCCGAGGACGTCATGGCCGCCATCAGCCGCGAGCACGCGGAACTGCCGGCCGGGCAGATCGAGACCGCGGTCAAGGAGTTCACGGTCCGGACTTTAGGCGAGATCTCGGATCCCAACGAGTTCGGCAAGCTGCTCATCACCCAGCGCGGAGGCGAGCGCATCAACGTGCCCATACCCATAAAGGACGTGGCGCGGGTGGAGGATGGGCTGGAGGATCTGCGCCGCATCGCCCGGGCCCAGGGCGTGCGCGCCATCGGCATGGGCATCCGCAAGCAGCGCGGATCCAATGCGGTCGCGGTGGCGGCCCGGGTGCTGGCCCGCCTGTCCGAGGAGAAGAAGTTCCTGCCCTCGGGCATGAAGCTCTCGGTCAATTTCGATTCCACGCGATTCATCAAGGACGCGGTGCATGAACTCAATTTCAACCTCATACTCTCGGCCCTGCTGACTTCGTTGGTGTGCTGGGCGTTTCTGGGCACTTGGTCATCCACCCTCAATATACTGCTGGCCATCCCGACCTCGGTGCTGGGCACCTTCCTGGTCATCTACTTCTTGGGCTTCACCCTCAATACCTTCACCCTGCTGGCCTTGACCTTGGCCATCGGCATAGTGGTCGACGACGCCATCATGGTCCTGGAGAACATCGTGCGTCATCAGGAGAAAGGCGAGAGCCGCATGGCCGCGGCCATATTCGGGGCCCGCGAGATCACTTTCGCGGCCCTGGCCGCCACCGTGGCCATACTCGCCATCTTCATACCGGTGGTGTTCATGAAGGGCATCATAGGCAAGTTCTTCTTCCAGTTCGGGGTCACCATGTCCGCGGCCGTGGCCCTTTCCTTGCTGGAGGCCCTGACTTTGGCGCCCATGCGCTGCTCCCAGTTCTTGCAGGTCGGGCACCATTCCAACCGCTTCATCGCGGGCGTGGACCGGGCCTTTGCCGGGCTGGCCTCCCATTATCGCCAGGCCCTGACCTGGTGCCTGGACCGGCGGTGGGCGGTCCTGGCCGCGGGGTTGGGCGTGTTCTTGCTCTCTTGGCTGCCCCTGCGCCAGCTGCGCAAGGAGTTCGTGCCCTCCCAGGACCAATCCATGTTCATGGTCCGGTTCCAGACCCCGGTGGGCTCGTCCTTGGATTTGACCGATTCCAAGTTCCAGGAGGCCGGCAAGTGGCTTATGTCCCAGCCCGTGCTGGAGCGCTATTTCGGTTCGGCCGGAGGCATGGGCGGAGGCGACGTGAGTTCGGGCATGCTCTTCGTCACCATGAAGCAGCCCGGCGACCGGCCGCGCGGGCCGGACGGCAAACGCATGACCCAGGCTTCATTCATGGCTTCGGCGCGTAAGGAACTCAACAAGATCCCCGGGTTCAAAGCCGTTATCATGGACCTCTCGCAGGTCGGCTTCTCCTCTTCCCGGGGCTTCCCCATCGAGTTCACGGTGCGCGGTCCGGATTGGGACAAGCTCATGGAGATGGGCAACCTGCTCAAGGAGAAGCTGGAGAAGTCCGGAGAGGTGCTGGACGTGGACAGCGACTACCGTACCGGCATGCCCGAGGTGCGGGTCTTGCCGGACCGGGCCGCGGCCTACGCGCACGGGGTCTCCATCGCTTCCATCGGTACGGTCATCAACGCCATGGTGGGCGGGGTGCGCAACGGCCTGTTCACGTCCGCGGGCCGCCGTTACGACGTGCGCGTGCGCGCCGAACCCAAGTATCGGCTCGACTCCGAGGATATCAAGAAGTTCTACGTGCGCAATAATCGGGGCGAGATGATCCGGCTTTCCCAGGTGGTGCGCATAGAGCAGAAGCCTGCCCTGCTCTCCATCACGCGCAAGGACCGGGAGCGCGCCATCGGCATATTCGCCAACGTGGCCCCGGGCAAGTCCCAGGCCGCGGTCATAGACCGCATCGGCCGGATCGCGCAAGAGACCCTGCCCGAGGGCTACCGCATAGTCTTTTCCGGCTCCTCCAAGACCTTCAAGGAATCCTTTCAGAGCCTGATCATGGCTTTAGTCCTGGGCATAATCGTGGCCTATATGGTGCTGGGCTCGCAGTTCAACAGTTTCGTGCATCCCTTCACGGTGCTCTTGGCCTTGCCTTTCAGCGTATCCGGGGCGTTCTTGGCTTTGTGGCTTGCGGGCAAGAGCCTCAATGTTTATTCCATGATCGGGCTCATATTGCTCATGGGCATCGTCAAGAAGAATTCCATCCTGCTGGTGGATTTCACCACGCAGCGCCGGCGCGAGGGGCTGGAGGTGCGGCCGGCCCTGTTGGATGCCTGTCCCATCCGGCTGCGCCCCATCCTCATGACTTCCATCTCCACCATCGCGGCCGCGCTGCCCCCGGCCCTGGCCTGGGGCCCGGGTGCGGAGACGCGCATCCCCATGGCTTTGGCCGTGATCGGCGGGGTGCTGTTCTCGACCCTGCTGACCCTGTTCATCGTGCCTTGCGCCTATAGCGTGCTCTCCAACATAGAGAGCCATAAACACGATAAAGACCTGCAGGAAGCGTTCAAGCGTCTGGGGCCTTGAGCGCCGGATAGGCCGGGGTCAGGGCAGGAGCTGATCGTCCAAGGCTTTTAGGTCCTCGGCGGATAGGGCCTGGGGTTTAGCGGGCGGCGAGGGTTGCGGGGATTTCCCCTCCGCGGCTGCCGCCGGGGCCGGCGCGGTCAGGGCTCGGGCCGCGGCGAGCTGATCCGGGGTCATCGTCGCTTCCACTTTCTCCAGATTTTTGGCTGCGCTCTCTATCCCGCCTTGGGAGGCGAGCCAGTACCAGCGATAGGATTGCACCAGATCGCGGGTCACGCCTTCGCCCGAGAAGTAGAGATGCCCTAGGTTGTGCTGGGCTCCGGGGAAGCCTCGTTCCGCGGCCTGGCGCCACCAATAATAGGCTTCGGTCGGGCTCTGGGGCAGGCCCTCGCCGTGGTAGCTCATCAGTCCGATATAGAAACAGGCCGAGGCCGAGCCTCCGGAGGCGGCCTGGCGCAGCCAATGCAGGGCTTGATCGTAGTCTCGGGCCGTGCCCTGGCCTTTATAGTAGAGGAAGCCTAGATTGGCTTGGGAATCCGGAAAGCCTTTTTCCGCGCCTTGGCGGGCCAGGGCGAACTGGCTGGCCGGATCCTGCTTTATGGTTTCGCGGGTCAGGATCACTTCCAGGGTCTTGGGATCATCGTCTCGGACCAGGCTCAGCTTTAGCTGGCTGCCCACCGGGCCGCGGACCTTCTTGACGACCTGTTCCAGGGTCAGGCCGGCCAGGCTCTGGCCGTCTAGTTTCCTTATCCTGTCGCCGGGCTTTATGCCCGCCCGGCCGGCCGGCGATCCGGGCATCACGGCCAGGGCCGTAGGGCTGCCGCCGGGCAGGCCCAGGCTTATGCCTACGCCTCCGAACGTTTCCGTATCCGGAGCTGGCGCGGCCGGGGCCGGCAGGGCGAGCAGGGCCAAGCAGAGCCAGGTTCTCAGCATAGGCGTTATGAAAAATCCGGAGGCAGGAACACGATCAGCGTGGTCTCGGCGCGCAGTCCCGGGCAGGCCAGACGGATGTATCCGGGCAGGCCGGGACGCTCCGGGGACTGCAGCCGGTCCCAGGCGGCTTGCAGGAGGCCGCGCGGATTCTCTATCAAGGACTGCGGAGCCGAGACCAGCAGGGCCGGTCCCCCGCTGGGGGCCAAGCCTTCGGCCAGGGAGTTGGCCAGCATGCTGGCCACCTCTCCGAGCACGGCCGGCTGAGGCTCGTCCAAGGCCTCGATCTGGTCCGTGAAGTCTCCGGAGAAGCGGTGGCTTACCTGCAAGCCGCTGCGGCGGTCGAACATCACCATGACTCCGGTGTCGGGCAAGGATATATAAGTGCCGAAATGGTCTTCCGTTATATCCGCGAACAAGGGCTCGAATCGTTCCTGGGCGGCGGGACCGCTGGCGGTGCGCTCCACGGTCCAGGGCGCGCGGCAGATGCGGGAGAGCCGGTCCGCGCAGCGCTGCGCGCCGGCTGTGATGAATCGCTTCGGGGATCCGGTATCAGGGTTCATGTCGTGGCGGTAGTGTACGTCCAGGTCCGGAGAAAAGCAAGCCCCCCGCGCGCCAGCGCGGGGGGCAAGCCCCATTCTGCTGCGGGCGGCTATCTCAAGAAGTAGGCGTCTACCTGGAGGCGTCCGCCTTCCAGCGGCCAGGCTTTGAAGTCGATGAACTTTCCGCCGTTGGCCTCGATATTGGATCTGATCCGAGCGATGGCGGCAGCCAGTTCGGCGCTGGCCGGATAGCGGGTGATGAGGCCGATCTCCGGTCCGACGTAGACCGCGAGGTACGGGTTGGGCTGCTGCAGGACCTTGACGCCCGCGCGTTCCATGATGGCGGCGTCGAGCCGGGTGTATTCCTTCAGGATGCGTATCCGGACCTCTTTTTCCTCCCGGTCATTGGCCTCGGTCAGGTAGTAGAGGTCGTAGGTAGGCACATTGATGGTTTCCTGGTCCAGGGTGGGCGCGTGCATCGCTATCTCCATGATATAGGAGGAGATTATGGGCAGGCCCGCCTGTTTGACCGCTCCGGATATCTTCTCCAGGTTGGCGATCAAGTCCGCTTCGTCCTTGGGCTGGAACTGCATGGGGTCGGCCTGGAACTCGCGGACGGCCAAGTTGCTGCCGGCATCATAAGGCAGGACGGATAGGCCTTCCGGGGAGAACTGAGGCACGCCCGGCTTGATCCCGGCGCGGGTCAGGATCTTGCTCCACATGTTCACGAATGCGGCGTGCTGGCCCATTTCCCGGGCGGACGCCACGAGCTGCTTCTTTACGGCCCGGGGCAGGAGGTAGCTTTCGGTTATCTTTTCCGGGACCGTCGGGGACGCGGCTACGGCCACGCCGACTGCATCTGGTATGGCGGCGCTGGCCGCGAACTGCGCGGGCAGGATTGCGGCGAATAGGGCGAGGATCAAGCGCATGTAACTACCTCCTGGGCGTATTTTAAACCTGCATAAATCCTAGCATGCATCCGGCCGCATGCCTTGGGCCTTTTGGTCCAATATCCTTCCGCCATTGGTCCTAGGCGCCGGTGTCAGATGTTTCCGTATTTGTCTTATTTTATGACTGCGTCGATGGCCAGATTATTCCACATCCGCCTCCGAATGGCTATAATATCGACGATGCCTGCTTATTGCGCCGATCTTTTCGCTTATACCCGCCGCCGCACCCGCGTGGTCATGGCCGGCCGGGTCGGCATAGGCGGCCGCAATCCTCTGCGCGTGCAGTCCATGACCACGACCGATACCGCAGACGTCGCGGCCAGCGTGGCTCAAGTCTTGAGCCTGGCCGAAGCCGGCTGCGAGATCGTGCGCCTGACTGCGCCCACGGTGGAGGCGGCGCGGGCCTTGGAGGCCGTAAAAGCCGGCATCCTGCTCCGGGGCGTGGACGTGCCTTTGGTCGCGGACATCCATTTCCTGCCCGAGGCGGCCCTGGTGGCGGCCGATTTCGTGGAAAAGATCCGCATCAATCCGGGCAATTTCGCGGACAGCAAGACTTTCGCCGCGCGCGGCTATTCGGACGCTGAGTATGCCGGCGAGTTGGACCGGGTGCGGGAGCGTTTATCCCCTCTGGTGGACAAGCTCAAGCGCCTTAAGCGCAGCCTGCGCATCGGCGTCAATCACGGCTCGCTTTCCGACCGCATCCTTAACCGCTACGGGGACACTCCGCGGGGCATGGTGGAGAGCGCCCTGGAGTTCGCGCGCCTGTGCGAGGAGCAGGATTATCGCGACCTGGTATTCTCCATGAAAGCCTCCAACGTGAAGATCATGATCGCGGCCTATCGCATGCTGGCCGCGCGCATGGCCGAGCTGGGCATGGACTATCCCTTCCATCTAGGCGTGACCGAGGCCGGAGACGGAGAGGACGGCCGTATAAAGTCGGCCATCGGCATCGGGGGCCTGCTCGAGGACGGCATCGGCGACACCCTGCGCGTGTCTCTGACCGAGGACCCGGAACGCGAGGTCCCGGTCTGTTTCGCTTTGGCCGGCCGCTTCCAAGCCCGCAAACCGGAACCCCGGCGCCCGGACCTGGCGGCCCAGACGCATTGCCCGGATCCTTTCAGCTACTGCCGGCGGCCTAGCCGGCGCATCGCGGCGGGACGTTTCGGGGTCGGCGGCGGTGAGCCGGTGCGCGTGGTAGCCGCGCCTTTCCCCCCGGACGGTAAGGAGCCCGAGCCGGAGATATCCGCATCGCGTATTGCGTCTTGCGATTTCGCGCACTGGGATGAAAAGCTTGACGATGAATCCGTTTTTTTAGCCGCGGTGAAGGCCGGGGGCAAGCCGCTCTGGGTGGAGGCTGCGGACCATAAGGAGGCCCTGCGCCGCGCGGCTCTGGCTCGGGCCGCGGGCATCGAGGCACTGGTCGGGCTGCGCGGCGGCGACAGCGGCGCCTTGCTGCGGCAATACCGCATGCTGGCCGCAGCCGGCGGGGACTTCCCCATCCATCTGCTCGCGCCCCGGGCTGAAGACGAGCAGCGGCAGGTGTTGGACGCTTCGGTCCTGATCGGATCCTTGCTCTGCGACGGCGTGGGCGACAGCGTGGAGGTGGACTCCGG
>JBAZVY010000030.1:7833-14812 GCA_041660645.1 Elusimicrobiota bacterium | reverse complement strand
ATGATCAGCGGTGCGAGTCTGAACTCGGGGTCGTCGAGACTGCCGGAGACCGGCACGGCTAGGTCTATGACGCCATTGCGGTCTTTTAGGATGGCGATACCGAGCTTGACCGGAACCTTGAGCGCGCCGGGGCTATCGACCTTGTCGCCCAGGGTCAATTGATCGAGGATGACCTGATTGGCGCTCTCGATGCGGCGTCCGGCCAGGCTTTCCGCCAGGTCCAGATCGAGCGTGCCTTTATCCAGCTTGTAGCCGATGACTTTTATCGCATATGGGCTGAAGGCCGGAAGCTGGATGCCGTCGGCCTTGACGCTCGCGTCGATCCAGGCCGCGGCCGAGGATACGCGCACGCTGCCGGATACGAGAAAAGGGGCCTTTTCGACGAATCCTTTAGAGGTGAATGTGGCCGTGGAGCGTCCATCCGTGGATAGGTTGTTGAGCTCGGCGGACGCAGCCTGGACGGCGAGCGCGAACGCCGGCGCCACTCCTTCGTCTTGCGCCACGATCTTGCCGCCGCTCAATACGAAGCGGCCGAGCCGGGCGCGCCACGGCGTCCCGCCGCGGCTGGGCGCGGCGGCGGGGGGAGGCGGCGCGGCGGATGCGCCGCCGGCGGCAGCGGAGGCCAGGCGGACGCCTAAGGCCGTTTCTATGTTGGTGCGGCCGTCGCGGCCCCGGAACAGGCGCAGGTAAGGGCGGATGAGCCCTATGCGTCCGATCGAAGCGGTCCGAGCCTGGGTGGAGGCGCGCGCGTTGTCGATCGTGAAGCGGCTCAGCCGCGCCAGCGCGCGGCGCGAGACGCGGTCGGATATCGAGAAGTCATCGAGGGCGAGGGAAGCCTCGACCGAGATGTCGGATCCGCCCGAGGATATCGCGACGCGCGCGTTCAATGACACGGCTCCGGAGTCGATCGTCACCTGCGTAGGCGGCGGGGTCAGCGGCGAGAAGGGCGCCAGCGGCAATCCGGCCACGCGCAGATCGATGTTTCCCGAAAGCGGCTGCGGCGCGACGGCGGCTCGCAGGCTCAGCATGCCGCAGCCCGCCAGGGGCGAGTTCAGAGAGAGGGTGGCTTTGGCTCCGGGCGCCAGGGGCAAGGGCACGCGTAAGTCCAGGCGCGCCGGACCCGCCGCGATGGAGAATGGGCCGCGCGGCGCCGTGGTGGACGCGCGCAGGTTCCAAAGCAGGTCGCGTACGGCTACGTGCGCTCCGGCTAGCGTGGCGGATAGGGCATTTTCGGAGTAGGCCAGTTCATAGTCGGTGTAAGCGTCCACGCGGCCGGAAGGGATCTCTATCGGGAGCCCCGGCGCGGCCGTGCTTTCCCGCGACGCGTCGATATCCTTCAATATTATCCGCCCCGCCAGCCGCAGGGGGCGCAGGCTGAGCTGGCCGCTCCAGTGCAGATTCTCTTCGTGGTTGGTGCGCGCATCGAAGCTGTAGGAGCCCTCGGCGGTCGGCAGCGTGCTCAGGTTTTCGAGCGCGAAGTCGATGGGGTCGGCGGAGATCTTCTGGGGAGCGTTCGGCAGGCGGCTTTCCAATTCCAGCGCGGCCCGGGTTATCTTGAAATGATGCACTACCAGGCGCGGGATGAACGGGGATTTCGCGGGCGCCGGGGGATTCGCGGGCGCGGATCGGGGGAGGTAATCGAGCGCGCTGCGGCCTTCGGAGGATATCGTGGCGATGAGGCGCGGGCGCGTGAGCCGCAGCTCGCGCAGGCCTATGGCCAGGCGCAGGAGATCGAGCGGCTGGGCGCTCGCGTAGAATTCTTCGCAGGTGGCGAGGTCGCCGAGTTTTTCGTGCGAGAACGCGAAGCCGCGCACGGTGAGCGCGAGCCGGAAGGGGTCGAAGCTCGCATCCGCGATCCGGGCGTCGAAACCGGGCAGGGCCTTGGGCGCTTCGCGCAGGGCGCGGCGGACCGCGAACGGTACGACCCGCCAAGCCGTCAGGGCGAAAAGGGCGTAAATGATCAATATCCCGCCCAGCCAGCGGGCCCAGCGTTTTTGAGCTAATCGAGGTAGGGGCATGACGATCTCCTGGAGGGATTATGTCATATTTTCGTAAGAACCGAGGAACCGCGAAGCTGGGGTCTTAGGCCCGATCTCCGGCGATGGAATAATGCCTCGGGCCCGTTCCGCGGATCCGGGCGCGGCCTTGGCTGGCCAGGGTCCAGGCGCTGAGCTTGTAGAGCAGGCGGGCGCCTACGTTGGCGTCCCACTCGTCGCGGCGGGCGGGGTCCGGAGCGACTTCATTGAGGTCGAAGCCTAGGATCTTGCGTCCGGAGCATACGACCTTTTCGATCACGTAGAGGGCTTCCCGGAAATCCAGGCCGCCGGGGACCGGGGTCCCGGTGTGGGGGCAGAAACGAGGGTCCAGGCCGTCTATATCGAAGGATATCCAGAGCGTCCGGGGCAGCTCGGCCGCGATGCGTCCGGATATCTTGTCCCAGCTTTCTCCGGCAAAGCGCCGGCGGGCGAGGTCCCCGTCGAAAAAGACCTTGATCCGGGAGCCTTGCGCGCGTGCGTAGTCGTATTCCTGCTCGCAATAGTCTCGGATGCCGATTTGCACCAGTTTCTTTACCCCGGGGATGTCCTCGAGCACGTTGCGCATGATCGAGGCGTGGGACCAGCGGAAGCCTTCGTAGGCGTCGCGCAGGTCGCAGTGCGCGTCGAAGTGCAGTACGCCGAACGAGGGGGTTCGGGCGGCCAAGGCTTGCAGCGCGCCATAGGGAGTGGAGTGGTCGCCGCCGACCAAGCCTACGAGCTTGCCCGCGTCCAGCAGGCGCCCGGTCTCGGCCCGGACCCAAGCGTTAAGCCGGCCGCCCAAGGCGTTGACGCGGCGCTGCGCGGCGAGCAGGCTGGGGCGTCCGGCGGCCTCGCCTCCGGCTGCGATCACCTTTTGCGCCGCGGCCTGGGCTTGGCGGTTCCAGGCGCGCACCTGCCGGGATTCGGGCAGCATATGCAGTCCGCAGGCATAGGGTTTGAGCACGTCGCCGTCGAATAGGTCGACTTGGCGGCTGGCGGCGAGTATGGCGGCCGGGCCTTGGGAGGCTCCGGCGCCATAGGAGGTGGTGGCTTCCCAAGGCACGGGCAGATATACCAGTGCGGCGGCGGCCTGAGTATCGGGCAGGCCGAATATCCCGGAATCTTCAGCGGCGGGGGAGTTTGGGTCGAAATCAGGCATGGATCGATTATATCATTTGCCTTTGCCGCCCGAGATATGAGTGCGGTGCGGGTCATAATGGTTTTATAACGGTCCGGCCTGCTATCCTCAAGGACCTTGCCTATGGATATCCCGGCCGAACCGCAGAAGAGCCGCCTCGCGCTGCTTTGTCTTACCGCTTTGGGCGTGGTCTACGGTGATATCGGCACCAGCCCCCTATACGCTGTCCGAGAGTGCTTCCATGGGGCTCATGGCATCGCCGTTACCGAAGCCAACGTTCTGGGCGCCCTATCCCTGATCTTCTGGACGCTGATCATCCTCGTCACGTTGAAATACCATGTCTATGTCTTAAGAGCTGACAATAAGGGAGAGGGCGGCATACTAGCCATGATGGCTTTGGCCCGAGGCGGCAGGATCAGCCCCGGGGCGCAGCGCGTGGTTCTGGCTCTCGGCCTGTTCGGGGCCGCGCTGCTCTATGGGGATGGGATGTTGACCCCGGCCATATCGGTTTTGAGCGCTATCGAGGGCTTGGAGGTCGCCACCCCGCTATTTGCTCCTTATGTCATCCCGATCACGGTCCTCATCCTGATCGGACTATTCAGCATCCAGAGCCGGGGCACGACCAAGGTGGGCCTGCTCTTTGGTCCGGTCATGCTGTTGTGGTTCTTTTTCCTGGCAGTGACGGGGGTCGTGAGCATCATCCAGCAACCCGCAGTGATCGGGGCCTTCCACCCTGGTCACGCCGTGAACTTCCTGCGGGCGAACGGATTTCACGGGTATCTGATGCTGGGCGCCGTATTCCTGGTGACGACCGGAGGCGAGGCGCTTTATGCGGACCTCGGCCATTTCAACGAGCGGGCCATCCAGATCGACTGGTTCCTCATAGCCGGACCGAGCCTGCTATTGAACTATTTCGGCCAGGGGGCGCTTTTGCTTCGGAATCCGGGTTTCGTGGATAATCCGTTCTATCGGATGGTGCCAGGATGGGCGCTGTATCCGGCTGTCATCATGGCGGCCGTGGCCACGGTCATAGCTTCCCAAGCGGTCATCTCGGGCGTATTCTCCCTGTCGCGGCAGGCGGTGCAGATGGGCTATCTGCTGCGCCTGCGCATCGTCCATGTGTCATCGTACGAGATGGGGCAGATATACATGCCTGCGGTAAATTGGATATTGATGCTGGCCACGGTCGTGCTGGTCATAGCGTTCAAGCGCTCCACGAATCTAGCTTCCGCCTACGGCATCGCGATATCGGTCACCATGATCATCACCACGCTTTTGGCCTATATCGTATCGCGGCATGTCTGGCATTGGCGTCTGCCCGTGGCGCTGGCCGTTACGGGAGGTTTCCTGGCCGCGGATCTTGCGTTCTTTGGCGCGAACTCGGTTAAAGTGCTGGAGGGAGGCTGGTTCCCGTTGATCGCCAGCGGCCTCGTGGTCACGATATTCTTGACTTGGGAGAAAGGCCGCGGCATCATCGCCGAGCGGCAGCGGGAGGGGGCGCTGCCCCTGGCCCAGATCGTGCGGGAGGCGCAGCATGGCGGCATCATGCGCGTTCCGGGTACCGCGGTGTTCCTTTGCGGTACGCCCGGCGCTACGCCCAGCGCTCTTCTGCACAATCTTAAGCACAACAAGATCCTGCATCAGCAGAATCTGTTCGTCTCCGTGCGTACGGAGGATGTCCCCCGCGTCCCGGAAGACCAGCGCTGCAAAACCCAGCTTATAGGCCCGGATTTCCACCAGATCGCCGTCCGTTATGGATTCATGGAGGATCCTGATATCCCGGACGTGCTCTCGAAGCTGGCGGCCGAAGGGTTCCATTTCGCGACCAGTCCTTCGCGGATCACCTATATGCTCAGTGATAATACGCTCCTGACCACCCATAAGAGCCGGCTGCCTATTTGGCAGACCGCGTTGTTCGCTTTCCTGTATCGCAACGCCTTGCGGCCTACGCAGTTCTTCCATCTGCCATATAATCAGGTCATCGAGATCGGCCGGCAGATCCAGCTCTGAAAACGCTAATATGGTCGAGATGCATCGAATGCTGCCGGCTTATGCGATCGCGGTCGTGGCCGCGGTCGTCTGCACCCTAGTCTCATTCGCCCTCCATCCGTTCGTAACTTTGACGGATCTGGTCATGGTCTATCTGGTCGGGACCTTGGCCGCGGCCCTGCGCGGGAAGCGGGGGCCCACCATCCTCTCGTCGTTCTTGGGCGTCATATGCTTCAATTTTTTCTTCGTCCCGCCTCGATTCACTTTCCACGTAGAGCATTCGCAATATCTCGTCACCTTCCTGGTCATGCTCACCGTGGGGCTGATCATCAGCCAGCTGATCGTCCGGGTGCGGAGCCAGGTGGAGGCGGTAAAGCGTTCGGAGATCGCTGCGGAGGCCGAAAGGCTGCGCAGTTCGCTTCTGAGCGCGGTGTCCCATGAGCTCAAGACTCCTCTGACCGCCATCATCGGTTCAGCCGGCAGTCTGTTGCGGGCTCCGTCGCCGGGAGGCGTGCATTGGCGGGAACTCCTGGAAAATATCCAGGAGGAAGCGGAAAGGCTCTCGCGATTGGTGCATAACCTCATAGAGACCACGCGCCTGGAATCGGGCATAGTCCGGCTCAAGAAAGAGCCTTATCCTATCGAGGATGTGATCGGTACGGCCTTGGATCGTCTGGAGAAGCGGCTGTCGGGCCGGGAGGTCAAGACCGATATCCCGGAGGACTTGCCCCTGGTCCCGGTGGACCCAGTCCTGATGGAACTCGTTTTTATCAATCTTATCGAGAACGCCGTCCGTTATGCTCCGGCCGCGGCGGCCATCGAGATCTCGGCTTATGAAAAATCCGACTCCATCGAAATAGCCGTCGCGGATCGGGGGCCGGGCCTGGGAGTCGAGCACATAGGGCATGTCTTTGAGAAGTTCTATCGTGCCAGCCAATCCGCCGGAGGGGCGGGGCTGGGGTTGGCCATCTGTAAGGCGGTCGTGGAGGCGCATGGCGGGGCGATCCGGGTGGAGAATCGCCCCGGCGGCGGAGCGTCGTTCCTGCTGGCGCTGCCGCGCAAGGATCGGGCATGAACGGATCGGCCCAGACCATAATGGTGGTCGATGACGAGATCGCCATCCTGCGTTTCCTGCGCGCCGCGCTGGAAGAGAGCGGTTTTGCGGTCATCGAGGCCTCCAGCGGCAGGCGGGCGCTGGATCTGGCCGCGTCCCGCAAGCCGGAGGTGATCCTTCTGGATCTGGGCTTGCCGGATATGGACGGGCTCGATGTGCTCAAGCGTCTGCGGGAATGGACGTCCGCGCCGGTCATCGTGGTGTCGGTCCGGGGCGATGAATCGGACAAGATCGAGGGCCTGGACTGCGGCGCGGATGACTACCTGGCCAAGCCTTTCGCCATCGAGGAGCTTTTGGCCCGGATCCGCGTGGCGCTCCGGCATCGTGAGATGCTTCGGGAGGACCCGCTGCCTATCTACCAGCATGGAGACCTGAAGATCGATCTGCGGGCGCGTCGGATCTGGGCCGGCAAGAAGGAGGTGCGGTTATCGCCTTTGCAGTATGCGCTGCTCGCCGCGCTGGTCCGCAGCGCCGGCCGGGTCGTGAGCCAGCGGCAGCTGCTCAAGGAGATCTGGCCGGATGGCGGGAGCAATCCCGAGGCGCTGCGCATACTCGTCCATCAAACGCGCCACCGCATCGAGCGGGACCCGGTCCGGCCGCGCCATCTTAAGACCGAGCCGGCTGTCGGGTACCGGCTCGAGTCCTCGGATTTCCAACCATAACGCTTCCATAACGCGCTGATAATGGAACGGAAACGCTCCCCGGGGCTATCATTGGGGTATG
>JBAZVY010000030.1:0-7823 GCA_041660645.1 Elusimicrobiota bacterium | reverse complement strand
TTCACGGTCAGTGCGGCTCTCGGAGTCCTGTGCGCCTATCTGGTCTGCAAATTCTATGAGTCGCTATGAGCATCGCGGCCGCGGGGGCAGTTGGATTCATTCTTCGCCGCGTTTGAGTTTTTGGATGAAGCGCAAATCCTGGTGCACGCTCTTCCAGCGCCGCTTCGCATTGGCTTTCAGGGCCGGGTCTTCGCGGCGGCGCTGGTAATCCTGTTCTTTCAGCAACTTTAGGTAGTTGTCGTAGTGCGAACGATCCAGCCGGCCGCCGTCCAGCGCTTCCCGCACGGCGCAGCCGGGCTCGTCGATATGGCGGCAATCGCGGAAGCGGCAGCGCGCCGAGAGGGCCTCGATATCCGCGAATGTCCGGCTGAGTCCGGGAGCGGCGTCCCATAGCTGCAGTTCCCGCAATCCCGGCGTATCGATGAGCAGTCCTCCGTCCGGCAAAAGGAACATCTGCCGGGAGGATGTGGTGTGGCGTCCCCGTTGGTCCGCGGCGCGGACCTCTCCTAATTCTTGGAGGTCTTGACCGATCAGCCGGTTGAGCAGAGTGGACTTGCCCGCTCCTGATGAGCCGAGCATGACCGAAGTGCGGGCAGGCTTGAGATAGTCGTGCAGTGCGCCCAGCCCGCGGTCATGCAGCGCGCTCAGGGCATGGATGTCTACGCCGGGAAACGCCGAGCCGGCTTGAGCCAGCAGGCCGGCATGGTCCGGACAGAGGTCGATCTTGTTGATGAGGATGACCGGCCGTGCGCCGCCGCTCCAGATCATCGTGAGATAACGTTCCAGGCGGCGGGGATTGAAGTCCCGGTCGACCGTAGTGACTATGAACGCGGTGTCCACGTTGGCCGCTAGGATCTGTTCTTGTGCCGGGCGGCCCGCGGTCCCGCGCGTGATGGCGCTTTTGCGCGGCAGAACTCGGACTGCCAGCCCCAGCCGGCCATCCGGGGACAACCGTACCGCCAGCCAGTCTCCTACCGCCGGCAATTCGTGGGCGCCGGCGGCTTCGAAGCGGAGCCGTCCGGACAACTCCACGGGGAGTTGTCCCGATGCGGAAACGGCCGAATAGCTGCCGCGTTGCTCCGAGATCACGCGGACGGGGATGCAGCCGTCCGCGCCGAGATGCTGCGAGAAATACGAGTTCCAGCCGTACGCGGCTAGCAGTTCCATGGTGGTCTCCTGGGGGAAGCAGTCGAGCGGACCGACCTCAAAGACGATGAGGCCGGGATTGATTCCGACAGCCTGGGGTCCACCCGGAGACGGACGAAGAAGTCAGTCCGGACTAGGAGGGCGACCCAAAGGCGAGGAATACGGCAGAAGCGGCAATCTCCGACATGATATCCTCCTTAGAGTCGCGCCATGAGCAGGAGAACCTGCTAATCTGAAGTATAACAGGGATGTCGGATGAATTCAACCGCCTATTTGCGGTCATAGCGGTAGTGTCTGAATTTCATTTTATAAGGGATACAACGTCCGCGATTTCCCAAACCTTGTTAGTCAATCCGGCCCGCATGGCAGGTGTAGACCTCAGGGTCTGATGAATCCGGCAGAAATTATAGTGCATGAAATGAAGCGCGACGGCATGTTCCAAGTTATCAATCTTTTTTGAGAAAGCATTGGTAAGCCTGGTAAAGCGCCGCATTCCCATCCGCATGGTTAGGTTTTGACGTTCAACAAAGCTTGTAGAGATATTCTTCTTTAGAGGCTTGCCCTCTATTATGTCCTCCCGTGTTCCGATGCACTCTCCGGGGCTATACTTCCCTTGCGGCCTAGGCCCTTCGCCGTAAATCTTCACAAGCTGGCTGAAATCAATGTCGCCACGAAAGGCCTTATCAACGGCGCGGACGTAGGCTTTAAGTCCGTCTGTCGTAAGCTGAACGCGGTTGGCTAGGCGTGGCGCAAGACCCTTTATAAATTCCGTCGCGTCTGCCGCGTTGCGGTTGCCGATATACCAATGGGGAACCAGCTTGGTTTCCGCATCAATTGCCGTCCAAGTCCAAACGTCTCCAATCCCGATAATTCCATGGAACCGACGCGGGACGTTCTTCGCCTTGGCATAGCAAAAGGACCAAATCTCATCGCATTGGAGGACCTTGCATGGAAGATTGCGGAAGGTCTTGTCCTGGTATTCCTTGCAGGCTTCCCCCGCCCGGACCAACAGGCTCATGACCGTGTTCTTGTCCACGCCAGTGAGTCGTGCGGTGCCACGAATGGACACGCCTTCAACAAGAGCAGAGATAACCGCGACCTGCTTTTCAATCGGTAGCTTGTTCATATTCATATTATACTTGACCGCTCAAGTAACGTCAAGACCTAAATGGTCCTAGAGCGCTCAAGTACTATTGCATAAAAGTAATTTACCTGCTATACTAAATAAAGAGGCGCCCGCCGTAGCAAGCTACGACGAGCGCTGTGCTAGTGACGACAGTTGCTAGGTGCGCCTAATCAGGTCCCGACCAAGGAATAACCCTGATTAGGCGCTTTTATTTGACCGTTTTACGGCGGCCCTCCTAGCGGGCCGAACATCTCGTCGTATTCCCATAATCCTCCTACCAAAAAAGTTTATTATTTATCATCGACCCGCGCCCATCTCTTGGAGCGCCCCATCTGTCTTACGAGGTTGTCCTTTTCCATTACTTTAAGATCGTCTTTGACAAGATCCTTTGACAGGGGGGACTGTAACCAATCAGCTCCATCTTTTAATTCTCTAAAAATCTCCATAAGCTGAAGCTTGGTTTTAATTCCTAGTAAGTGATAAATCGCCATCCTGCGGGATTCTGCTAGGTCCTGATTTTGTAGAAGCTCTTTAGGTGCCCAGATATTTCCTTTATGTAAATATGGGGCGAGTTCACCTTTTTTTAGTGACCACCCATTATCTCCCTTTTCAATCTTGCCCGTGAGCTGTGCTCCGATGTTATATACAGTCCCGGCGCTAGAACGGGGGAGAATATTCTTTACCCTATTAATAAGCGCCTTAATTGTGATTATTTTCCCTTCGTTCAAAATTGCCAATACAACCGTCCTAACCATTGCCCTATTCGCCGGAATCCAAATCCAGTCAATTTGTGCGTTGGGTGGACTTTCTGGACGAGCGGGCGGACTAATCCGAACAAACTTGGGGGATGCCTGCGCGTGGCCAGAGCCAAGCGCGCCACTTAGAGCGGCAGGCTGTTGGAACCCATGCGCATCAAATTTCGCCTTAATTTGACGGCCCATCGCCATCCAGGCCAGGAACTCCTGGAACGTTTCCTCTTCCGGGGACAATCCATTGCCTTCGCTCATAACACTATTTTACACTATTCCCCCACCTATTGCAATAGCTAAGTGGGTGATAAATGAAAATATAGGTATATGACAAATGAAACGGTGGAGGGGACGTGTGTCCGGCTACTTCTTCTTTGCCTTGGCCCACCTAGCCGCAATGGCTTTCTTGGAAATTTCCTTCCTGCGGCGCGGGCTCAACTTATCGGCTCTGGCCCTCCCACCTTTTAGACCTCCAAGACGGCCAAGCATCTTGGCGGCTTCGGATCGTAGTCGGGCGGCTTCTTCATCGGGGGATAGAATTTCGGGAGGATTGGCTATCCGATCTACTATTGAATGGGCTATTTGGTTTATATCTTTCTTCGCCATGCTTTAAGTGTAGCACGGCTGCGGTCCAAAAACAAGACCCTTGACCGCTCAAGTATTCGAATTCAGACACTACCGTCATAGCCCTGGGACCAAAGACTGCCGCGCATTGCCCTGATGGACCTGGTGGCTGACGCGTACTATCAGGTATCCTAATCAGTGATGCACGCGAGCGGGGCAGGGAAATCTATCGTTTTGCTGTCTGCGGCGGCGATCCTATCGGTGGCGCCGGGCCGCGGCTACTGCAGGGCCCTGGCCAAAGGCGTCCGCATTGCCGCCGTGCGGCCGATCTCCGCTGCCGCATATCCGTCGTCCGCCGCGCTGGCGCATGGCGCGCAAGCCGGCCTGCGCGCCAGCCCCGGGCCGATGCTGATCCAGCCCGGGGCCGTAGCGGCCATGCCGCCAAGCGGAGATGCGTATCCAGCGGCCGCCGGTGCCGGATCGCCGGCGCCTTTCACTTCTGTATCTGCGGAGTTGGCCCGGCTAGACGCGGTCCGCTCCGACATCGCGTCCGGACGGGATGTTCCGTCCCAGCTCGATCGTATCTATGAGTCCGTATCGCCCCGGGGAGGCGCGGACCTAACCGCTGGCTATCCGGACCCCGATCCAGCGCCGCGCCCGCGGGAGCTGGAGGCCGAGCTCGCCGTTCGATATCCACTCTTCACGTCCGAGGATGTCAATGAGCGGGTCGCCTGGGCCGCGGCCCGGCCTCAGGCGCAGGTCCGCATCATCGACCACGGCGGGATCATGTATTCGATCGACCGCAGCGGCATGCCCGAGGATGCCCAGGTGATCGAACTCCAGGCTCCGATGGCGCTCTATCACCTGGCCAGCGCCGGATCCGCGGACCTCTTCGTGCGCGAGCAGCGCATGATCTGCGGCCATTCGCCATATACGAACGCCCTGCATGCCGGTTCCGAGATGATCTACACGAACTACCTCGACCTCACGGGGCTATTCTTCACCGATCGCGCCATTCCCGGCGACGAGCGCGGCTACATCGGAGCCTCCGGGGTGGAGGCGTTGATCCGGGTCATCGTCCCGGCCGGGCTTCGGATACTCAAGCTCAGTTCGATGAAAGAGCACATCCCGTTCTATCTGATCTTGATGCCCCCGGGCCGCTCGTTCGAGCTCAAGATCGAGCGCAGCTAGCCGCGCGGGCGCCGTTTCCCGCAATATCCGTGGGCCCCGCACCCGAAGCCAGCCGATTGCGGCGGAAGCTAACAAATGATAATTTAAATCAATATCGTAAATTGATGCATAACGCAAGGGGATGTATGAATTCCATGTTCAAAATAGCCGTGGTGGCCTTCCTTTTTACGCCTTGTGCCCAGGCGGATGATCTTAGCCAGCGTTGGGGTCTAGGCGCCGCCGGAGCTCTCGACGTCCCGCTGGGATCCAGGATGCTTCGCGATACGGCTGATCCTGGCGCAGGCTTGGGACTTTGGCTGCGGCGAGGCATCACGGAGCGTTGGGGCGTTGGGCTGGCCTATGACAATATCGGTTTTGAGAAGACCCATGCGCGCTTGCAGCCGGTGACGGCCAATGCTTTTTATCAGCTCGTGCCGAAGAGCCGGCTCAATCCCAACCTTCATGCCGGAGTCGGCATCGCCCGCATCGACGATATGGAAAACACCCGCAGCGAAGGGTTCGCGGCCAAGTTGGGCGCGGGGCTGGACTGGTTCTTTTGCCCCTATTTCAGCGTAGGTGCGTCCGTGGACTATCATCTTATTGCCAAGAACTCTCGCCGCGGGCATGAGGGGCATGCTCTGGTGAGTGGGTTGACCGCTGGTTTCTGGTTCGGCGGGCACGCCCCGGCGGCGCCCGTCGCTGCGGCCGCGCCGGCCAAGCTCACGCCGGTAGCTCCAGCGGCGCCGGTTGCTCAACCGCAGACTGTGGCGGCTCCGGTCGTCCCTCAGGATTCGGATAAGGATGGGGTGGTCGATGCCGACGACCGTTGCCCGGGCTCGCCGGCCGGGTCGAAAGTCAATGCCTTCGGCTGTCCGGTCGAGGAGAAAGTGGCCATAGATCTTAATGTGCAGTTTGACACCAACCAGGACATCGTCAAGCCTGAGTATGACGCGCGCCTGCGTGAGGTGGCTGATTTCCTTAAGAAATATGCCGGCGCAACGGCCGTCATCGAGGGGCATACGGACAACCAGGGCAAGGCCGAGGCCAATAAGGCGCTTTCGCAGCGCCGGGCCGATGCCGTGCGCAAGGCGCTCATCGATCGCTTCGGAGTGGAGGGCGCGCGTCTGCAGGCGGCTGGTTTCGGACAGGAAAAGCCTATCGCTGATAACGGCACTCTTTCTGGGCGCGCCAGCAACCGCCGAGTCGTGGCCGTATTCTCATCCCAACGCTGATCTCCAGCGAGTCGGACTGAAAGCCGGCCCCGGCTCTGGCGCATGAGCCAGAGCCGGGGCCGGCTCATTTACGTCGGGTGAATCGGGAGCGTCCGCTCAGAAGCTCTCCAGCCGGGCGGCCCCTTCGGGTCTTAAGTGAATGAGGTCGCGGCGAAAGGCCGCGCCGCCTGCAGACAGCATCGCCATGACGAATGCCGCCAGGCAGGATGCTCTGGCTCGTGCCGTCACAGGAGAGACTCTCCGGTTCTGCCTATCGGCTGCTTTTCTGGCTGCTCCGCGGAACTCATGCCCGCGTATAGGGCTGGCAGCAGGATCAAAGTCAGCATGGTAGACGTTATGAGGCCTCCGATGACGACGATGGCCAAGGGCCGTTGGACCTCGGAGCCGGGCCCGGATGCGAAGAGCATCGGCACCAGGCTGCAGACCGTGATGACCGCGGTCATCAGCACGGGTCGCATGCGGCGCTCGCAGCCGGTCCGGATGGCGGTGTCCATATCCGTACCCCGGCTGCGGAGCTGATTGATATAGGTCACCAGGACCACGCCGTTGAGGACGGCCACCCCGAAGAGGGCGATGAATCCCACCGCGGCCGGGACGGACAGGTATGTCCCGGTCAAGAACAGCCCTAGAATCCCGCCGACCAGCGAGAGCGGCAGGTTCAAGAGCACCAGGACCGCCTGCTTGGGCGAGTCCAAGGTCACGGCGAGCAGGACGAAAATGAGCAGGATCGCCGCCGGAACGATGAGCGCCAGCTTGCGCATGGCCCTTTCTTGGTTTTCGAATTGGCCTCCCCAGGTCAGGTAGTAGCCGGGAGGCAGGAAAATCTCCTTGCGTATGCGCTTCTGCGCCTCGGCCACGAAGCCTCCCAGGTCGCGGCCCTGCACGTTGGACTCGATGAGGATGCGCCTCCGGCCCGATTCCCGGCCGACTTGCACGGGCCCGTCCTGCCTACGGACATCCGCCAGCGCGGACAGGGGCAAGCGGGGGCCGTCCGCCGGGGTCGTGATGATGAGGCGATTGAGGGCGGAAATGGAATTGCGCTCGTTGTCCGGCAGCCGGATGGTCACGTCGAAGGACCGATCTCCCTCGTAGACGGAGCCCGCCGGTTTGCCTCCCAGCGCGATCTCCATGACGTCGTGGATGTCCGAGACGTTGAGGCCGTAGCGCGAGATGCTGTCCCTCTTGATATCCACGTTGACGTAGGATTGGCCCTCCTGGCGTTCTATGGTCAGGTCGGCCACGCCCTTGATGCCGGAAAGCGCGCGCATGATCTCGGCTCCTTTCCGGCTGAGGATTTCCAGGTCATCCCCGTACAGCCGTATGGCCAGTTGGGACCTGGCCCCGGCCACGAGCTCATCGATCCGGCACTGGATAGGCTGGCTGAAGCCCACCACGACGCCCGGGATGATCTTGACCGCGTCGCGCATCTTGTCGAACAGTTCCTCCCGGGTACTGGCGCTGACCCAGTCACGTTTGGGCTTGAGGACTCCGAGGAACCCCGTCTTTTCCACTCCCCGGGCCTCGATGGACCGGCCGGTCCAACCGGTGCGGGAGACGACGGTCATCAACTCGGGGAACGCCTTTAGGCGCTCTTCGATCTTCTTGGCGATGCCCGCCGAGGTCGTAAGCGAGGCTCCCGGCGCTATGGAGGTGTCCATGTCGAATGAGCCTTCGTCCATGATCGGGACGAATTCGGTTCCCAGGAAGGGGACCAGGCACAGGCTCGCGGCCAGAAGGGCCGTTCCGCCGGCCAGGACGGTCTTCTTGTGGGACATGCTCCAGCGCAAGACCGGAAGGTAGGCGCTTCGAGTCTTGCGCACGATCGGGCTTTCCACG
>JBAZVY010000029.1:0-14901 GCA_041660645.1 Elusimicrobiota bacterium | reverse complement strand
TGCAGTGTGGTGCGCAGAACATGGCGTACCCATAAAGGAAAACGGGCGGCGCGGGGGGGGCGGCTCGTAGTTACGCGCTCCGTCTCAGGCGCGAGGGTAGCCATCCCTTGGATTATATCAATTTTGCTTATATAGGGCTTGCAGGCTGGCTATGGCGCTAGTGGGGGAGAAATCGGATAGTATGCGTTGGCTGGCGGCGGCTCCGAACCTTTGGCGCAATCTGGAATCGCCCAAAAGGCGCAAGACTCCGGCCAGGAGGCCGGTTTCGTCTGGGGCCAGGATGCCTGTGGTTTCAGGCGTAACCACGTCGCGATTGCCGAAGGCGTCCGAGGCTACTACCGGCAGGCCCAGGGCCATGGCTTCCAGCACCGCGTTGGGCAGGGCGTCCCAGCGGGAGTAATGCACGAAAACGTCCAAGCCGCGCATATGTTCCAGCGCGGCGGCCGGGTCCAGCCAGCCGGTGATCTTGAAACGGTCTCCTAGGGACAGTTGCTGGGCCAGCCGGAGCACTTCCGGCTCTTTTTCTCCGGCTCCGATCCAGACGCAGCGCGCCTCCGGCAGCCGGCGGCAGAGCTCTGCGGCTAAGCGCACGAAAGCCTCGGGATTCCTGGCCGCGGTCATGCGCCCGCAGGCTCCTACCACCAGGCCCGAGTGCGGTTGGAGCGGGGGAGGCGCGGCCGGGCCCAGGTAGGGATCGCAGACCGTGTACACGGTCTTGCCCCAAGACAGGCCTTGGGCCAAGGCGGCTTCATTGGGGGATACCGCCACTATATGCCCTATCCAAGAGACCGACCATTCCGAGGCCCGGTAAAGCAGGCGCGCGAGTCGGGAGCGGTCAGCTTGCAGGAAGCCATATCCGTGCGGGGAATAGAATATGCGCGCAACGCCGGCCAGCAGGGCGGCCAATCGCGCCAGGACTCCGGCTTTGGACGAATGGGCATGGACCACATCCGGACGCTCTTTACGCATTATGGCGTACAGCCGCAGCCATGCCTGGATATCCCGCCCCGGTGATATTTCGCGCACCATGTCCGGCACATGATATGCGGCCCGGGCGCCGTGGGCTGCGGTCCGGTAGGCCTCGGGGCAATGTCCTGGGCGTACGGCATAGACCAATATGCTGTCGAAGGCGGCCGGGTCCAGTCCGTTGCAGATTGCGGCCACTTGGTTGCCCGTGCCCCCCGGGCCGCCGCATTCCAGGACCTGCATCACCCGAAGCTTGCGGGCGGAGGAGTTTCTGGGGTGGTCAGCGTTCAATCGGGGCGTGCTCCAATAATTCGCGCAGATAATCCGCGTAGAGGCTCTTGCCCAGGCTTTGCGCTTGCGCCTTGACCTGTTCCGGCCCGATCCACCCGGATACCCAAGCGATCTCTTCCAAGCAAGCCACCATCAAGCCTTGACGGGATTGGACTGTCCGGACGAATATGGCCGCTTCGGAAAGGCTCTCATGCGTGCCCGTATCCAGCCAAGCTACGCCTCGGCCCATCTTCAATACGCGCAGGTCCCCGCGGTCTAGGAATATCCGATTAAGGTCGGTTATTTCCAGTTCTCCGCGCGCGCTGGGCTTTAGTTCGGCGGCCGCGGCGCAGACTTCCGGACCGTAGAAATACAGCCCGGGTATGGCATAGGGGCTCTTGGGCCGCAGAGGTTTTTCTTCCAAGGATATGGCTTTGCCTTGGGCATTGAATTCGACTACGCCGTAGCGTTCCGGATCTTTTACCTGATATGCGAATATGAGGCCGCCGCTTTTAGTTTTGGCCGCGGTCTGGAGTAGTTCGGTCATGCCGTGTCCGTAGAGTATATTGTCTCCCAGGATAAGGCAAGCCGGCTGGCCGGCCAGGAAGTCGCGGCCGATGGTAAAAGCTTGGGCCAAGCCCTCCGGTCGCGGCTGTTCGGCGTATTCGAAACGCATTCCCAATCGGGAACCGTCGCCCAGCAGTTCCCGGAATCCGGGCAGGTCGTGGGGCGTGCTGATGACCAGGACCTCGCGGATCCCTGCCAGCATGAGTACGCTCAATGGATAGTAAATCATGGGCTTGTCATAAACCGGCAGGATCTGCTTGCTTATGACCTTGGTGCAGGGATAGAGCCGGGTTCCAGATCCGCCGGCTAGTATTATTCCTTTCATGGTGTCTTCACCTCGATGGATGGTTCTGGGGCGCTGTATTGCGCGCGCGTCCATATGAGCAGGAAGAGGGTCGCGACTTGCTCGTTTTGGAACGCATTCTCGGTCAGGTTCATGACCAGAAACGCGGCGGTGGCGGACAAGGCGAATAAGCTCCAGGCCCCTTTGGCAGCCTGCCAGCGCTGCCAGGCGCACCTGAAAAGGGTCGTCCAAAGCGCGAGCAGCGCAGTGAATCCCAATATGCCGCGTTCAGCCAGTTGATGCAGGAAGATGTTATGGGCGGAACCCCACGTCCGTTGTCCGTCGATTACACCCTGATAATAGTCCGTGAATAGAGTCGCGTAGTTGCCCGGGCCCACGCCCAGCCAGGGGTGGTCGCAAAACATGCGCCAAGCGGTCTTCCAGAGTGCGAGCCGGGCCATCTGTGAATTGGATGCAGCGGATGCGCCGTATTCATGGATGGAGGATATCAACGACCGATGGGTGGGCAGCAGTTCTAGGACTAGCGCTCCCAGGATGGCGGCGGCCAGGGCGTATTTGAGCCAGCGCCGCAGCTTGGGTTCGGCTATGCACATTGCGATGAATCCGGCGCCTACTCCAAGGAAAGCTGCGCGGGTCTGGCTGAGCAGTAGGGCGGCCAAAACCAGGCCGAAGAAGGCCCAGGCCAGGCGGCGGACCAGCGGACCGGCATCGTCTAGGGCCAGGAAACAGATGTTTCCGAGTAGGGCGAACGCGAGCAGGCCTCCGAACGTGACCGGATGCACGAACCCGGAGGCGCGGATCATGGTCCAATTCATGACCGGATGCATCCATTGGGCGAAGACGCAGTGGGCGGATTGGAATATCCCGGCACAAGCTATGACCATGAATCCTAAGGCCATCGGCCAATGCAGGCGTCTGACTGGAGCGGCCGTAAAGGCCAGGGACAATAGGTAAAAGGCCCAGAGCTTGTGCGCGTCTTTTTGCAGAGGGGTCAAACTGGCGCGGGGCGAGACCCCGGATATGGCGGCCGCTATCCCGACAGCCAGGTAAATCCATAGGCAGACCGCTACCGCGTCGCGCGGCCAAGCCGGCCGCGATCCACCCGGAACCGCGAAACGCAGAAGCAGCGCGGCCGTGGCCAGCCCCAGGGCCAGGTTGGCGCCGGCAATGGACACGGGTAGGGCTGCGGCTAGCAACAGCAGGGATGCCGTAAGCATTCTGGCGCTGGTCTGCGGATAGGGCATGGCCAAGTTCTAGATGCCGCGGCTGCGCAGGTCGTGTATTTGAATCATGCCCACGGAGCGGTTTTTGGCATCCACCACGGGCAGCACGTTGAACGGGTGGGCGCGCAGTTCCATGATCTCCACGGCGCGGACCGCCAAAGCTTCGGGGCGGATGGTGGTGGGGCGGGGGTTCATGATCTCGCGTATGCTCAAGGTGGATGTGTTCTTGCCCGTTTCTAGAGCGCGGCGGATGTCGTAATCAGTGACCAGGCCTTTGAGCCGGCCCTGCTTGTCCACCACGGACACGGCTCCGGCATGCTTGCGGGTTATCTCTACAAGCATGCGGTTGAACCCCGCTTCCTCGCGGATGACCGGGTTATTCTTGCCCGAGCGCATCACATCGGCTACGGTCAAAGTCAGGCGCTTGCCTAGGCGGCCGGCGGGATGGTTGCGCGCGAATTCTTCCACTTTAAAGTTGCGCAGCTTCATCAGGGCTACGGCCAAGGCGTCGCCCACGGCCAGCGCCGCGGTGGTACTGCAAGTCGGGGTAAGATTGAGCGGGCAGGCCTCGACTGCTACCGGGGTGACCAACACCAAGGAGGCGCTGCGGGCCAAGGTGGATTTCGGTTCTGTGGTTATAGCGATGATCTTGGGTCCCAGGCTGCGCAGGCGGGGCAGGAGTTCTCGGATCTCATCTGATTCTCCGGATTTGCCTAGGGCCAGGATAAGGTCTTGGCGTTGGACCAGGCCCAGGCTGCCGTGCATGGCGTCGGTGGGGTCTAGGTGCATGGCGGGGGTGCCGGTGGAAGCCAAAGTGGCGGCGATCTTCTGCGCAATGAGCCCGGATTTGCCCACGCCCATGACGATGACTTTGCCGCGGCAGCGGGACATGAGCACCACGGCTTGGGCGAAGCTTGCGTTCACATGGGTCTTGAGCTGGGCCAGGGTACGGGCTTCGAGCGCGATGACGCGGCGTAGTTCGGCGGTTATGGCTGCGAGGTTGGGTTTCCCCTTCATGCTCAAGAGATGCGGAAGTTGATGTTGTCGAAATCCACCAAGCTCAGATAGCGCCGACCTTCGGTCGGCTTAGGCGCGAGTTGCAGGGTGGCGGTAAGGACTAAGTCCGCGCCGGCCGGGACTTCTGAATAACGATTCAGGAATGAGAATGTGGCGTTGGGCAAGGCCAGGTCTTGGACCGTGTCGCGCAGCAGTTCCAGTATCTCATCCTGTGCGACCAGTACGAATTCGCGGCGGCCGGACTGGTATTCCCGGGTCAGCACGGTGTTTATGTTCTCCTGGATCTGGCGGAAGATGCGCAGGGTGTAGCGGGTATAGTGGTAGGCCTTGCGGCTTTTTTCCATGGCCCCTTTGATGGTCAGGAGATATTGGGTGCGCTTCCAGTCCAGTTGGTTGATCTTTATGAAGCCTTTGCGCGCCAAACGGCCTATGAGCAGATTGGTCATGCCTAGTGACAATCCGATGTTTTGGGATAGGTCGCGCTGTGTGCTGGTGGGTTTGCGGGATATCTCTTGCACCAGGAGGAATTCTTTTTCAGCTAAGGCGTTGTCGGTGTTGGGCATAGGCGACATGTTCGAATATTGAACATTATATCATATTGCCGTCGTGACGGCTTAGTGATGAGCGGTTAGCGGGCGGAGGCCCAGGCGGCGCGGACCGCTTCCTGGAAGCGCTGGAATTCTTTGGCGCAGGTGTGTTCGCGGGCCAGGGCGATGCGCTCGGCCCGTATGGCCGGAGTCTCGGTCCGGGGCAGGTCGCCGGCTATTCGGACCCATTCTTCCGGGTCCGCTGATATATGCATGAGCCGGTGTAGAGGTTCGAACGCGGGCAGGGGGGTGGCAATGATGGGCCGGCCCATGGCCAAGCATTCGTATATCTTGGCCGGCAATACGCCCAGCAGGAATGGGTTTATGCGGTAGGGCAGTAGGAAGGCGTCGAAATCCTCCAGTCGGCGAACCAGCTGTTCTCGCGGTACGGGCTGCAGCCCGCGTATGGAGGGGGGCAGGGGCGGCGGTTCGCCTTTGGAAAAGCCGCTGACCGTAATCTCGAAGCCAGCCGCATCCAGCGCAGTCAAGAAGCGCGGGTCCAGGTCTTGGCCCCAGGTCCCGTAATAGCAGAAGCGGCGCGGTGGCAGTGCGGCGGGCTTTACCCGGAAGAAATCTTCGGGCACGCCTTGGTGGATCTGGACCACGTTGCCATGCTCCGCGCGCTTTTGGTTATAAAGGAAGTCCGAGTCGCAGACCACTATATCCGCACGGGCCAGCAGTTCGGATTCCTGCCGGGCAAAGTCCGGGGGCGCGTGGGGATGGGCTCGGAAATTGGACGCGCAGTCGTAGACCACGGCCGCAGGCCGCAGTAGGCGGATTAGTTCCAAAGAAGTGGCGGTGGGAAAATAGGTTATGACCACGGGCTGGCCGCGCAGTCCTAGGCAGCGCAAGCCCTCCGCGACCCGAGGGATGAGCAGGCGGCGGTTGATTCCCCGGCAGGCCGCGCCCGTGGGCGGCAGGACCCGCGGGGTGAACAGCTTGAGCCGGGGAGGCCAGTTCTTGCGGCGCTGCGGCCGGGGTCCGGAAGCCATGCTGCGGAGTTTATTCCAGATGCGCGCGCTGTCCCGCCACTCCGGGCTCCGGAACCCGGAGTTCTCCACGAAGAACACATCGTGTCCGGCTTCGGCCAACTGCCAGGCGAATATCTGATGGCGTTGCCAGGCCGAGTCCCAGTCAATGCTGCTTATGATTACGAATTGAGACTGGGCGAAGGCATCCATCAGGAGCGCGGGGCGGGCAGGGACAAGGCCCAATCCCAGGTGTCTTTTAGGGTGCGTTCCAGCGGGATGCGGGGACGCCAGCCGGTAAGGCGGTTTATTTTCCGATACGAGCAGGCTACATAGGAGGCTTCCCGGTGTATCCGCCGCGGCGCGGTGCTGCGCACCGAGGCAGGCACGGAGCTTCTGCGGATCAGGCGCCGCAGGAGGGCTCCGGTGGTCAGGGGCCGACCGGAAGCTACGTTGTATATCTCTCCGCTTTTGCCGTGCCTGGCCAGTAGGTCCAGGGCAGCGGCCGCGTCGCGTACATCTATGTAATCACGGCGGGAATCTAGGTTTCCGGTCAGGATCTCGGCGGGCCGGCGGCCGCGGGCGATGCTGGCAAGTTGTCGGGCGAATGTTCCCAGGGCCAGATTCTCTGGTATGCCCGGGCCTATTATATTGGCGATGCGGGCGATAACTATGTCTAGGCCAACATGGCGATAGGTCAGCGCCGCCAGGGTCTGGCTGAGCTTGAGCGCTCCATATGCAGTGACCGGCCGGGTCGGATCGGATTCGCGCAGGAGTCTATCTGGAGCCGGGCCGTATTCGGCCGAAGACCCGGATATTATGATGCGCGGCTGCTCCGGGCGGGGCAAGCTTCTGACCGCATCCAAGAGATTGATCGTGGCACCTACGAAATCGGTCCAGAGCCGGTCCCAGGTATCGGCTCGGCTGGACCCGGCCAGATGGAATATCACGTCCGGCTGCAACTGGCGCAGTCGGCGGGCCAGTTGCGGGTCCGAGTTCAGGTCGCAACGTAAAGTTTTTGGCCCGGGGGTCCGGTCTAGGACTATGATCCGGGCCCGGGGATGGCTGCGGCGCAGATACGCGCAGAGATGCGTGCCGAAGAATCCTCGACCTCCGGTGACGAGGAATGTCATGGCCGCAGGTATCGGGAGCGTTGGCGGGGAGAGGCGAATATGTCTTGGGCGGCTTGGTAGTCTTCGGGCCGGCCGATGTCTAGCCATTGCGCCTGATTGCGGAAACCCATGACCGAATGTCCGGCGCCTTGCAGCCGGCTTATGAGTTCGGGTATGCCCAGGGCTTCGCCCGGGCGGATGTGGCCCAAGGCGCGGCGGCTGAAGACATTGACGCCCATGCTCACTAGATAACGGTAGGATGGTTTTTCGATGTAGGCTTGGATATGGTCTGCGTCGTCCAGCCTTATGGTGCCGAAGTCCACCGTGGTCTTGCGCTCGCAGACCGCGACCGTGGCCGCGGCGTGGGACTTGCGGTGATGCGCATAGAGCTTGTGGAAATCCAGAGTGGTCAGAACGTCGCCGTTGATGGTAAGAAAATCAGGGCTTAAGCCGCGGATCAGGCGTAGGGCCCCGGCCGTGGATAGGGGCTTGTCTTCCCGCACGTAGCGGATGCGCAGCCCCCAGCGTTTGCCGTCTCCGCAATAGGCTTCGATGAGTTCGGCCAGGTGCCCCGTGGAGATTATGACTTCGCGGAATCCATGGTGGCGCAACTGCCGGAGCACGATTTCGATGATGGGAAAATCCCCGACCGGGACCAAGGGCTTGGGTAGGGAGGTGGTGAATGGGCGCAGGCGGGTGCCTTTGCCTCCGGCCAATATCACAGCTTGCATGTTCAGAGGTTGTATATCCCGGCCTTGTAATCGCTGCGGTGGCGGGATATGTAGTCTATGGTGCGGACCAGACCTTCTTCCAGAGAGAACTTTGGATGCCAGCCGGTCAGTCGGCGGGCTTTGCGGTTGTCGCAGATCAGGCGCATGACTTCGCTGCGGTCCGGCCTTAGGCGCTCCCGGGTTTGGGCGATCTTGGCTTTCCGGCCGGTCAAGCGCATGATGGCGCTGATCGTGTCCGCGATGCTAACGCCGCGGCCAGAGCCTATGTTTATCACCTCGCCTGCGGATTTTGGAGAGGCGGCTATGGCCAAGAAACCGGATACCGTGTCGGCCACGTAATTGAAGTCTCGGATGGGAGTCGTGGATCCGAGCTTGATGATCGGCTGGCCGGCCAAGAGTTGGGTGATCACCGTGGGGATGACGGCGCGGGCCGATTGCCGCGGGCCGTAGGTATTGAAGGGCCGGATGATAGCCACGGGTAGTCCGAAAGAGCGGAAGTAGCTTTCCGCTATGTGATCGGCGCCAATCTTGGTCGCGGAGTAAGGAGATTGTCCCTGCAGGGGATGTTTTTCATCTATGGGCACGTAGCGGGCCGTGCCATAGGTCTCGGAGGTGGAAGTGTGGACTAGCTTGCGGACCTTGTAGCGGCGGCAGGCTTCTAGGACGTTCAGAGTGCCGGAGATGTTGGCGGCCACGTAGCTGGCCGCGGCTTGATAGGAGTAGGGTATGGCGATGAGCGCGGCCAGGTGGAAAACGTAGTCGCGGCCCGCGATGAGCCGGTCCACGCATTGGGGGTCGGTGATGTCGCCGCTTACGACCTCTATGCGCTTCAAGACTTCGGGGTCTAGTTTTTCCAGCAGGCCCCAATTATTGCGGGAATTGTAGCGGACCAGGGCCCGGACCTTGGCCCCTTGGCGGATGAGCTCCTCGGTGAGGTGGCTGCCGATGAAGCCGCCGGCTCCGGTCACGACCACGCGGGTGTTTTTCCAGTTCATTGCAGGTGTACCGTGCTCCTTTATGGCCAATTAAAAGTATACAAATTAGGCTCCGGATTCCCGAGAGGCGATTAGCCTGCGTTGGATGGCGCGTTTGAGGCTGCGCAACCCATCTATGGCCCCGGGCGCCAGGCGCGAGAGCGTGCCCAGCAGCAGGGCTTGGGCGCGCAGGGCGGCGGGGCCTTGGCCCGCGAATGCCGCGGCCAGTTCGGGCGAGACCCAGAATCCGGCGGACTTGGCGGCCAGCAGATTCCGGCCTAAGGTCGCGTTGAGTTCCGGATGTCGGGTCAGGAATTGCGCGTATATTTTCCTCAATTCGGAGCGCTCCTGGGCGAAATCCCAGCCCGCGCTGTTGGAATGCACGCGGATGCGTACTAATGGCTCCGGGGAAAAATCGAATTCACCTTGTTCGGCTAAGCGTAGAAAGAGTTCGTATTCTTCGGCGATATGGAAGTCCGGGCGGAAGAGCCCTCCGGCTGCGGCGATCGCGGAGCGGCGCATCATGGCTGCGGCGCAGGGCACGAAATTGCATAGGAAAAGCTCCCGTAATATGCGCCCGCGGTGCAGGGTTATTCCTTCCGAGTAGCGGCGCAGGGGACGGCCTTGGGAATCCATCATCAGCGCGTCGCTGCCTACGAAGGATACTCCCGGGCGGTCGAAGAATGGAACCAGAAGTTCCAGCTTGCGGGGTTCCCAAACGTCGTCATGGTCTATTATGGCGATGATCTCTCCGGACGACGCGGCCAGGGCCTTGTTGCGCGAAGCGCCCAAACCCGCGTTCTCCTGCGGGAGGTAGACTATCGGCCGGCCGGCGGCCAGGTGCTTTTTGATGATGGCATCCGTGGCGTCGCGGGAGCCGTCGTTGACTATGACCAGCTCGTAATCCGTATAGTTCTGGGCGAACACCGAAGCCAGGGTCTCTTCCAGGAACCGGGCGGAATTGTAGCAGCAGAGGTTGACGCTGACCTTCGGGACTTTAGTCATGGCCCGGAGTCTTGGCGGTCAGTTCGAAATCCTTTACCGCGCTTATCACGGTATCAATTTCGACGTCGTTCATGCCGCAGTGCAGCGGGATGGTTACGATTTCTTGCCACAAGCGTTCGGCACGGGGCAGGGGACGCCCGCAGTATTTCTTGAAGAACGGCTGGATGTGGTTGGCAATGTAGTGCAGGCCGGTGCCTATTCCACGGGACTTTAAGAACTCCATGAAGGCATCCCGGCGGTCAGCGGCTAGGCGCAGGATATAGATGTGGGGCACTACTGTCCGATAATCTATCCGAAGGGGTTTTACGGAGGTTAGTCCGGAGAAGGAATCGTCATAGCGCTGGGCGATATGGCGGCGGCGGGCTATGAAATCCGGGAATTTTTTGAGCTGTTCCAGGCCGACTGCGGCGCAGAAATTGGGCATGTGGTAACGGAATCCTGGGGAGACCACCTCGTAGAAGTAGGTGCGGGTGTTTTTGTAGCGGTGCCAGGTATCCTTGTCTATGCCGAGTATGCGCTGCCGGCGGATCTCTTCCGCGATCTTGTCGTCGGACAAGGCCACGGCCCCGCCCTCTCCGGTGGTGATGTTCTTTATCGGGTCGAAGCTGAAGCAGACCGCGTGCCCGTGCGTTCCGATCTTGCGGCCGCGGTATTCCGAGCCGAAGGCGTGGGCCGCGTCCTCGATGACCAGGAAACCGTGTTTTTTGGCCAGGGCCAGGAGCCGGTCCAGATCGCAGGGGTTGCCGCAGAAATGCACGGGCATGACGGCTTTCGTCTTGGGGGTGAGGCAGCGTTCGACGTCGTCGATGTCCAAAAGCAGGCTGTCTTCGTGCGATTCGGCGAACACCGGGGTCGCACCTAGGGCCAATATGGTCTGCACACAGGCGGCGAAAGTTATGGATGGTATGATGACTTCGTCTCCCGGGCCTACTCCGAACCCGGCCAGCGCGATATGCAGGGCGGATGTCCCGGTGTTGACCGCGATCACGTGTTTGGCGCCTAGGTAGGATTTCAGCTTTTCCTCGAATTCGAATACCGTGGAGCCCAAGCCAAGCCAGGCGCTGGAAAATACTTTGGATATTGCGGCTATTTCTTCCGGGCCGGTCACGGGGCGTGATATCGGGATCATGTCATCTCTCCTGGTTGCTTAATTGTGCCAGTGCCCTCTAAAATCCATATTTTTAAGATACAATTTATCAGTTTATGAGTTCAATATGCTAGTTTAACCGTTTTTGTTCGGTTAGAGTCCGGGCATGACTGGAGTCGGGTTCGGATTTGACCGGAATATGCATATCCGATATAATATGTATCGTCGGGTGTCGTAAGCGGATATCTTCAACCTGGCAGAGTCCTTCCACGGTCGCTCTTCCTTGGCATGTCGATGTCGGGCGGGGATATTGATCGGGGGATGGCGGTGATCTTTTCAGCTCATAATAAGGGGTAAGCGCATGGCAAAGAAGGATCGATTTTTTGGATTCCTGGAAGGAGAGCGCATCTATCTCCGCGAGGTCCGCGTGGAAGACGTGAACGAGGCGTATTACCGGTGGATGAACGATTCGTCGATCAATCAATTCCTCGAGAGCCGCTTCTTCCCACATACCTTGGAGACCTTGCGGGACTATGTCTCCAAGAAGATGGGCGATGAGAGCAGCGTGTTTCTGGCCATAGTCCTGAAAAAGGGCCACCGGCACATCGGTAATATTAAGATCGGTCCGATCAACACCGCCCATCGCATCGCGGATATCGGGATCCTGCTGGGAGAGAAGGACTGCTGGGGGAAAGGCTATGCCACCGAGGCAGTCCGTCTGCTCGTGGGCTACGCATTCGACACTCTGAACCTCCACAAGGTCACTGCGGGGTGCTATGCGCCGAACAAGGGGTCCATAAAGGCGTTCAAGAAGGTCGGATTCGTCGAGGAGGGGCTTCGTAAGCAACACTGCTACTGCGGCGGTGAATACGTCGATGACGTCCTTTTGGGACTCTGCAGGACCGACTGGAAGCGATGAGAGGGGTGGAGGAAGGGCGATGAAAATTGCAATGAAAACGACTTTGAGCCAGGAGATGCAGGGGCGCGCCAAGGAGCGGATCCCCGGCATGACGCAGCTCCTTTCCAAGCGGCCGGATCAGTTTTCTCTCGGCGTGTGGCCGGGATACTACAGCAAGGCCAAGGGCGTCGAGGTCTGGGATTTGGATGGCAATAAATATATCGATATGAGCATCGGAGGCATCGGGGCGAACATCCTCGGCTATGCCGACGACGATGTGAACGAGGCCGTCATCAAGGCCGTTCGGGACGGCTCGAGCTCGTCTTTGAACTGCCCGGAGGAGGTCGAACTGGCCGACCTCCTGTGCGAGATGCATCCCTGGGCGGAGAAGGTCCGCTACGCCCGCTGCGGCGGCGAGGCTATGGCGGTCGCGGTCAGGATCGCGCGCGCCTATACCGGCAAGGACAAGGTCGCGTTCAGCGGGTATCATGGCTGGCATGACTGGTATCTTTCCGCGAACCTGGGCACGGAGAACGCGCTGGGGGAGCATCTCTTGTCGGGGCTGGCCCCGCGCGGAGTCCCGCGGGGGCTGACCGGCACGGCGCTCCCTTTCCGGTTCAACCAGATCGGCGAGCTGCGGGAGATCGTCGCCAAGCATGGCAAGGACCTGGCGGCCATCGTGCTGGAGGCGATCCGCGACGATGCCCCGCAGGCGGACTTCGTCAACGAGATCCGTTCTTTGGCGGATCAGACGCAGGCTGTTTTTGTCGTAGATGAGATCTCCGCCGGGTTCCGCCTGAATAGCGGCGGAGCGCATCTGATCTACGGCATCAAGCCGGACATCGCGGTCTTCTCCAAAGCGATGGGCAACGGCTATCCGATAGCGGCCATCATCGGCAAAGGCAAGTTCATGGATGCCGCGCAGCGCACGTTCATCAGCAGCACGATGTGGACCGAGCGCATCGGGCCTGCCGCTGCGCTGGCCACCATCAAGAAGCATCGGGCATTGGATGCCGGCAAGCATCTGGTGGCTGTGGGCAAGCAGGTGCAGGAGGGCTGGACGCGGCTGGCCAAGAAGCATGGGCTGAATATCCATGCCGGCGGGATGTTCCCGATCAGCCATTTTTCGTTCGAATACGAGGATGCCCAGGCCTTGAAGGCGTTGTTCATCCAGCTGATGCTGGAGAAGGGGTTCCTGGCCACGACGGCGTTCTATGCCATGGTCGCGCATTCCTCTAGGCATGCCGAGAGTTATCTCCAGGCGGTCGATGAAGTGTTCGGCGTCATGGCGAAGGTGATCGCTTCGGGGGATGTCGCGGGGAAGTTGAAAGGCAAGCCTGCCATGGCCGGCTTTAAACGCCTGACGTAGCCGATGTCGCAAATGGAATCAGCATCGCTCGTCTTAGGGACGGTGCAGCTCGGGGTCCCTTACGGCGTCGCCAATAAGGCCGGCCAGCCGGATCAGGCTCTGGCGACGGAGATAGTCCGGACGGCATGGATGGGCGGGGTCCGGGAGTTCGACACGGCTCAAGATTATGGGACGAGCGAGGCAGTCCTCGGGGAAGCTTTTGTCCGGTTGGGAATCAGTGCGCAAGCTATGGTCATCAGCAAGATCGACCCGGGACTCGACCATGGCGACCGGCGGGTCATGGCCGAAGCTCTCGAGCGCTCGCTGGCGAGGCTGGGCGTCCCACGCCTCTGGGGACTGATGATCCACAAGGAGGAACTCCTCTGCCGATGGCGCGGCGGGCTCGGGAAGATCCTGCAGGGTTTTGTGGCGGAAGGGAAGATCAGCCATGTCGGGGTCTCGGTCTATTCGCCGGAAAGAGCCTTGGAGGCGCTGGACCTGGAGGGGGTCGGCATGATTCAGGTCCCCTCTAATATCCTGGACCGGAGATTTGAGAGAAATAAAGTTTTTGAGCGGGCCGCGCAAAAAAACAAACAGGTTTATGTCCGCAGCGTTTTCCTGCAAGGCCTCATCCTGATGGCCCCGGATGACTTGTCGAGCCATATGCATTTTGCGGGGCCAGTCCTGGAGAAGATCGCCGCACTGGCCCACGAGTTGAATGTGACGCGTCATGAATTGGCGCTGGGGTATCTTAAGGCCGGGATGCCGGGGGCAAAATTGTTGGTCGGGGCGGAGACGCCCGGGCAGGTTAAAGAAAATTTATCGGCTTATGAAAAACAGCCGCCGCTGGATATCGTCCCGCTGGTTTTGAAATATTTCGATCAGGTGGAAGAAAAGATATTGAATCCTACGTTGTGGGGAAGGTGAGCGATGATAGCGGCATTTATTCAGGCCAGGACGTCTTCCTCGCGTTTCCCGGGCAAGGTGCTCAAACCGATATTAGGACGCCCGATGCTGAGCCTGGAGGTTGAGCGCGTGCGGGCCTGTCGGAGTGTCGATCGGGTCGTCGTGGTCACCAGCACGGCGCCCGAGGATCAGCAGATCGTCAAGCTATGTCGGAATATGGGCGCGGACGTCTTCTGTGGTAGCCTGGATAATGTTTTGGAGCGGTTCTATCAGGCCGCGATGAAGTTCAAGCCGGATCATATCGTCCGCTTGACGGGCGATTGCCCCTTGATCGATCCGGCGGTGGTCGACGGCATGGTGCGCCTTTATTTGGAGAATGGCTGCGATTACGGCACCAACTGCGTGCCGCCGACCTATCCGGATGGGCTTGACGCGGAGATATTCTCTTTCAAGGCGCTGGAGGAGACAAAACGCGAGGCGGTGCTTCCCTCCCACATCGAGCATGTCACGCCGTTCATCGAAAGCCAGCCGCAGCGCTTCAAGACGGTGAACTTGGCTTACCAGACCGATCTTTCCGCGATGCGGTGGACCGTAGACGAACCGGAAGATTTCGAGTTGGTGCGGATAATATTCGAGACCCTGTACCCCCGGACGCCGCTGTTCGGCCTGGAAGATGTCCTGGAATTGTTCCGGGCCAAGCCGGAGCTGGCTTTGTTGAACAATAAATTCATGAGGAATGAAGGACTCGCCCAGTCAAAAGAAAAGGACCGGTCATTTTCAGAAGGCAAGCCTATCTTGTAGATATGGGAAAGTCTGTTTCTGTCGGTTTTAGAGTGGATGCCGGGCGGAAGCTGGGGTTGGGGCATTTGTCTCGATGTCGATCCCTGATGCTGGCTTTTTCCCGCGTCGCCGATTGCCGTTTCTCGGTCGTAACGAAC
>JBAZVY010000028.1:2175-15184 GCA_041660645.1 Elusimicrobiota bacterium | reverse complement strand
GGGTTCTTTCCTTAAAGCCAACGGCGGGTTCTTGGTGCTCAACGCGGCCGAAGCGCTGCAGGAGCCGGGGGCTTGGAAGGCCTTGATGCACGCGGTGCGCAGCGGCCAAGC
This sequence comes from Elusimicrobiota bacterium, assembly GCA_041660645.1. Lineage (GTDB taxonomy): Bacteria > Elusimicrobiota > Elusimicrobia > UBA1565 > UBA9628 > UBA9628. Next base: position 15,073 of record JBAZVY010000028.1, on the reverse strand, counting down.
CGAGATTACCGAGGGCGGGCTGGAAGGCCTGGCGACCTTGAAGGGCACCAAGTATTACGTGCCGGGCAAGGTCAAGGTCGTGCTCTTGGGCTCGCCCATGATCAAGATGCTGTTGGAAAAGCATGATGACGCTTTTGCCGGCAACTTCAACGCCACGGCTGAGTTCGAGTCCAATCTGCCCATAACTGAGGATACCGTGGCCAGCTATGTGGAATTCATCAAGCACGCGGTGCTGGGCAGCGCCGGGCAGATATTGGACCTGACCCGGGACGCCATAGCTTCTTCGCTGGCCTACTGCGCGCGCCTGGTGGACAGCCACCAGAAGCTCTCATCCCAGTTCGGAGCGCTCTTCGGGCTGCTGCGGGAGGCCACGTTCTGGGCCAAGGAAGCCGGCCGCGCGGAAGTGACCGCGGCCGACATCGCGGCCTCCCTGGCCGCGCGCCAAGAGCGGGAAGAAGGCTATCGCAAGCACGTGATCAATAATTATCTCAGCGACCTGCTCCACGTGGCGACCTCCGGGTCCGAGGTGGGGCAGATCAACGGCCTGGCGGTCATGGGCTCTTTCGGGGTCCCGGCCCGCATCACGGTCACGGCCAGCGCCGGCGCTCCGGGCATGGTTTCCGTGGACCGGGACGCCGGGTCTACGGGCAAGAGTTTCGTGAAAGCCTTGGGCGTGGTGGAAGGCTTCTTGCGCCATAATTTCGCGCAAAAGAAGCCCATCTCCGCGCACATCCGCATATCCTTCGAGCAGAATTACGGAGGCATAGACGGAGATTCCGCGACCTCGACCGAGATATACGCCATACTGTCCCGGCTCTCGGGCGTGTCTATCCAGCAGAACTTCGCGGTCACGGGCTCGGCCGACCAGTTCGGCAACGTGCAGGTCATCGGCGGAGTCAACCACAAGATCGAAGGGTTCTTCGCCCTGTGCCAGGCCCGCGGGCTCACCGGAGACCAGGGCATCGTGATACCGGCCGGCAACGTGGGCGACCTGCAGCTCGATGCCGAGGTGGTGCAGGCGGTGCAGGCCGGGAAGTTCCACATCTACGCGGTCAGCCATGTAAGCCAGGGACTGGAGATATTGACCGGCGTGGCTTATAAGGAGATATTGCGCAAGGCCGAGGCCCGGCTGGATGCGCTGCGCAGCGGACGCTAGAGTTTACACGCCGCAACCGGCCCCCGCGTCGACCCCCGACGCGGGGGCCTTTATTTAGGGCTGCGGCACCAGAGGCCTTCTTCGGCCGTCCATTTCTCGGTGCGCAGATTGGCGCCGTCGGCGCGGCTCCATTGGGCGGTGATCAGCACGTTGGGGCCGTCCACGCGGGCCGCGGTTATCTCGAAGCTGGAGCCTAATTCGAAATTGTCCTTGGTGGTCTTGTCCACGAACACCCGGCGCCGGCCTTTGTATTGCGGGTCCTTCTTGGCCGCGGCGCACAGGCAGGTGTCGTAGAAGTCGCCGAAAGCGCCTTGGCGCATGAGCTGATGGCAGAAATTGAATTGTTCCTCGGCGCTGTTGACCATTAGTTTTTCGCCTTCGGATACGGGTTTCTCCGGAGCCGATTCGTTCTGGGCGATGTCGTCGAAGGCCGGCTTGGGGACCGGCTTCTTGCGTACCTTCTTGGTCAGCCCGGGCAGCGCCAGTTCTTCTTTAGCCGGGGCCGGCGGCTCGGCTGAAGCCGGAGCCATGGCCGCGTCCAGGCTTTCCGCGGGCGGGGATTCCACCGAGGCGGGTTCTGGGGCCGACTTTAGCGTTTGGGGCAAGGGGGGAGCGGCTTCTTTTTTGCGGCGTTTGCGCTTCGGCGGGATCGGCGGCTGGGGCGGCGCGGCTATCGCGGCCGGCTTCGGCAGCGCGGTCGGTTCCGGCTTGGGCGCTGCGGTCATCGGCGGCAGGGGGGCGCTGGCAGTCAGCTCCGCGCTGGTCTGCGCCGGTTCCGGCTTGCGCGTCGGCTGCCGCCAGAGCATGAACGCGGCCAAGGCCGCGAGCGTGGATAAGAACACCACGGCGGTTATGATCAGCGGCCCGCGGTCCTTGGGGGCCGGCTCCGGGCTGGGCTGGACTGGTCCCGGGAGGGGGGCCGTGACCGGAGCGGCCGGCACTGTTTGCGGCGGCTTGGCCGCGTCTTGCTGTTCTTGGAAACTGGCTATGCGGCCCATGCCTCCGGACTTGGCTCCGCGCTTGGGGCCGGCCGACAGCTCCGGAGCTTTGGGCACGGGGCGGAACATGGAGGGCTGCGGTACCGGTTCCGGCGCGGGCTCCGGCTGGGCGATGATCGGGGCGGGTTGCGGCTGTACGGATTCCTTTACGGCCGGCGCGGGCTGGGGCAGAGCGGGTTGGGCGGGCGGTTGGGGTTCGGGGACCGGCAGGGCCACAGCCACCGGGAGGATCGGAGGCGCGGTCTCGGCTGCTGGTTGCGGGGCCGGCAGCGGTTCCGGCGCCGGGGCCGGTTCGGGCAACGGCAGAACGGGCGTTGGCGGCGGCAGCAGCTCCGGCGGGGCGGTTTGCGGCGCCGGCCGGACGGATTCTTTTACGGCCGGCTCGGACGGCGGCGGCTTCATGGGCTGGCCGCAGTGGCTGCAGAATGCTGCGTCTTCGGTGTTGCGGCGCCGGCAAGACGGACACGGCAGCAGGAGCGGCGGCGGCGGGGGCAGGATGACCGGTTTCGGTTTGAACAGGGCATCGCGCAGGAGCTCGTAGTTGACCGCGGATTTCCAATCCTCAGGCTTCTCGGAGCCGACCGGGCAGACTACGCTCTCGGATCCGAAGCCGGGCTGCTGGAGCAGCGCTTCGACTTCGAATGGGCCTTGCGGGGCCTTGCCATCGAACCAATAGAACCTCACCGACACAATTGTATACGGTTGATGTTAAATCCGCAAGACGCGGGTTACCTCAACTTCACCCATTTTTTTGTTGCCGTAAATGCGGTCCCGGCGCAGCGCCGCACCTTCCGACCTGCTATGGGCCCCACAGTCGCGCTCCGGATCCGCAATCTATGAACCATGCTCACCGGCGGAAGAACAGCTGGCGCGGGATTTTTACTTACTCCACTCATTGAAATTCCAAAACGATAAAAGACTTATTTTAATTCATTGGGGAAGTGGGTGAAGTCGAGGCGGGTTACGGGATCCGATTTCACGCCGCCTGAGAGGCGCGTTGGCGCAGGTGCATCCAGCCTATGGCCAGGGTGAAAGCATAGGCGCCGAAGCCCGCGGTCCAGAGGAACCAATCCAGCCGGTTGATCACCACGAGGATCAGGATCAGGTATACGTAGTCCCGGCTGGCGAGGCGCTCCAAAAACAGTCCGAGCCGGCCGCGGTCGTGTTCCGGACGGCGCAGGATCACCCACCAGACCGTGGCCATGGACGCGATCAGGCCCGTGAACAGCAATGCTCCGGGCAGCAGGACGTTGGCTTCCGGATGCGAGTGGAGCACGGCCAGGGGGATGGCCAGGAATATGGCCAGATGGGCCAGATGGTCGGCGGCCAGGTCTAGGAAGGCTCCGGTATGGCTGCATAAGAGCTTGAGCCGCGCCACTTCGCCGTCGCAGCCGTCCAGTATCCCGCAGAACCAGAGTACGCTCGTGCCCAGGACCTGGATACGGTAAGTGCCGAAGGCCAAGGCCGCGGCTCCCAGCAGCCCTAGGATGAGGCTGGCCAGGGTGATGGCGTTGGGCGTGATCGGAGTGCGGATCATGAGTTTGGACAGGGCCAGGGATATGCGGCGGTCGAAACGGGCTATGTAGCCGTCGTTTTCTTTGACCAGCCCTTCGAACAGGGAATTCTCGAGCTTGACCGGGGCTTCAGGCCCTATCCAATCCTCCTCGTTAGCGTCCCATTCCGGAGCCGTGGAATCCACCCCGGACAGCAGGCTTTCGACCGTAGGGTGGAACGTGGCCTTGGCGTCGCGGCCCCAGGACAAGGTCCGGCCGGTCTTGGCGGCGGCCAGCAGGAAGCGATGCAGGGCGCCTGGGGCGGGCAGGCCTTTCCCAGTGACCGTGATCACGGGGGTGCCGGGCAGGAGCTGGGTTTGCAGGTCCGGCGGATCCGGGCTGAATCTGGCGGGCGCGCCCAGGCTGGCCAGTTGCCGGCTCCAGCGCTGGGCGAAGTCCGCGGGCGCGTCCGTGAATATTATGCGTTCCGGCTTGATCTCGTCGGCTATACGCTGGGCCGTGCGCAGTATCAGGGGCAGGCCGGCCAACCAGGGCTGGTCTTGGGCGGGTCCTAGCACTACTTGGATGGGCTTGGAATACGGCATGCGATTTGTAAGGGATTATACTAAACCTGACGCTGGGCTAAGGGGTATCGGGGCACTCGGGGTCGAACCGAGAACCTCCTGGTCCCAAACCAGGCGCTCTGCCAATTGAGCTATGCCCCGACGGGGTGCTGCGGTAAGATTATACAACTTCTCAGGAGCGCGGTCGTCCGGGAGTAGTGTCCGGGCCGGTGCCGCCCAGGTCTTCCATCAGGGTGGTGCGGCGCGCATTGGGCGAGGGGTTGACCACGTGCGGGGGAAACCACTCCTGGGCCAGGGGTATGGATTCGAACACCATCTCGAAGGGACCGATGCGGACCTTGTCCTGGGGCTTGAGCACCGCGTTCTTGACCCGGCTGCCGTTGACGAATATCCCGTTGGTGCTGTTGAGGTCCTTCAAGACCCACATATCGTCCTTGGCATGCACTTCGGCATGATACCGGGAGACCATGGTGTCTTCCAGCTTGATGAAATTGTCCGCATCCCGGCCTATGGTGGCGCCGGGCTCCGGCAGGGGGTACGCAGTCGTCAGCTTCCCGTCCTTGTATATCGCCAAACGCGCCTTCATGTTCATGCTTCTGTGGACCTCGGACCGCTAGATAACCTTATCCTATACGATTTTCATATCGGTTTCTACTGGTTTTTGGCCGCACAACGGGCCAGCCTTTCCCAATCCTTTATGGCGGCGGCATGCGCGGTCTGGACGGCACGGATCATCTCCTGCAGGGCTTGCGGCCAGGGCGAGCTGTTAAGGAAGTCTTGGAACCGTCGGGCCGCGGCCAGCGTGGCCTGCGCCGGGGCCAGGCCCGAGCCGCAGTCGGCGGCATAACGGCGCGCCGTCTTACCCATGAACATGGTCTCTTGCGAGGCCAGCTTGGTCCAGTCGGTCATCAGCGACCAGGTCGGGACGCTGGCATAGCCCAGGCCTTTGCGGAAATCATAAGGGATGCGCTGGTCGTATACCGCCGGGGCTTTCTGGAGCGCGGCGTTGCGGGCCGCCGGGGTACGGGCCGAATCCAGCTCCCGCATGAGGCTGCGGAAGGACTGGGCGCGGGCGATCAATTCCTTATCGGGGCTCTGGGCCGGCGCTAGCGCGGGCCAGAACAACAATGCGGCCAGCAGGCAGGTCTTCATAGCTCACTCCTGGTATTTCTCGCGCGCCCGGTCCTGGCGGCGGGTTTTGCGGCGGCGCAGGCGTTCTATCTCTTGGAGCCGCTGCGAGGTCTGGGGCGACAGTCGCATCTCGATCTGGTCCACCAGCTCGCGCAGGGCCAGGAAGCGGTTGACGGTCCGACGGCGCTCTTGCTGCATCCGTACGCGCAGGTCCAAGGGCGGGTAATATAGTTGTACGCAGTTGGAAGTCTTGTTTATCTTCTGGCCGCCCTTGCCTCCGCCGCGTACGAAAGACTCCGCTATGCAGGACAAGTCGATGCCCAGACGGGTGATCCTGGCTTTGAGCGCTTCCAGTTTTTCCGGCGACACATCGAAGCGCTCGTTGAGGTTCACTCGTCCTGGCCGGCGCTTGCCGCGGCCGGGGTCTCATGGGACCAGAATATGGCCCGGATGAATTCGCGGTTGAGGCGCGCGATGTTGGCAAGCTTGACCTCTTTGGGGCAGACCGCCTCGCACTCGCCCTCGTTGGAGCAGTTGCCGAAGCCTTCCTGGTCCATCTGCTTCTGCATGGCCAGGACCCGGCGGTCCCGCTCCGGCTGGCCTTGGGGCAGGAGCGCGAACTGGGACACCTTGGCGGACACGAACAGCATGGCCGAGGCGTTGGGGCAGGCCGCTACGCAGGCCCCGCAGCCGATGCAGGCGGCCGCGTCCATGGCGGCTTCGGCTTTATCCTTGGGCACCAGGATGGCGTTGGCTTCGCCGGCGCTGCCGGTATTGACGGATACGAAGCCGCCCGCGGCCATGACCCGGTCCAATGAGCCGCGGTCCACGACCAGGTCCTTGACCACCGGGAAGGCCCGGGCCCGGAATGGCTCCAGGGTGATGGTGTCGCCGTCCTTATAGGTGCGCATGTGGAGCTGGCAGCCGGTGGCGGCCTGGTCCGGACCGTGGGGCTGGCCGTTGACGGTCAGACAGCACATGCCGCAGATGCCTTCGCGGCAGTCATGGTCGAAGGCGATAGGGTCTTCGCCCTTGGCCACGAGTTCTTCGTTGACCTTGTCCAAAGCCTCGAAGAACGACATGTCCGGAGTCACTTCCTGGGCTGGGTAGGTGACGAACTTGCCGGGCTTCTCCGGCCCGGCTTGACGCCAGACCCGCAGGGTCACGTCCATGGTCTTGATCGGTTCGTTCATGCGTAGTTCCTCTGCGCGGGGACGACATCTTTGAATTCCAACGGCTCGCGGTTCGGTATCGGGCTCTTGCCCGGGCCCGCGTATTCCCAGACCGTGACATGGCTGAAGTTGGCGTCGTCGCGTTTGGCCTCGTTGTCCGGGGTCTGCGATTCCTCGCGGAAATGCCCGCCGCAGGATTCCTTGCGCTCTAAGGCGTCGGTGACCAGGAGTTCCGCGAACTCCAGATAATCGGCTACGCGGGAGGCCCGTTCCAGGGTCTGGTTGAAATCCTCCCCGGAGCCGGTCACCATGACGTTCTTCCAGAATTCTTCGCGGATGGCGGGTATGCGGGATAAGGCGTGTTTGAGGCCTTTCTCGTTGCGGGCCATTCCGCAGTCATCCCACATGATCTTGCCCAGCTCCTTGTGGAAGCTCACCGGGCTGCGCTTGCCTTTTATGGAGAGCAGCTTCTGGATCCGGGCGTCCGCGGCTTGTTCCGCGGCCTTGAAGGCCGGGTGGTCCGTGTCCACCTTGGGGAACTTACCCCCGGCGAAGAATCCGCCCAGGGTGTAGGGGATGATGAAGTAGCCGTCGGCTAAGCCCTGCATGAGGGCCGAGGCTCCTAATCGGTTGGCCCCGTGGTCGGAGAAGTTGGCCTCGCCCAGGCAGAACAGTCCCGGGACCGTGGTCATGAGGTTGTAGTCCACCCACAGCCCGCCCATAGTGTAGTGCACCGCGGGATAGATGCGCATGGGCGCCTGGTAGGGGTTCTCGGCCGTGAGGTGGTGGTACATGTCGAAGAGATTGCCGTATTTCTCCGCGATCTTGGGCTGGCCCTGGCGCTTTATGGCGTCGGCGAAGTCCAAGTATACGGCCAGGCCGGTCCGGCCTACGCCGCGATGCTCATCGATCATCTGTTTGGAGGCCCGGGAAGCCACGTCCCGGGGCACCAGGTTGCCGAAGCTGGGATACTTGCGCTCCAGATAATAGTCGCGTTCGGACTCGGGGATGTCGTTGGGGGACCTACCGTCGCCCGATTTCTTGGGCACCCAGACCCGGCCGTCGTTGCGCAGACTTTCGCTCATGAGCGTGAGTTTGGACTGGTGCTCTCCGGATTGGGGTATGCAGGTGGGGTGGATCTGCGTGAAGCAGGGATTGGCGAAGCCCGCGCCTTTTTTATAAGCCAGCCAGGCCGCGCCCACGTTGCAGGAATTGGCGTTGGTGGACAGGTAGAAAGCGTTGCCGTAGCCGCCCGTGGCCAGGAGCACGGCATGGGCCGCGTGGGACTCGAGCTGGCCGGTCACCAGGTTGCGCACCACGATGCCGCGGGCCACGCCGTCGACCACCACCAATTCCACCATCTCCCGGCGGCAGAGCAGCTTGACCTGCCCGCGTCCGACCTGGCGCATGAGCGCGGAGTAAGCGCCCAGCAGGAGTTGTTGACCGGTCTGGCCGCGGGCGAAGAAGGTGCGCGAGACCTGGGCCCCGCCGAAGGAGCGATTGTCCAGGGTGCCGCCGTAATCCCGGGCGAAAGGCACGCCTTGGGCCACGCATTGGTCTATGATGCTGTTGGAGACCTGGGCTAAGCGGTAGACGTTGGCCTCGCGGGCGCGGTAATCGCCGCCCTTGACCGTGTCGTAGAACAGCCGCCAGACCGAGTCGCTGTCATTGGGATAGTTCTTGGCCGCGTTGATGCCGCCTTGGGCCGCGATGGAATGGGCGCGGCGTGGGCTGTCCTGGATGCAGAACACCTTCACGTTGTACCCCAGCTCGGCCAGGGACGCGGCCGCGGAGGCCCCGGCCAGGCCGGTGCCCACCACGATCACATCGTATTTGCGGCGATTGGCGGGATTGACGAGTTTGAGGTCGAAGCGGTGCTTATCCCATTTCTGAGCCACCGGTCCGGCCGGGACTTTGGCGTCGAGTCTAAGGGTCATCGCGCACCTCCCCAAAAACATGCCCATATAGGTATGACGGCGAAGGCCCCGGCTATGGCCGCGGCGAAGAGCGCGCCCGCGATTTTGATCCCGGGGGTGTATTTGGGGTGATCGATGCCCAGGGTCTGGCACGCGCTCTGGCAGCCGTGGCTGAGGTGCAGGCCTAGGGCGGCCATGGCCAGGATATAGAATCCGGCGATCAGCGGCTGTCGGAAGAACTCCATGACCCGTTCGAAGAGCTGCTCTTTGTCGATGCCGCTGCCCAGCCCGTATTTGAAGGTGGCTACGTGGAAGACCAGGAAAGCCAGCAGGAAGAAGGCCGTATAGATCATGGTGCGGGAGCCGATCGTGCGGCCGCCCTTGGACACGCAGTTCTCGTAGCCTATCGGCCGCGCCTGCCAGTTCTGCCAGCGGGCGTATAGGGTCACCGTTATATGCAGCAGGAACAGGCCCAGCAGGCCCAGTTCGGCCAGGGGTATCAGCGGGTTGTGGGTCAGTATGCGGGCATAGGCGTTGAATTGGGCCGGGCCCGCGAAGAGCAGCAGGTTGCCCATGAGGTGCGGACCCAAAAAGCCGCAGAGGCACAGCCCCGCCAGTCCGATAGTTATTTTTTTTCCGATCGATGAGTTCAGGAAGTCGAATAGCCAGCGCATCCGAGCATTCTCCTCGCCGCATGAGCGCGGCTAACGGATTCTATCAAGATAAGAATTGCCTGTACAATCATGCCGGCAGGGGCCTAATCCGGAGTAGGCCATTATATGGCCGGATATTGGGCTATAAGGCCTAGGCGCTATCCGGCGCTACAGGCTACACTAAAGCTAATGCAGAACATGAGCCGCCGTATGTGGGCAGTACTGTCCGGGCTTCTACTTTTGCTGCCGCTGTCCGCATCCGCGAGCCGGGTGCGCGTGGCGTCCGTGCCGCGTGCCAGCGGCGTCTCGGCCCTTGCCGGGATGCGGTCCAGCCTGGCTGGCCGGATTTTAGCTCCGGGGCTCTGCGGCCTGGCCCCGCAGGTCGATTTGCTCCTGCAGCCTAAGCTGCTGACGGGCGGGCTGCCCGTATCCCAGGCTTGGCCCCAATCGATCCCGTCTCTGCTCGCGCCCCAGGCTGCGGCCCCCGCCGCGTCCGCGGCCGCGCCCGTTAGCCTATCCGCCGGCCTGACCCAGGCTGTGGCCAGTTTCGAGCGCGCCCAGTCCCGGGACCGTTCCGGAGCCTCCGGCAGCCGCGTATTGCGCGGCATGTACGAAGGCCGGACCGCCGCCGCGACGGCCGTGTCCGCAGAGGCCCAGCCCGTAGTCAATGACGAAGGCGTGGGCGTATTCGGACGGGCCGCGGAATATTATCAGGAAGTGCGCCGGACCGCGGAGCGTTTGCGCGGCCGGGTGGACCTGGGCGAGAGCTTGGATGTCATGGATGACGCTTACGCCGACGTGTGGTCCAAGCTCAAGGCGGTCGAGACCGTGGCCAAGAACCGCAACGTGGACCGGCACAACACCCATCTGGAGGCGAGCCTGGTCTGGGTGGACGGGGTCATGCGCGACCAAGGCCGGTCCGTGGCCATCCATACCCATCGCGTGTATTTCCATGCCAGCGCCAATCCCCGCTCCGAGATCGAGGAAGGCATCAGACGGGTGGACCGGTATCTGAGCGAAGCCGTGGGCCATTTCGCACGCCACGGCAAGGCCGAGAAGGTGTTGGGCCGGCTGGATGAGGTCGTGCTGGTGTTCGACACGCGCGGCTACTCGGAGATCAAGGCCCATCTGGAGTCCCGGCGCAAGGAGATAGCCGCCCAAGCCGGCCAGCGCTATCGGTTCATGTATCTGGACGAGTTGGCTCCGGCCCCGAGCAGTGTGGCGGCCATGCGCGCCGAACTCAACGCGCTGGCCCAGAAGTATCAGGGCCAGGGCTTGGATAAGATCGTGGAGGGCGTGATCTACAGCCGCTACGTGGGCCTGCTTCTGGAGCTCAAGACCATAGAGCATTATCAAGACCTAGGTTTCCGCATATTGCAGAGCGGCCGGGAACTGTTCGACAGCGCGGGCAAATACGTGACCGAACTCGATGTGGTGGTGCAGGCTCCGGACGGCAAGGTCGCCGTGGTCGAGGCCAAATCCGCCCGCGTGCCCATGGCGCCGGAGGCCGTGCTGAAGGATAAGGTCATAGCCAAATTGGACACATACTCCAAGAATCGGCCGGCGCTGGAGGCCTCCATCGGCCACCAGCTCGACGCCGTGATCTTCTCCGTAGACGTGGGCCGGCAACCGGCCCTAGCCGCCTTCTTGCGCAGTCAGGAGACGGCCTTGTCCCAGCGCTACGGCTTTCCGGTGCAGTTCTTGTTCTTGGACAACGGCTCGGATGCGGCCCCGGCCTTCCGGTCCAAGGCCCGCTAGACCGGCCGCCTGCCGGGCTGAAAATTGCTAACATCCCCTGCGTATTCCGTATGCGGGAATAGGGGGTAATATGGCGGCAGAGCCGGGCAGCGATACTTCTTTCCTAGGCAGGTTCTTGGTGCTCCGGGGCGCGGCGCGCGAACTTTGGATAGTATTCGCGGCCAAGATCCTGGCCATAGTGGCTTATGGGGTGATGAACTCCACGCTCGTGCTCTGGCTTTCCTCCGACCTCGGCTACAGCGACGCGCATGCCGGCTACATCATAACCGTTTGGTCCATAGCCATGACCCTGTTCACCATACTGGTAGGCTCCTTGGTCGACGCCATCGGACTGCGCAAGGCCTTCCTGCTGGGCTTCTGCTTCTGCATATTCTCGCGCGCCATGATGACCTTCGTTCCGGCCCCGCGCCTGGTCTTGTTGCTGGGACTGCTGCCCTTGGCCTTGGGCGAGGCGCTCATGACCCCGGTCATGGTGGCCGCGGTGAGGCGTTATTCCACCACGGCCCAGCGCTCCATATCCTTCTCCATATTCTACGCCATGATGAACGTAGGCTTTTTGATCGGGGCCTTGATCTTCGACTACCTGCGCCAGGGCCTGGGGGAATACGGCCACTACCTGGTCCCGGTGCTGGGCATCCAGCTTAGCACCTATCGGACCATATTCCTGGTAAGTTTCCTGCTGACCATCCCCAACCTCATCATCATGTATTTCGGACTGCGCGAAGGGGTGGAAGCCACGGATGAAGGCCTCCAGATCACCCCGGAGCAGCCGAGATATCCAGGCCAGGGCATGTTCCAAGCCTTGGGGCTCATGGTCCGCGACGCATTCCGGGATACGGTGCGCATATTCGCCGGGCTCTGGAAACAGCCCACTTTCTACCGGTTCCTGGTCTTCATCGCATTTGTGGCGGCCGTGCGCTTGGTCCTGCTGCACATGTATTACACCTATCCTAAGTTCGGCATCCGGGAATTGGGCGCGGGCGCCCCTATCGGCCGGCTCTGGTCGCTCAATTCCATAGTGGTGATCCTCTTGGTGCCTTTCGTGGGCGCCTGGACCCAGAGGATATCGGCTTATCGCATGGTGCTCTTCGGCACCGCGCTGACCGCGGGCTCGGTGTTCATCATGGCCACGCCCCCGATCTGGTGGCAGCCTTGGGCTCAGGCCTGGCCCGGACATCTCATCGCGCAGTCCTGGCTGGGCGTGGCCGGCGAAGTGAATCCGTATTACGTGATGATATTCGTGTATGTGGTGATATATTCGATCGGCGAGGTGTTCTGGACCCCGCGGCTCTACGAGTATACCGCGGCTATCGCGCCCAAGGGACAGGAAGCCTCCTATATGTCGCTCTCCTACCTGCCGTTCTTTTTGGCCAAATTGTTGGCCGGTTCACTCTCCGGCATACTGTTGGCCCGGTACTGTCCGACTGAGGGGCCGCGGCATTCCCAGACCTTGTGGCTGATCATAGCGCTCATGGCCGTGGTCACGCCGGTGGGATTATTCCTATTCAGGCGTTATATAAAGGTCCAAGAGGCTGGCCGCGAAGCGTGATGGCCGGCCGTAAGGATATCCGTCCGGCCGGCCCCTGCGGAACTTCCGATACCGCAGGGGCCCGCAAGTCACGCGCTGGTCGCATATTGCGGGGGCTGCGCAAGCTCTATCCCGACGCGCATTGCGAACTCGAGCATAAGACCCCGCTCGAATTGCTCGTGGCCACCATCCTTTCGGCCCAATGCACGGATAAGCGCGTCAATCTGGTCACCCGGACCCTGTTTAAGAAATACCGGAGCGCGGCGGATTATGTCCGGGCCCCGCTCTCGGAATTGGAAGCCGCGGTCCGGTCCACGGGTTTTTTCCGGGCCAAGGCCAAATCCATACAGACGACGTCTGCGATGCTGTTGGAAAAGCATGGGGGCCGGGTGCCCGACAGCATGGAGGCCCTCCTGCAGCTGCGCGGCGTGGCGCGCAAGACCGCCAACGTCATCCTAGGCACGGCCTACGGGCAAGCCAGCGGCATAGTGGTGGATACGCACATGAAG
>JBAZVY010000028.1:0-2165 GCA_041660645.1 Elusimicrobiota bacterium | reverse complement strand
TTTCCGTATGGATCTGACCGGCCAGAGCGACCCGGAGAAGGTAGAACAGGACCTCCTGGCCGTAGTGCCGCGGTCTGCTTGGATATTCTTCAGCCACGCCATGGTCTGGCACGGCCGGCGCGTGTGCCACGCCCGCAATCCGGATTGCCCGGGCTGCGCCCTGGCCGCGGTCTGCCCGAAGCGCGGGGTCTGAAAATAAGCCGGGCCGGGGAGGCTCCCCGGCCCGGACTTCATGGACGGCGCGGTCTTATCTGACTAAGCTGCTGAAGGACCGGATCCACTCCTTTTCGTACGCCTTGAACTGGTCGAATCCCTGGATGGCCTTTTCCACGCGCGCGATGCGTTCATCGAATTCCAGCTCCAGGTTCATGTTGAAATTGACGGCGATCTGACGGTCCCGCTGCAAGTCGCTGAGCAGTTTGGCCAGCGGCTCATGGTATTGCCGGGTGAGGAGATTGACTCCGGGCTCCACCGCGTTCTCGACCCAGAGGCGGATGTCCGCGGCGGTCTGCTGGTCCAGCGAGTCTATGTCCGCGCGGGCGCCGCCTAATTCGAAGTAGGTCTCGGCCGTGCGGCTGGCGACCAGATATTGTTTCTCCGGAGATGCGGGAAAGTCTTCGAGCATGGCCCGGGCGGCGGCCTGGGCTATGGCCGCGCCCAGCGCCGCGGAGGGCGCGGAGCGCAGGGACGCAGCGATGTAGATCAGCGGCTGCTGGGGGCCGGGGAGGCTGCGGGTGTCCGAGAATTCTACCAGGGCCTGGTTCTGGCGCAGCCAGCGCGTCAGCATGGCGCCGGTGCCGGGCAGGTCGTTCATGGCGGACAGGACGCGGTCGATGCTGTTGAGCGAGGCCTGTTGGACGCTGTTCTTGGCTACGGACTGGTTCAGGGCCTGGGCCGCGATCTGATTCTGTTTGAGGATGGACTTTATATCGTTTTCGAACTGGGCGTCGGAGCTGGTCTGGGCGTTGGCGCTTATCGCGCCGGCCATGAGCACAGCGGCTATGAGTTTGAGCATTTGATCTCTCCTATCCGGGCCGTCCTGCACGGGCGCAGCCCTTCCAATGATACAGTGTAGCGCATATCCGGGGGCGGCGGTTGGGCCGAAGGGGCATGCTGGGCGCAGTCTTTGGGCCTAGGGCGCCGCTACCCTTGCGGGCCGAGGTCAGCGCAGGTCTTGGGGTTGGGTCAGATTTATGCCCAAGACCCGCCAGGAGGAGGCCGCGAACCGGGTGAAATACTCCAGGGCCGGCACGTCTTCCACGGTCTTGCCGGAAGCCGCGTGCCGGACGTAACGCTTCCCATCCCGGGATATGATGAACATCTGGTGCGTGACCACCACGGGCTTGTCCGGACGGTCCTCGCGCACCAGGCAGGCCACGGCGCCGGAGGGTATGCGGTCCAGGACCTCCGGTATCGCGGCTAGGGGCACGTAGGCCACGGTCGATATTTGATCCGCGAAGCCTTGGCCCGCGGCTTGCAGCCGGGATAAGCGGGCCGCGGTCTGGTCCGAAGATCCGCTGAAGCCTGCCAGGTCCCCGGCGGTCTTGGCCGCGTACCAGGCCCGCTTGGATATAAGCTTGCGCACGTACCCGACCTGGTCTCCCGCGACATCCCGGGTTATGTCTTTAAGGAAGCCGGCCGCTATGTTGTTGGGCAGCCAGTCCGTCTCCGGGAAGTGGTTGCGGGCCGTGTAGGATACTATGCCGTCCCGGTACCGGATCTTTTGCAGCAGGGCGCAAGCGGATGCCGCATCCGGACGCAGGGCCAGGGCCAGGGTCTCTTCCACGAAAGTGGTGCAGTCTACGGCTTTAAGGTCGAAGCCGGGGTCGCGGTCGAATTCCCCGTCCGGGCCTTCGCCCAAGGGGCCGAGCCGGTAGGGGGCGCCCAGGAAGCGTGCGCTGATCGCGGCCAGGCGGCCCTCCAGGGAGGGGGTGTTCTTGTGTATGTTCTGGAGCGTGCGCGCGACTTCTTCCGGCGGCATGTTGAAGAACCGTTCCGGGGCCTGGGCCGCGCCGGCGGAGGCTAGCAGTACGACGAGAAAGCACGATGCGGGCATGGGATCATCATAGCATACGCAGGAAACCGGCGATCGCGTCCACGTAGGCCTCGCCGGTGACGCGGTAGCCGTCGTTGTGGCCGCCCCGCAACTCGCAGAAAGTCTTGGG
>JBAZVY010000027.1:9910-16030 GCA_041660645.1 Elusimicrobiota bacterium | reverse complement strand
CAGCGGGCAGAGTAATTCCATGGGTTTTGGCCTGCGCAAGCATCTGTTCGGCGGGCCGGACCGGCCGTTGCTCGGACTGGGAGCTAATTTCAATCATGTCTACGGACGTTTTTCGCTGAACAGCAAGTCGACGGTGGAAACTACCGGCTTAACGCTGGACACTCCGATCAAGGGAGAATTAGGCTGGAATGTTTCCAGTTTTGGGTTGAACGCAGTGGTAAGTCAAGCGTATAAGGGCTGGACTCCGTTCGTGGGCCTGGGCTACAACTACGCGGTAGGCTCGGTGCGCGTTCGGTTGGAATCCTTAGCTACGACCCTCACCGACAATATCATGGGCGAATCCAGCGAGCACCCGGAGCAGAATCAGGGCCGGGTTATATTGGGAGTGGAGATGACCCGTCCCTGGCTGCATTTCTTCGCCAACGGCGAGGTCCAGCTGATAGGCACGCATGCCCGGGATGCCTGGGTCGTGCACGTGGGCGCGGCTTTGCCGTTCGAGATAAGCTGGCGCGGGATAACTTTCAAGCGCAATAAGGGTGAGGATGTGGCTTTCCGGTCCGAGGCGGACGACGATGCGGATCCGACGGACTTGCCTCGGCCGGCCAAAAAGGCCGGGGCACGCAAGACCCAGGGCTCTGCCGGGGACAATGGTTCCGGCAAAGGATTGATATTCGTCCAATGAAAAAGACCATATCCGTGGTCATTTGTCTGAGCTTGGCGCTGCTTTCCGCAGGCATCTCGCCTTGGCAGGCGGTGGCCTCCGAGGTGGTCCGGGCCAAGGTCTCCGGTCGAATCGGCGTGCCCACGGTTTCTCCGGTATCCGTGTCCGGCGTGCGCAATGGGACGTTCGGCTTGCAGACAGTCACTGGGCTGCACACGGTTTTGACGAATCGCTTGCCCGCGCTTCCGGCGCCGCGCGCGCAGGCCGCGCTTAGCCTGCCTGCCGCGATAGCGCCCTCGGCAGCGCTGGCGCCGGCCCAGCCGGCGCCTTTGCCCGCGGCCGGCAAGACGGATTTCGCGCGTACTTTATCGCGTTTGAGCGCGCCGTCTTTGTTGAGCGTATTGCCCAGTCAGGCCGGAGGCGAGTCCGTGCAGGCTGCGTCCAGCCGTGATTTCGCACGCCGTATCGGTCAAGCCGCCGCGATCGGATCCG
The DNA here is from genome assembly GCA_041660645.1 of Elusimicrobiota bacterium. Lineage (GTDB taxonomy): Bacteria > Elusimicrobiota > Elusimicrobia > UBA1565 > UBA9628 > UBA9628. Next base: position 14,877 of record JBAZVY010000027.1, on the reverse strand, counting down.
AGTCCGTCTCGGTCCCCGGCGCGTCCGCGGCGATATCCTTATCCGGACGTTTGGCGCCGGCTCAAAGATCCGCCGAGCGGTCCGCCGCGGAGCCGGCGGCCCCGCTGGTCAAGCAGGCCAGATCCCCGGTGTTTCCGCTGTTGGGCGCGTTGGGCGCGACTCTGGCCTGGGCCGGGACCCGGATCGTCCCGGAGTTATCCGCGACTCTGAGCCGGGTCGCCATGACCTCAGACGGCCTATATCAGACCGTGGTCTCCGGCATGGGTTATGCGGCTTTGGCCGTGGCCGGGGCCTTCGCGGTGGAAGCCGTATCCGACCTGGGAGCCTATGCCTACGGCATGTGGCGCGGCCGGCAGGTCAAGGATTCGGATTTCTTGGATTTTGTGCGCCGGGAGGTGGCGGCCGGCCGGATCGACGCGGGCGTGGCCGAGATGCTGCGCGTGCACCGTCCGGACAGAGGAGATTGGAGCCTGGATTTCGCTTTCACGGCCGGACGCGAGATATATATGCGGCCGGAGTTGGCCGCCTCGCCCTGGTTGTTCCGGCGCGTACTCAGCCATGAATTAGGCCATCTGCGCGACAATGCCCAACGCGGGCCGCCCGCGGGCCGCCTAGCCGGGCTTTGGGGATATATACGGTCCGAATTCCGCGCCCGGGCCGGAGAATTCAAGTCGGACAAGATAGTACGAAACACCCATATCCCGCTGTTGGAACGGGCGCTGAAATCGGCGCAACTGTCCTTGGCTTTGCCCCGGCCTTATGACGTGCTGGTGATGAACGCCGGCTCCCCGGAACTCAAGGATCCCGCGATCTACAAGTTCTTGTCTCAGGGGAATGCCCATGTCCATGTTTTCGATGGCGCCGTCCCGCAAGAGGTGCTGGGCCGATCCTTGAATCAGCGGAGGTTCAAAGCCATAGTCCTGGACCAGGCTTTCACCATGCTGCCGGCGGACCGATCCTTGGATGCCAAGCGTTTGGACCAGGCCTTGCAGCAGTTGGAGGATATATTCGTCATGGCGACTCGGCTGGCGCCGCAGTCCGGTGCGTTCGCGGATGATCCCGGCGCCGGACGGCGCTACGCGCAGTTGGCGGCGATGGCCCCTACGGTGGCGGCCAGTTCGGACCGCAAGGAAAAGGAGAGATTCGAAAAGCTGGTGCGGGAATTGTGGCGGGATGTGTCCGCCGCCAAGCTCAAGGGCATGCAGGTCACTGATATCATGGGTTCCCTATACCGGGCCATGCCGGACCGGGGACTGGCTTTCCTGCCGTTCGGGCCCTCGGACCCGGGGCTGCCGGTGTGGGAGAAGCTCCTGCGCTTCTGGGAAGCCGCCGACGGCGGGCAGTTCCGTCTGACCCGGGTGGATTTGGAGAACGGCGGGCATATACTCATATTGCGCAAGCTGGAGGCTCGGGTGGGATTGTGGCTGCGGCCCGCCAAAGGATTTTTGGCGGTCTCGATACCGGATGTGGGCGCGGCCGGAGACTCCCGGGAGGCCGCGCGCACTGCTCTGGCGGCCGCCGGTTTCGCCGCCCAGCTCGATAAATTCGACGAATTGGAAGTCGAGATCCGGCATGTATTCGGAGCGGACGTGGGCCGCCAGGAGATATACGTGACCGTGCCCCGGCGCAACGCCGGAGCCATCCGGCGCTATGTCACGGGGTCGGATATGGGGGTGGAGTCTTCCCAGAGCGATTTCGAGCCGCATCTTTTGGAATCCGCGGATCTGCTCCAGGTCAAGCCGGTATGGCAGGCGGGCGTGACCGGAGCGGACGGCATCATAATGTGGATCGATACCGGCGCAGACCGGACCCATGAGGATTTCGGCGGCCGTCTGGACGTGGTGGACATGGTGCATGAGGGCGGCGAGGATTGGGTCGGCCACGGCACCCATGTGGCCGGCATATCCATATCCGGCGACGGCCTGTTCACGGGCATGGCCAAGGCCGCCCGCGGCATAATGGCCAAGGTGTTCTCCCGGGAGTCCCCGGGCGCTTCGGATGGCGATATCATGGGCTCGGCCGCGATATCCATACAGAAGGGCGTGGACGTTATAAACCTCAGCTTGGGCAGCCGGGGTTCTTCCAGCGATAATCTGGCCAGCTTCTTCTCCCAGCTCACCCACCAGAAGAACTCCAACGGCGAGTATCCTTTTGTGGCGGCCAGCGCCGGCAACGCCGGTCCCTTCGACCGGACCCTGAGCCAGCCCGCGGCCGGCGTGGACGTGTTCGCCACGGCCGCGGCCAGCGTGGGCGAGGAGGACGGGGCGGTCGAGATCTCGTTCTTCAGTTCGGTCGGTCCGGACGTGGATAAGAGATACGCGGTCAAGCGGGTGCGTTTGAAGCCGGATGCCGCGGCCAAGGGCGGCAACGTCACCACCGAGGCCGGTTCCAACAACGTGTACCGGCTGGGTGTTTATTCCGCCAAATCCAAGGACATGGCCAAGAGCCCTTCCGACACTCAGGACGGCAAGCACACCGGCATGTCCGGCACCTCCATGTCTTCTCCCATGCTGGCGGGCATAGCCATGCTCCTTAAGCTGGCCATACGCATGTGCGGCGCGGAGGATGAGTTCGCCAAGGAGCATATGCCTTTGGTGCTCAAGGCCCTGATCATGCGCACGGCCGACGATATGCAGGTCCCGGTCTGGTTCCAAGGCGCGGGATTCGTCAATGCCTGGGCCGCAGTCAAGCTTACCGCGGACCTGGCCGGCTATGTTTTCAAGAACGCGGTCATGAGATTGCTGGAGCACGCGGCGCCCGGAGGCGGGCGTCCCGCGCCGGTCCGCGAACCCTGGGATTGGGTCCGGAGCTATAAGCAGGTCGGGGATCTTGAAGACCAGGTCTACAGCGCGGCCGAAGTGGTCAAGAGCGAGGCCCGGGCCCGCTTCGACGACGGCTCCGGAGAGGGCGGCGAGGAATCCTCGGATGCCCGTCGGGTCATGAACGAATCCATACAGGCCGAAGTCATGGCGGAGTTCCAGAAGAAGCGCGTGGAGGTGCTGCCGCGGCTGCTGGCTGCGCTTCGGGATCCGGTCTGGCTGGTCCGCAGACAGGCGGCTATGGTCCTGTTCAATCTCAAGGCGCCCGAAGCCTCTCTGCCTTTGGCCGAGGCGGCTTTGAACGACGCGGACGGCCGGGTGCGGCAGCTGGCCATGTTGGCCTTGGCCGAGATGCCCGACCATTCCACGGATATGCTGCTGCGCAAAGCGGCCGCCGACCCTCGCTGGGGCGTGGCGATATATGCCGCTTATGCCTTGGCTCGGCACGGCGACCGCAACAGCGTGCCGCGGATCGTGGCGGAGTTGTCGAATAAGGACAAGCGGGTCAGATTCTCCGCGACTTGGCTGTTGGGCCAGCTGGGCGGCCGCGCCACCGCAGTCGAGACCGAAGCGCTTTCCTATCTGGTGAAGAACACCGCGGAGCGCGGCAATATCCGGCATCTGGCCGCGGCCGCATTGTCGAATTTGGCCGCGGAGCAGCCGGCGGCCGTCAGCGACACGGTGGTCAAGGACCTGCTGGAGGCGGCCGGGCCCCAGAACCTGGCCCTGACCCGCACCGCGGGCAAGGTATTCCCGAGCGCATTGCGCAGCAAGGAACTAGTGGCGCGCATGCGCGCCGAGCCGTTGCGGGCGGTGGTGGCGGATTTCGTGAATAAGAACAAGGCTTCGGTGAGCCGGCCCGGGGCCTTGGGCGAACTGGTAAGCCTGCTGGCGCGGGTCATAAATCTGCCTTTGGAGATGCCTACCCCGGTGATCGACCCGGCCGGCACGGGAGTGGCCGGCGTGGACCAGGCCGTGGGGCCGCTGGATGTGATAATAGGCCTGCCCGCGGGCTTGCGCCTATCCGCGTATCGGGACGCTGCGGGGGATGCGTCCGCGGCCTTGGCCGAGGCGGGATTGGGCGCCGGGATATTGAGCCGGTTCGAGACCGGGTTCAAGGCCGCCCTGCCCTTGTCGCGCGCTCTGTGGTTGAGCGTGCCCGCGCATAAGCTTTTCGCCTTGAGTTTGGAACTGCGCAACCGCGGCTACTCGGTGCGCGTGTCCCAGCCTGAATACAATCTGACTCGGAGGGTGGGGACCTCGCCCTGGGAAGGATCGACGCTGGACCTTTCCAGGGAATACTCCGGCCTGCCGGAAGGCGCGGATCTGTCCTTGGTCCGGATCATCGCGGACCGGGCCACGTCCGAGGCCAAGGTCATGGCGGCTTTGGAAGCCTTGCGCGCCCGCATCGGCGATCCCTTGCGCACGCCTGCGGTCATAGTCGTGAGCCTGGGCAGCCAGTCCGCGGCCGGTTCCGACTTGTCCCGACTGATCAATGCCATGCTCCTGGAAGATTTCGGCGTGGTCCTGCCCGCGGGCAACGAAGGGCCGGCGCAGAACAGCGTGTCCGGACTGGCTCAGGGCAGTTTGGCCGTGGTCGTGGCCGCGGCCGGCAAGACCGCGGGTTTGGAAAGCTATTCGGCGCGAGGCTCGGCTGACTCGCCCGCCATATCCTGGGCGGACGAGGTCGAAGACTTGGAACCATCCATCCCCACGCTCACCGACGTCGCGGCTGCGGCCGCGCGCGCCGTGCTGGAGCCGGAGAACCAGGGCGAGGTGGCGGTGGGCACTGGAGCTGCGGCGGAACGCACCGCCGGCAAGCTGGCTGGGTTGGCCCGGAACATGCGCGATATCCTGGCCGGACAGAAGTTGGCCTTGCCCAAGGGTTATTTCTTCTATCTCGCAGATATCGTAAAGCGCACCTTGAGCCCTATGCCCGAGCGGGGAGCGCACGAAGCGGGGGCGGGGCTTTTCCAGGCTCCGGGCGGCGCCTTGGAGCTTTTGCGGACCCGGCTGTTGGATCCGGAACCGGTATTGCGCGAAGCCAATCAACAGGCGAAGCTGGCGGAGCAGCGGCAGCAGTCGGCAGTCCCGCCGAGTTCTCCGGCTAAAGCCGCGCGCAAGGCGGTGTTCGCCGCGGCCCATGCC
>JBAZVY010000027.1:0-9900 GCA_041660645.1 Elusimicrobiota bacterium | reverse complement strand
GTGGCTCGTCCTCGGATCGTGGCTGCGGCCGCGGAACTGGCGCGGGGATTGGGCGAGGCGTATAAAAGAAGCATCGGCTCGGCGCCTTCCCCGGCGCAGGGCGTAGAACATGTGAGGCAATTGCGGGCGGTGTTGAGCGCGGGCACCTACACTCCGGGCGGGAAGATCGAACCCTTCTGGTTCCGCCGAGCCTCGGGCCAGGCGTATCGGGCCCGGGCCGCGGGCCTGGAAGGCTTCCTGTACAGCAAGTTGGAAGCGCAGCGGCCCGGGCAGGAGCCCTTGGACCTGGCCCAAGTAGACGACTATTTCCAGTATCTCGACGACCTGCTCGCGGCTTGCGATTGGACCGCGGGCTTGCGGCGGGAATTCGGCAAACTGCGCGGTTCGGCGGAGGCTCCGGAGCAGAAGAGCCGCAAGCTCGACGCCATGCTCATTGCCGCGCTCAAGCAGTATCAGACCGAACTGCGCGTCGCGGATGCGTCCAATTGGGCCCGCGGGTCGGCCATATACGGCCTATCGGCCGTGGCGCACGCGCGTTCGAGCCCGGACCGGGATTTCTTCGGATCGCTGAGCGACCAGGAACTCCAGCGCATAAAGGCCGAGAGTTTTGCGGACGGGATTTGGATACGGGATATCTTCGCGCCCGCAGCCGCCGGGACCGGGTGGCGCATCAAGCCGGAGCTGGGCGGCGAGGAAGCTTTCAAGAAGCTCGTGCGGCGGGCCCATGCCGCGGGCCTTAAAGTCGGCGTGGATGAGCTGCCCGACTCGGCGGCGACCCGGCGCATGATCACGGATTGGGGCGTGGACGCGCTGCACCGCGCCCCGGCCGCGGCCGCGGACGAGGACACGGCTTACCAGCTTCGATTGATCCGGCCGTCCTTGGCCGTGTTCGACGAGGCCGGCGGATATTCAGCGCCGCGCGCCGATTCCAACGGCGTGTACAATAAATCGGACCAAGATCTATCCTTGGGCCAGGTCGGGCTGCGCGACGCTTTGGCCAGCCGTGACTCCGTCCGCATCCGGGCGGCCTTGGAGAACGTGGCTTTCCGGGCTTGGCAGCGCGGCGGACCCGGCTTGGTCAATTCCCTGGGCGCCCATTCCAGCGGCGCGGCTGCGGCTTTGATCACCCTTTTGCTGCGGCCCGTGCTCGCGCGCTATAGTCAGGAACAGGACGTTTTCCATAGGTTCATGTTCGCGAGGTCCGCGGAATATCGCGATCTGTTCGAGCACGGGGCTATGGACGTTTTGGATCCGGCTGAGGATACGCCTCTGGTGGCTTACAGCGCCAGCGCCGTGTCCGGGCAATCGCGGCGCACGATATTGGCCGCGGCTAATTTCTCGGACCGTAAAGCCGGGGGGAGGTTCCGATTCCAGGCCGCGTTGGAGGACTTCGGGGCCTTCAAGCCGGCCGCGGATAAAGATTACATATTGCGCGACTTGGCGGATATGAAGAACGGCCAGCCCGCGGTCTATGAGCGTTCGGGCCAGGAGCTCTTGGAAAAGGGGCTTTATTTGGAATTGAGAGGAGGCGGGGTGCATCTCTTCGAGATAGAAGAAGTTCCGGCCGCCTAGGCAGAGTATGCGGAGAATGTCCATGGCCGTGGCCGCAGCGCCGGGGCGGGTGCTATTAGCCTTACTGATCCTAGCCCAGCCGGGCGCGGCCGCCTATGCGCAGGTCAAGAATTCGTCCCGCGGTCCGGGCGCGGGCGGCGGCTCGGATGCGGCGGCGGCATCCGTACAGCGTCGGACCCGCACGGACGCGTTCCTGCCCAGGTTGGAGTTCACAGGCTCCTTCTCTCAGCCGGCTTTGCCGGGAGCCCTCCCCGCGGTCCGGCGCGGCTCCGCCCGTATGGAGTATTCTCCGGCCGCGCCGCTGGCCGTTTTTCCCGCATTGGCCGTGCCGGTAGCCGTGCCCGCGGGCCCCGAAACTCCGGTCGGGGTCCCGGGGCCGGCCGTAGTCCCGGCGGATGACGCTTTCCGGTCCGTGGTTCTGCCCGGGACTCCCGCCCGGAGCCTCGTCCGCGCCTCCGTGGGCCGGGTGGCCCGATTATGGGCTAAGCTCGCCCCGTATTTCAACGAGCCGCGTAAGCCGCAGGCGCGGTATGACTCGCCGGCGCAGGGCGGGGCGAACGCGCGGTCCGCAGCGCGGCTGGCTCCCGGGCGATCCGGCGTCGGCCTGCCGGCCGCGCCCGGCCTAGCCGCGCCGCCGGAATTGCGGTTCCGGGATGATGCCTGGTGGAAGGAGCCGGCCGCCACGCGCATAGGCATGAGTATCCCGATATATGCCTTGCGCCGGGACCAAGACGACCCCGGGATAGGCAAATTCTCGGACCTGGGCAGATATTATCGGGAGGTCTGGGCCGGGCAGGGCGTAGACGTCATCCATCTGCTGCCTCATTTCGCCGTACTCGAGGAGAGCCCGTACGCTCCGGTCAGCAGCTACGCCTTGAACGAGGATAATCTGGATTGGGCGTTGGTCCCGGAAGTGGCGGGAGAGCCGGCGCTGCGCGAACGACTCAAGGCTCGGGAGCCGGCCCAACAGCAGGCCGTGGATTATGCTGCCTTGCGCGCGCGAGAGACGCAGGTCGCGCAGCAGGCTTATCGCATATTCCAGCGTGAGCAGTTGGGGCCGGGTACGGAGCGGGCCCGGCAGTACCAGGAGTTCCTGGCCCGCAACGGGCAGTGGCTCTATGACTACGCGGAGTTCATGGCTTTTTCCCAGCTTCTTCAAAAGCCGGCGCTGGACTGGAAGCCCCAGGAGTTGGGAGCGGCCCGGCAGGACTCGCGCTTCAGCTTGCTCAAGGAAGCCCGTCTGTACGCGCAGTGGAACGCGGCCCAGCAGTTCCAGGCGGCTTTGGATGTCATCCACCAGGCCGGCGGCAAGGTCATTTTCGATATCCCGATGTTCCGTTCCAAGAACAGCGTGGATGCCTGGAAGCATCCGCAGTATTTCACGGATATCCGAACGCGCAATCCCGGCGTAAAGAACCCCTGGGTCAATGAGGATTGGAAGGACTTGGCTTTGTGGAATTGGACCCAGCTCCGGTCCGAGGGCTATCGCCCTCTGTTGGCCCCGTTCGCGCATTGGCTGGGCTTGGGCTTGGACGGCGCCCGGGTAGACGCCCTGCATTTCGCATACAATTTCGGCAACGGCCAGCTGGCCAGCGGCGATGAACCGGGAGACGATTTCGTGCGCGTTTTGGGCGCATTGTTCAAAGCCAGCGGCGCGTTCCCATTAGCCGAGGCGTTCGAGGGCAAGAGCGTCAATGCCGAGAGTTTCGGCTTCGTCACGGTGTACGGGGATTGGAAAAAACTCAGTTCGCATGATGACCCGCGCAGTCTGGGCTTTTTGGATAAACTGTTCGGATTGAGCGGAGAAAAGACCTCCGGCCGCAACGCCCGGTTCGTGGCTTATACCCTGGGCGACGAGTGGGGCGATCCCGTCCCGGTGAAGCGGGTCCGCGACGGCAGTTCTTATTGGCGCTATCGCATGCCTTTGCCCAGCGATCCGGATTATAAGGACCGGGTCCGCTACGATGCTCGGCCCCAACTGCGGGGACTGAAGGCTTCGCGGGACGGGGACATCTGGCGGGCGGCGGGTTCGTTGGCCACCGTGTTCAAGATGGCCGCGGACACCTTCATAAAACATTTCAACAATACGGTGCAGATCTGGGCCGCCAGCTTGGATTGGTTCCTGGAGGAATGGGGCCGCGATACCTTCATCTCCTTGCCCGGGCTCCTGCTCGATACCGGCCGTGCCGAAGAGGCCAAGGAGAACATCCGAAATTTCGCCAAGTACGAACATAACGGTTTGATCCCCAACAAGATATGGGATGCGTCCCGCTGGTCGCCCGCGCGTCCGGATGGGGCGGATTATAATACCGTGGATGGCTCCCTTTGGTTCCTGCAAGCCATCAAGAAATACGGCGAACACGTCGGGGACTTGGCATTCGTCGAAGAGATGCGGCCGGTTCTGCGCCGTATAGTTGACAACTATGCGCAGGGCACCGGGTATCAGCGCTATGGCCGGTTCAATCGCATATATATGGATAGCGACGGGCTCATCGCCAGCCCGGCCCAGGCCACTTGGATGGACGCTGATCCGGAGGGCATGGACCAGCCGGTCACGCCGCGCCACGGCAAGGCCGTGGAGATAAACGCGCTTTGGTATTCCGGGCTGAGGTTGCTGGCGCGCTGGGAGCGGCAGTCTGGGAATGTCGAGGCCGCGGCCAAGTATGACGCAATGGCGCAAAAGGCCAAGGACTCGTTCCAAGAGAAGTTCTGGTTCGAGACCGAAGATAATAAGCAAGCCTGGGGCGGGTCGGGCGGGGCTTTGCGCGACGTGGTGGAAGGCGACCCGCATTCCGGAGCGGTCCGGCCCAACATGCTGGTCGCGGTCAGCCACGGCGAGGATCTTTTGACTCCGGAACAGCAGCGCAGCGTGGTGCTGGCCGCCACCAAGGACCTGCTTACGCCTTACGGGTTGCGCACGTTGTCTCCGCGCGACAGCAATTATCATGAGCGTTACGACACGAGCCGCCCGCCGGTGGAAAAAGACCAGGCCTATCATCAAGGCACGGTCTGGCCGTGGCTCATGGGGCCTTACGTGGATGCCTTGGTCCGTGTGCGCCGAGCCCAGGGCTGGGATAAGGGACGCATCCGCGAAGAGGTGCTGGCTATAATGCGCCCCTTGGTGGAATTCTTAGTCAGTTGTCCGGAGGCTTCCTTGCCCGAGGTGTTCGACGGCGGCCGGCCCGATCCGGCCCTGAAGGATTTTTCCTTGGACGATCCAGCCGGGCTGCGCGGCATCGTGGCGCGCCTGGCCCGGGACCAGAAGCGCGGGGGCACCCGCTCCCAGGCCTGGAGCGTGGCTGAGGTCCTGCGCGTGCTGTCCGAACATGGGATACTCCCGGGTCCGGACCGGCTGCGCGCGTAATATTCGGAGGGCATTTCTTGGGTCTTAGGGCCCATAATCCCATAGGTCATCTACCTCGTACTAATTACCCCAATGGCTCGGGAGTTTGTGGTTTTTCCAGGCTAAAATCTGAAGGATGAAGGTCAGTATCCTGCGTAGGTTGTCCGCAGCAGCCATCGTCGCGGCCCTGTTGCTCGAGCAACAGGGCCTTGGTTTTGCCAAGACGGTGGCCGTGGCGAATCTGCCTAGGCAGTCCGCATCCTCGCTGCAATTCGTAGTCGGACGCGCGGCCGCGGGTGCGACGATGTCTGCTCCGGGCGCTGTCCAGCTCAACGTTTTGACTGGATCGTTGTCCGCTCCTCTGACCCCGGCGCCTCGGCCGGACATGAATTCTTTCTGGGTGAAGGCGTCCGGCCGGCCGAGCGCGCCCGCGGCGCAGCTGGCCGATGAACTGCCGCGCTCCGGCCAGCCCCAGCCCACGGCTGGGGCCCCGATCGTGCCGGCCGCAGCCCCGATCCAGTCCTCCGCGCTCGACACCCCGGCCCTGGATGCGGAGGCCGGCGCGGCTCCGAAATTGTCGCCCACGGGAGTGGACCGGTATCTTTCCGGCTTGGGCAGCCGCCTGCGCCAGCCTTTCGGTTCCGATCATCGCGAGTACGCGTCCGAATTCACGGGCGTGGACAGCAACCCTTGGAATGAATCCGCGTCCGGGATCCGGCGCGCCGCGGCCGCGGGCAGCAGTTCTGATCGCAAGATCCCGGTGGGTTCTTCGGGTTCGCAAGCCGAGTCGAGCCGCCTGCCGCCTCCGGAGCAATGGGATCCGCTCATCGAGCCGCCGGCCGGCACTCCGTCATCCTTGGCCGATATCTCGGTAGAACTCGAACCCGGGAGGGAATATTATCCGTCCCCTGCGGATTGGCGCAATGAGGTCATATATCAGACCATCGTGGATAGATTCGCCCGGGGCCAAGGAGCGCTGCCGACCGGGGATCAGAACAACGGACGCTCCCGGCATGGCGGCAACCTCAAGGGCATAATCGATCGCCTGGATTATATCCAGGGCATGGGGGTCACGACCCTGTTGTTGACCCCCGTGGTCATGAACGCGCCGGGCGGTTACCACGGATATTGGCCCATACATCTTCTGGCCGTGGATCCGCATTATGGCAGCATGGAGGACTTCCAACGTTTGGTCGCGGAAGCGCACAAGCGGGGCATGCGGGTGGTCTTGGATTTCGTCATGGATCATGCCGGGGCGGTATTCGAATACAAGAATGATCCGCGCTGGGTGGAGAAGGGGATGCCGAGCAAGGACGTGGAGTGGCGGGATTACGCCATACGTCCGGACGAGCTGTCCCAGCCTGAACATTTTTACCGACGCGGGGTCATCGACAACTGGGACAACCCCGAGCAGATACTGTACGCGGACTTCCCTCCGAACCTGCGGCATTATAACGTGGGCAACCCGGCGACCCAGGATATGCTCATCCGCGTGGCGCAGTGGTGGATGAAGCAGACGGATATAGATGGGTTCCGGCTGGATGCATACAAGCACAATCATCCGGATTTTTGGCAGCGTTTCCATCGCGAGGTCCGGGATTACGCCGGCAAGATGGGGAAAGACAATTTCATGCAGTTGGGGGAGATCTCCTCGGGCATCGAGGGAGAAGTGGCGCCGCACGTGGGTGCGGGCAAGCTCGACAGCGCTTTCAATTATCCGGCTTTCCGCAATGACGACGCCGCGCTGCACGCCGAGCGGCCCACGCGCATGCTGGAGGACGGCTTCTTGCGCAACCGCGCGGCTTTCGGAGACCTTATGGGCCGGATGGTGCGCTTCTTGGATAATCAGGATTCTTTCCGCTTCCTGGGACAGAACGTACCGACCACGCTGCTCAAGGTGGCTTTAGGGTATCTGATGTTCTCGACCGGCATCCCCATGGTCTACTATGGCACGGAGCAGGCTTTCCGGCATATCGGAGAGATGCACCATTACGATCCGGGCAGCCGAGGCGATATGTTCGCCGAAGGCCAGTATAAGTCGCCGGGCACGGAAGGCGACATGTTCCAGACCGGATCCCTGCTTTATAAATGGATCCAGGATCTGGTCGCCATCCGCCAGAGCTCCGCGCCCTTGCGCTTGGGCAGCCAGTGGGTGCGGTGGTCCAGCCCCTATGGCCCGGGGATATTCGCTTTCAGCCGCATCCACGAGGGCGAGGAGATCCTCGTGGTCATGAACACGGCCAACGAGCCGCGGTCCGCTGATATGTGGATAGATGGCGGCATCAGCCCTCCGGGGACGGACCTGCAGGATCGGCTGGACCCCGCTTATGCGGTCCGATCATCCGCCGGCGCGGAGGGCGGCTCCAGAGTCGCGGTGTCCATCCCAGCGCATGGCTTGCGCGTGCTGACGCGCCCCCTGCCTGCGGCAGATAAGAAGTCTTGACCTGCATATGAGCCTGCGACCATGGCAGGATCGGGCCATCTATTTCGTGCTCATAGACAGGTTCTATAACGGCGACCCGAGCAACGATGATTTCGGCCATGGGGAGTTCGACCGTGGGGATGACAACTGCTTTCAAGGCGGAGACCTCAAGGGCCTCATCGCCAAGCTGCCGTTCATAAAGGGCATGGGGTTCGACGCCCTATGGATCACGCCTCCGGTATACAACCAATGGATAAATCCCGCCTCGCCTTGCCGGGGATACCATGGCTATTGGGCCTATGATTTCACCCGGATAGATCCCCATTTCGGGAAACTGGAAGATTATAAAGAGCTGGTGCGGAGGGCGCATCGTCTGGGCATGAAAGTCATCCAGGATATCGTGGTCAACCACACGGGCAATTATTTCACGGTGGAAGCCAAGGATTTCGATCCGGCCCAGCCCGAGCGGAATTGGAAGCCGCTGCCGGGCGCGTATCCGAGCCTGGAGGGGCGTCCGGCTCCGGATGATCCCGTGTTCGGGATGAACGATCCTCGCGTAGTCGAACACAAGGCCGCGGCCGTATATAATTTCACGCCCAATATAACCGATTTCAACGATCGCAAACAGACCTTGACCTATACCCTGGGCGATCTCGATGATATCAACCTGCACAGTACTTTGGCGGTGGATAGGCTAAAGGAGATATATAGGTATTGGATCAAGGAAGTCGGGGTGGACGGCTTCCGCGTGGATACGGTTTATTATACTCCGGAAGATTTTTATGAACATTTCCTATATGACAGCGCCCGCCAGAGCCCCGGGGTGAAGCGTTACGCTCGTCAGCTCGGCATAGCTGATTTTTTCGTGTTCGGAGAGGCGTGGTCGTATGATTACCCGGGCATAAACCGCTATCTGCGCCAGGGCCGCACCGCGCGCATGGACTCGGCCATAGACCTGCCGTTGAACGAAGCCTTGGTCCAGGTGTTCTACCGTCAGGCTCCGACCGAGAAGATCCGCGCGGCTTTGGCCCAGAAGCGGCATAACCGGAACCTGTGGGTCAATTTTCTGGATAATCACGATATAGAACGGATGTTCAGCCGGGCGGATGGGCCGGCAGTGCGGCAATCCTTGGTCGCGCTTTTCACTTTGCCCGGGATACCGTGCATATATTACGGCACGGAGAACGGGTTCTCGGAACCGAGACGGAACATGTTCGCGGCCAAGTATTATAGCGGCCGGGGACGGTACTATGTGTTCCTAAAACAGCTCCTGGCCATGCGTAAGCGGCATCCATTGTTCTCGCGGGGCACGGTGAAGGTCGTGCAGGCGGGAGCGCAGAGCGGAGTGCTGGCCTATGAGGTCAGCTATAAAGCGGAAAAGGCTTTGGTGTTATTCAATACCTCACAGTACCGCATGCATTATGAACTTCCGCCCAGCGCGTCCGCGCGCCAGGCGCTGTGCGGGCCGGCTTTGCCGAAAAACGGGCCAGTCATACTGGAACCCTTGGCTTATCATGTCTTGAAGGAGACTGCGTCCCAGCCGGCGCGGCCCGCGACCCGGGCGCCAGGGATCCGGATCGCGCTCGCAGGGGGGAAGTCCGGCGCAGTGAGCCTGCGGATCTTGGGCAAGCCCGCGCGCGTTTTATCGAACATGGAGCTGTTGTTGGATTCCAATTATGATCTTAAGCAGCGGGTCCCGGCCGGATCTCGCGACGGTTTTCGGGTGGACACCAGCCGTTTGCGGGACGGCTGCCATCGGGTCTCCTTGCGGGCGCGGGTCCGAGGCGGCGGCTGGGTGGTTTCCCGGGAGCAGCCGTTGACCGTGCGCAACATTCCGCGGCTGCTGTGGCAGCGGGCCGTGCCGCCCCGCAATCGGCATGGGGTGCATGGCAATGTCTTGCCTCCGGCCGACCCCAGTTATAAGGGACAGTTGGACCTGGAGCAGGCCGCGCTTTTCGCGGTCGGTCCGGACCTGGAGTTGCGGGTCCGCATGGGCGCCGTGAGCAATGAATGGAACGCGCCCAACGGCTACGATCACGTTTATTTCAATGTGTTTTTGGATATCCCGGGCGCCGGAGGGCGGGCCTTCTTGCCCAAGCTGGGCTGGTGCCCGCGGTCCTTCCGTTTTAAATATGGTTTCCTTTTCTATGGCTGGGGCGTGGTCCCGTATGGGGCCCGAGATGCGAAGCCGGATGCTTTGGGGACGCCTTTGCCGGATAAGATAGAGCAGGAGGTCGACGCGCGTTCGCGCTCGATAAGATTCAGGTTCCCGGCCGAGTTGTTCGCGAGCTGCCCGGATTTTTCCGGGCTCAAGGTGTTCGTGGCCACATGGGACGGGTATCTGGGAAAATTGCATGAGGTCTGCGCCCAGCCGCAGGATTGGGCGTTCTCAGTGCGCGGCGATATGGCGCCGAAGGAAGTGCCTAGGATATACAGCCACATCCTGGTGGATGGCAAAGGGGTAGCGACATGAATATAACGCCGAACAGCACGGTCATAGTCGGGTTGGATATGCCTTTCATGAAGCGGGGGCATAAGGAATTCAAGCGCGAGTATCTGACGA
>JBAZVY010000026.1:0-16257 GCA_041660645.1 Elusimicrobiota bacterium | reverse complement strand
CGAGGCGGCTTTCGCGCGGCTGCACCGCCTGGCCGCGGCCGCGCCCTTCGTGGTCAAGCTGGCCGAGGCTCAGGCTTATCGCCGGTTCGTGATTTCGGCCGAGTCCGCGGCCGCGCCCGGAGATCCGGCGGCCGCGCGGGCCCGGATCCGCGCCGTACTGGCCCGGCCGCGCGGGGTGCGCGGCGGCGTAGGCATGGCTCCGGAGGCGGTCAACGCGGGCAAAGGCTTCATGTTCATCGATCATCGCGGCGAGATATGCCCGTCCGGGTTCTTGCCCCTATCCGCCGGCAATGTGCGGCGGGACGCTCCCGCCGAAGTGTACCGTGGGGCGCCGCTGTTCTTGGAACTGCGCGATCCGGACCGGCTCCGGGGGCGCTGCGGGCGCTGCGAATTCCGGCGGGTGTGCGGAGGCTCCCGGGCCCGGGCCTGGGCCTTGACCGGAGATCATCTGGGCAGCGACCCCTGGTGCGCGTATGAACCGCGCCCGGGCGCCGCCGTATACTGAGCCGCGCTCATGGCCCGTATTCGCGGCGCTTGAACATGGCTTTGACCCGGGCTTTCAAGATTTTGGGATTGAACGGCTTGGTCATGTAATCGTTGGCGCCCAATTCCAGGGAAAGCACCTGGGATTCGGCCTCGTTCATGGCGGTTATCACGATGATCGGCAGGCTGTTGGTCGCGGGTTGGGAGCGCAGGGCCTTGACCACCGCGAACCCATCCATGCCCGGCATCATGAGGTCCAGCAGCACCAGGTCCGGTTTTTGTTCGGAGATGCGGCGCAGGGCGTCTTCTCCATCTACGGCCTCGCACAGCGCGTAGTTCTCGGAGCGCAGGGAGTCGCGCACCAGGATGCGGTTGTCGGGGTTGTCATCTACGATCAGCACTCTAGGCGGGGCAGTGGCGGCCGGAACCGAGGCCGGAGCCGGGGCCGGGAGCGGGGCCGGCGCGCTGCGCTGGGCTGCTGCGGGCCGGGGCGGCTGGACGGGGCTTGAGTCCTTGAGATACGCGGAGATCTCTTCGTGCGTGGTGTCGCCGGCGTCGAGATGCCAGCGGGCGTCTTCATCCAAGCTCTGGAGCCAGCCGCGCTGGCGGGCCGTGGCCTCGAAATTATCGGTTCCCGAGGCCGCGCCCAACAGCCCGCGGGCTTGCTCGTCGCGCAGGTCCAGCACCTCGGCTAGGGCCACGCGCCCGCTCATGCCTTCTCCGACGCAGGCTGGGCAGCCTTGGCCCTGGCAGGCCGGGCAGACCCGACGGACCAGGCGTTGCGAGATTATACCCAGCAAGGCCGGGGCCAGTTTGAAGCGTTCTACCCCCATGTCCAAGAGCCGGTTGATGGTGGACACGGCATCGTTGGTGTGCAGGGTGGAGAATACCAGGTGGCCGGTGAGCGCGGCCTGGAAAGCGATGTCCGCGGTCTCTTTGTCGCGGATCTCGCCGACCAGTATGATGTCCGGGTCTTGACGCAGCACCGAGCGCAGCACCGTGGCGAAACTCATGCCGGCCTTATCGCTGACCTGCACCTGGTTGATGCCTCGGAGCCGGTATTCGATGGGGTCTTCCACCGTGACCACGTTTATGTCCGGGCCCTTGATCCGGTTCAATATGGAGTATAGCGTGGTGGTCTTGCCTGAGCCGGTGGGGCCGGTGACCAAGACGATGCCCTGGGGCGAGCGGGATAGGCGGGTTATGATGTCCATGACGGCGGGACGGAATCCGAGCGCTTCCAAGGGCACCTCGGCTTGGCGCTGGTCGAGTATGCGCAGG
This sequence comes from Elusimicrobiota bacterium, assembly GCA_041660645.1. Classification (GTDB taxonomy): domain Bacteria; phylum Elusimicrobiota; class Elusimicrobia; order UBA1565; family UBA9628; genus UBA9628. The sequence goes on along the minus strand of JBAZVY010000026.1, from coordinate 14,493 downwards.
ACCGCCTTTTCGCCATAGGCCGTGGGTATGGTCGATACCCGCAGGCCGATCTCCTGCTCGCCCACGCGCAGTTTAGCCCGGCCATCTTGGGGCCGGCGCCGGTCGGCCACGTCCAAAGCGGCCATGATCTTGATGCGGGACAAAAGCGGCCCCGCGCCTATGTGTTTGGGCAGATTCATGACCGGGCGCAGCACTCCGTCTATGCGATAGCGGATGGCCGTGGCATGCTCCTCTTGTTCTACGTGTATGTCCGAAGCCTTCAGGCTTATGGCTTGGGCTATCAGGTGGTTGGCCAGGCGGATCACGGGCGTGCTGATCTTCTCGGCCTGGGCCGTGGCATCGTCTATGGCGTCGGATTCTACGAATTCCACCGTGCCGCTGTCCGGCAATTTCTTAAGCAGTTCGTAAATCACCGCGTCCGTGCCGTAGGACACGGCTATGAGTTCATCTATGTGCTGAGGGAAGCCGAATATGGGACGCGGCGTGCGGCCGCTGGCGGCATGGACTTCTTCCATGCCGGTTTCATCCAGCGGATTGGCGCATATGATCTCTATGGCATCGCCGGTCAGGCGGAGGGGCACCAGGGCATGCTTGCGGCAGACGTCTTCCGGCACGAGTTTTAGGGCCAGCTTGTCCGGCGCCGCGTGGCCCGGCTCCGCGCAGGGTATGCGGTATTGGTCCCAGAGCGCCCCGGCCAAGGCTGCGGGCGCCACCAGTTTGCGCGTGAATATCTCAGCCGAAGCCAGGGGCGCGTTGCGCAATTCTTCCGCGGTCCGGGCATCGAGCAAGCCGTGTTTTTCCAGCATGCGCAGCAGCCATTCATCTCGGCAGCGGGTGACCGTATTCATTTTGTGCCTCCCGGGTTTAGGGCTTGGCGCACGCGGCTGACCAGTTCGGCCGGTATGCAGGGCTTGGACAGGTAGGCGTCGCAACCCGCGGCCTTGGTCTTGGCTTCGTCTCCGGACAATGCGAAAGCGGTGAGCGCCCATACCGGGATGGCGCGCAGGGCGGGGTCGGCTTTTAGCCGGCCCACGGCGGTCCAACCGTCCATGATCGGCATGCTCATATCCAATAGGATAAGGTCGGGATGCTGTTGGGCGGCCGATTCTAGGGCTTGGGCCCCGTTCTCCGCCAGGCAGACGCGGAAACCGGCGGCGGTCAGGGCCGCGGCCATTATGGTCCGGTTATCCATGTCGTCGTCCGCGATCATGATGAGGGCGGGCATATCAAGGCGTCTCCTTGATGGCGGTCAAGCGTCTTTTCAAGTCCGCCAGTATGTCGGCCAGGCTCATGGAGCCTTTTTGCATGATGGTTTCCACCCGCTGTTCCAGACGCGCGGTCTCGGCCTCGGTCAGGTTCTTGGCGCTCAGGATGATGACCCGGATGTCTTTAAGGGCCGCGTCCTTGTCCATTTCCTCCAGCACCTCGAACCCGGTCATATCCGGCAAGCCCAGGTCCAGGAATACGGCATCCGGCCGGGCCGCGCGCATTTGGGACAATGCTTCTCGTCCGCTGGCCGCGGTGTCCACGGTGAAGCCTTCGTTGGATAATCCGGTCCGGAACAATTCCGGTATCCCCTCTTCATCATCCACCACCAATATGCGTTTGCCGTGCAAGACCTCCAGGTGGCGCAGGCTTTCCAGCAGGGTCTTGCGGTCGAAGGGTTTCACGATGTAATCGGACACGCCCAGGGAGAAGCCCAGGGCCCGGTTTTCGATTATGGACAGCATGATCACCGGTATGGGGCGCAGTTCGGGCTCGCTTTTGAGCTGCTGCAGAACGGACCAGCCGTCCCGGTGGGGCATGAGCACGTCCAGGGTGATGGCAAAGGGCTTGATCTGTCGGGCCATGGCCAGGCCTTCTTCGGCGGAGGATGCGCCCGCGAACTCGAATTCCGTAGCGCTCAGGCTGTCGTGCAGCAGGCGCAATACTTCGGGATCGTCGTCTATGCAGAGCAATATCCGGCGTTTGCGCGGCTCCGCGCTGGACGCCTTGACCGGCTGGGTGTAGACTTCCGCCGTGGGCGGTATGGCCGTGGGCAGGATTACGGTGAAGGTGGAGCCTTTGGCGAACTCGCTGGCCACCACGATGTCTCCGCCTAGGAGTTCGGCCAGTTTCTTGCTTATGGATAGGCCCAGGCCGGTTCCGCCTTGTTTGCGGGTGTAGGAACTATCCACTTGGGTGAAGCGTTCGAACACATAACCTATGAGTTCCGGGGATATGCCTATGCCGGTGTCGGCTACGCTCAATTCCAGGCTCTTGCCGTCCGAGGACCTGGCCGCGCTTATGGTCACGCCGCCTTTTTCCGTGAATTTGACCGCATTGCCGACCAGATTGATCAGTATCTGCTTGACCTTGGTCTTGTCGCTGCGGCCGGGCAGCGGCCCGGCGACCTTCCAGGACAAGTCCAATTTTTTCTCCCCGGCCAGGCCCTGCATGGTTTCGACCACTTCCTTTATCAAGCTGCCGGCGTCGAATTCTTCTAGGCATATCGGCATCATCTTGGCGTTCAATTTCGAGTAATCGAGCACGTTGTTGATGAGGGCCAGGAGGTTCTTGGAGTTGAGCAGGACGCGCTGCATGGGGCCTTTGTGCGGCTCCGGCACTTCCCCGTAGACCCCGTCCAATATCAAGGAGGTGTAGCCCACGATGGCGTTGAGCGGAGTGCGCAGTTCGTGGCTCATGTTGGCCAAGAACTCGGACTTCAAGCGGTTGGCGTCCTCCAGTTGTCCGATGCGTTCCTTCATCCGGGCGTGTTCCAGGGCCTTTTCTATGCTGCTGAACAGGCTATCTAAGGAATAGGGCTTGGAGATGTAGTCGTAGGCTCCGGATTTCAGCGAGGCTATGGCGGATTCCAGGGAGGCGTAGCCCGTAGACATTATGACTTCGGTCTGCGGCTTCAGGGCCTTGATGCGTTTGAGGGTTTCGACTCCGTCGATGCCGGGCATGGCGATGTCGCAGATGGCCAGGGCGAAATCCTGGGTCTGCATCAATTCCAGGGCTTTACTCCCATTCTCCGCTATGGTGACCTGGTAGCCGCGTTTGGGCAGAGCGCGGGAAAGCATCCCCCGCACTCCGGGCTCGTCGTCTATTACCAATATGGCCGTTGGAAACGAAGTATCCATACCGTAAGTATGACAGCCGGCGGTGTGGGAAAATTTAAAGCCGGCTTATCCGGCGCTTAAGTCGGAGCCGGCGATATTTAAGTAGGTGTTAAAGCCGGCTTCAATCCAGCCTAAACCGATCGGACTAGACTATAGGCATGGAGCAAGACAGAGAGCAGCAAGACGCGGCCCACGCCTTGAGGAATCGCCTCACTTGCCTCTTGGGGCTGGTATCCTTGGCTCACCGCATCGGACCTCGGGAAGGCGAGGTGGCTCAGCTTTTGGGCGAGGCCGAGGCTTTGATCTCGAAGATGTCGCAGGAGAACTGCCCGAGGTCGGGGTGGCCCCGGGGGCCTCTGCTGGCGGTGTTGCTGGTGCTTTCCTTTAGTATGACCGGCTGGGCCGGCAGCTTTAAGGGCATGGCCAAGGAATTGGCCCGGAGCGCCCAGAGGCAAGGCATAGCGCGGGTCGCGGTCCTGCCTTTCGAGCCGGTGGATTCCAGCAGTTCGCGGGAGGGTTGGACCATAGCCGAGAAGCTCACGACCCAGCTGGTGCGCGCAGGGCAGGTCAAGGCCGTGGAACGCTCCTTGCTGCGCAAGATATTGGATGAGCAGAGCCTGTCCCGCACCGGCCTGTTGGAATCAGCCGCGACCAAGCGGTTGGGCGCGGTATTTTCCGTGGACGGCATCATAACCGGGAGTTTCGTGACGCTCGGCAACCGGGTCGCGGTCAATGCCCGGCTCATAGACGTGGAAACCGGCCTGATCGTGCACGCCTGCGAGGCCACGGTGGATCGGGAATGGTTCGATGTCCCGCTGCCGGCGTCGGCCGCGGGCGAGTCGGAGCCGGGTTATGTGTACGTGCCGGCTCCGGAACTCGCAGTAGAGCCGCCGGACGCTTTTCCGGTCGCTCCGCCCAGCCTATTCGGAGATGAGGGCTCGGAATTGCGGGATGCTCCGGCCGAGGATTCCTGCGTCGATGCCAGCCGGCGCGTGGATGCTTTGGAGGCGCGCATCCTGGAGCCCAAGGCCCGGTATTGGGCCCGGCGCTTGCGCGCGGGATTGGCCAACACGAGCCTGATCGCCAATCCGGGGTCCACCATATCCGACCCGGAACTCAAGAGCCGGTTCTATAGCCGCATCAAGTATTGGCATGATCAGCCTTCCATCCCCGAATTGACCCCTATGGAAGTGCGGCATTTCGTTGAACTCGACCAACAAGCGTTCTCCCTGCATAGGAGATGCGCGATATGAAGGAGGCGGTGATGAAGCGCAAGATACTGGTCGCGGATGATGAGGAGTCCGTACAGCGGGTGCTCTATCGGGCTTTGACCGAATCCCACTATGAGGTGGTGGCGGCCGGAGACGGGGTCCAGGCCTTGGCCATGGCGGAGCGCGAGGCTCCGGATCTGATCCTGTTGGACGTGAAGATGCCGCGCAAGAGCGGCTGGGAGGTCCTGCGCGAACTGCGTTCGCGTCCCGCCACGCGCTCCCTGCCCGTGGTCATGCTGACCGGGTGCAATGGCATGGCCGAAGAGGTCGGCGGCTTTGAGATGGGAGCCGACGATTATATAACCAAGCCTTTCAATGTCGCGGAACTGCGGGCCCGGGTCATGAGCCTGCTGCGGCGCAACGAGATCGACGTCTCCGCCAATCCCCTCACCCGGCTGCCGGGCAGCCCGTCGATCATGATCGAAGTGACCCGGCGCTTGCAGTCGGCTGTCCCGTTTGCGTTTCTTTACGCGGACCTGGATAATTTCAAGCCGTTCAACGATGTGTACGGTTTCGCGCGGGGCGATGGGGTCATAAGGCTCACGGCCGAGATATTGCAGGAGAGCGTGCGCGCCGCCGCGGCCGAGGGCGCGTTCTTGGGGCATGTGGGGGGGGACGATTTCGTGCTCATCACCCGGCCGGAGGACGCGGCTTTGGCGGCACAGCATGCGGTTTCGTTATTCGACCGCAGGATCGTGGGTTATTATGACGCCAGCGATCTTTCCTGGGGCGGCATACGTGCCTTGGACCGGATGGGGCGCACGCGCGAATTCCCGCTCATGACCATGTCCATCGGCATAGTGACCAGCGAGAACCGCAAGTTCGACCACTATGCCAAGGTGGTGGCTATCGCCGCGGAGATGAAATCTTACTGCAAGTCGTTGCAGCCCAACCGGCTCAGCCGTTTCGCATTCGACCGGAGGCGGGACTCGGGCGAGATTCAGGAATAGGGAGGGTGATATGGCGATGCGAAACATGATGTTGGCGGTCTTGGTGGGTGTGCTGGCCGGCTGCGGCGGCGTGGGTTCGCGCGTGAAGCAGGGACGCGTGCCTAATACCTTAGACCAGACCCCGGACCGCTACGGCTACATAGAAGCCATCGGCATCGGAGCCTCGGACCCGGCCTTGCCGACCGAGACCCAGCGCAAGTCGCTGGCGCGGGATGCGGCCATAGTGAAGGCGCAGTATGAGATGCTTTCCATGATCAAGGGCGTGGAGCTCTCCGGCGGCATACGCATCGACCGGGCATTGGAGACGGATTCCAACCTGGAGACGCGCATCAAGGACAGCATCCGCGGCGCGGAGATCGTCAAATCCGAATTCACCTCGGATAACGGCTGCGTGGTGACCTTGCGGCTGCCGAAGTCCAAGCTGCAGGCGCTGTTGGGATCGAGATTCTGATGTCCCCGGTCTCGCGCCTGCTGTGCCTGTTATGCGCGGCCGCCTCGTTCGGCGGCTGCGCCGGCGTGCCCAGGTCGGGCGGGGCCGGAACCGAGAAAGAAGTGGCGGCCGAGGGTTGGGCCGCGTTGCAGGCTGGAGACGAATCCGGGACTCGCCGCCGGGCCCTGGCCGACGCCCAGCGCAAGGCGGTGGAACAGGTCTCGGGCGTGGCGTTATCGGCTTGGACCCGCGTGGAGGATGCGGTGTCGGTGCGGCAGAAGATGCTGTCCGAGGTCCGCGGCCACGTGATCCGTCAGCGCGTACTGGACGAGAGGGTGGAGGACGGGTTCTTGAAATTGCGTATAGCCGCCACCGTGCGTACGGATGGAGCTCCGGCCGCGGATTGGTCGCCGCCGCCGGATGTGGCGGTAGCTCTGACGGTAGCCGGCTCCGGCCCGCGGGCTGAGGAGGTGGGGGCCATGGCCCTGGCCGCGGTACGGCGCGAGCTCCTGGCGCGAGGCTTCGAGGTGGTGGCGGCTGGTTCGGCCCAGCGCCATCTGGATCTGCGGGTGGCAGCGCGGGCCACTCCGGTGTTCGACCGCAGATTGGGCCCGTTGGAATCCGCGCGCGCCCGGGTCAGTCTTTCGGCCTGGGACGGCGGCTCCGGCATATGGGACGCCGTGCAAGAGGCCACGGCTTTGGACGTGACGCCTCCGGCCGCCTCCGACCAGGCCGCGGACGCGGCCGGAGCGGCGGTGGGCCGCCGGGCCGCCCAGGAATTGGCGCAGCTGCTTTGGCGCCGATATTGATTTTTTCTCCCAGCCCGTCATATTGGTTGAGTATCCGGCGGTAAATATGGCATATTCGACCCATAGAGGCGGAACCATTGAAGATATTGGTCGTAGATGACGATAAAGCCATATTGGGCATGATCAAGCGGTATCTCACCGCCAACGGCATGGTCTGCGTGGTCACTGACAATGGGTCCGAAGCGCTGATGTTGGTGCGGGAGTCCCGGCCGGACCTGCTGCTCGTGGATGCGGAGATGCCGGGTCTAGACGGTCCCTCCGTGTGCCGGGTGCTTAAGAAGGAAGCCTCCACCCAATCCATCCCGGTCATAATCATGTCCGGAGCCCGCATAGCCGAGAAGGACGTGATCGCCGGATTCTCGGGCGGGGCGGACGACTACATCACCAAGCCTTTCTCATTGGGCGTGCTCTTGGCCCGCATCCAGGCCGTGCTGCGGCGGTTCAGCGTCTCGGCGCAATCCGAGGACAAGCTGAAGAAGTTCGGCATCGAACTCGATCCTGCGGGCCGCACCGTCAGCATCGGGGGCAAGGCCGTGTCCATGACCCGCAAGGAATTCGATCTGCTCTCCACCCTCATCGGCAAGACCGGCCGGGTATTGAGCATACCCTATCTGTTGGAGACGGTCTGGGGCTATGACCCCGCGGACTACAACGATCCGGGCACGGTCGAGGTCCATATCTGCCATCTGCGCAAGAAGCTGGGATCCAAGCTCGGCAAACGCATCGTAGCCGTGACCGGGCACGGCTATAAGTTCGAGGGCTGAGCTCCGGCGCGGGCTTAGCGGCCCGGAGCCACGGATATGCGCGTGCCTATATAGACGGCGTCGTATATCTTCTTGGCCGTCGCCACCGTCATGGGCAGGCACCAATGCGGGTAGGCGGCGTGCGCGGCCTGGGCGGTGGACGGGGCATGCAGTATCAGCGACGTGCTGGTGAACACCACGTACTGGCCCAGGGCGTCGCTGCGGGACACGTTTCCGATCTGGGGCGGGGTCCACACGATCTTGCCGTCCTGGATCTTGACGTCTCCGCGCTGGGGATGGGCGAAATATTCCTTGGCCGTGATGAAAGCCGTGCGCAGGGGCTTGCTCGGCGACGGGCCGCCCAGATAGACCATGCCGGAGAACGGATATTCCTTGACCGCCTGGTCGGCCCGCATGATCTTCAGCCGGCCCAGGGCCGGGTCCACCAGCAGATGGGTCTCGATGAGGTCCAGCTGCTTCTCCAATTGCCGGCGCTCTTCGCTCAGGGCCAGGCGGTCCTCGTAATATTTCTTCTGTTTTTTGGCTAAGCCCACCATGGCGGATTTCATCTGCTCGATATCCTCGGCCTTCAGGGTGTTGAGGTTGTCGATGGTCTCGAGCGCGGTATCCGCGGCTTCTATCGGCAGGTTCAGGCGGTAGCTGTCCGCTTGGGCGGCTTGGAGCCGATGGCTCATCCGGATATGGGCCAGCGTGAGCAGGGCCAGCAGGGCCAAGCCGGCTGCGCCGGTCTCCAGCGCGGATAGCGGGCGGTGGCAGGCCGAGTAGATCCCGGAGTGCAGGCGGCGGAGGGCGAGTTTGCCGGCCGCCCCGGCCGCGGCCAGACGCGGGCGCCAAGTTCCGTCCGGAGCGGGGGGCGGGGCCGGGGGGGCGGCGTCAGTAGACATAGACCCTCGCGCCTATGGGCACGGTCTTATAGACTTGCTCCAGATCCAGGGCCCCGAGGCGTACGCAGCCATGGGATACCGGGCGGCCCAAAGACTCCTCATCCTTGGTTCCGTGGATGAGGTAACCGTTGCCGATGGAGAGCAGGTAGCCGCCCAATTCCCCTTCGACCAGCCGGGCCGGGTCGTCCGGGGGCGGGATAGGCTGTTTGGCTTCCACGAACGCCCAGTCCGGCTTGATCCATACCGGGTTCTCCGTCTTCCATACCACCGCGAACACGCCTTTGGGCGTATTGAAATCCCAGCCTCGGCCGGTAGCCTTGTCGCGCAACAGGCCGCCCCGGCCCACGGAACAATTGGCCTCGAGCAGGAGCTTGAGGCCTTTCTTCACGTAGAGCTTGTTGGCCTTGGTGTCCACGAGCACGTAGGTGGCCCGGGCCAAGCGCGCGCCTATGCGCCGGCGCAAGGCGCCGACTTCTTCCTGTATGACGTTTTGGGTCCGTACGAAACGGGTCTGTTCCGGCAGGAGGTTGGGCAGATCCTGCAAAAAGGCCATGCGGACGGAGAGCTCCCGGCCATAGTCTAGCTGTCTGCGGTAATCCCGGGTCAGGATGTTCAGGCGGCCGGTCCGGTCGTCCAGGGTATGGGCCGAGCGGGTCAGGGCCGCGAACACCGCGCAGACCCGGAGGGCTTGGAACAGCAGGACCAAGGAGAATATGGCCGCGCAATAGAATAGTACGAGAGTGCGGCGTTTATCCGAGGGTTGGCTCATTAATTCAATACCCGGCACCGTCTATAGTATCATAGTCATTGATGAAGCTGGTAATCGTCGAATCTCCTAATAAGGTGCGCAAGATCCGGGATTTTCTGGGCGCGGGGTTCCAGGTGGCCGCTTCTTTCGGCCACGTGCGCGATCTGCCGGTATCGGGCGATCTGGCCGTGAAGTTCGCGGACGGCAAGGTGGAGCCGACCTATCGCATGTTGGAGCGGGCCTCCCGGGCGGTCTCCGAACTGACCGCCCTGGCGGAGAAATCCGAAGAGGTTCTGTTGGCCACGGACCCGGACCGCGAGGGCGAGGCCATAGCCTGGCACGTCAGCCAACTGCTGGGCCCGCGCAAGTACCGGCGCGTGGTGTTCCATGCCGTGACCAAGGCCGCGGTACAGAAAGCCGTGGCCGCGCCCCGGGACCTGGATCTGCGCCTGGTCAATGCCCAGCAGGCCCGGCGGGTGCTGGATCGGGTCGTGGGCTGGCTGGTCAGCCCTACCCTGCGCAGCGTGGGCAAGGCGGCCAAGAGCGCGGGCCGGGTTCAGTCCGTGGCCTTGCGCCTGGTGGCGGAGCGGGAACGGGAGATCGGCAAGTTCAAGAACGTGGATTATCTGATACTGGCGGCCAAGCTTGAGCGCCCGGGCGCGCCTCCGCCTTTCGCGGCCAAGCTGGTGACTTGGAAGGATCATCCCCTGGGGCAGCGGCTCCGGGACGCGGCCTTGGCCGAGAAGACCGTGGAATGGTGCAAGACCCAGCCCTGGCGGGTGTTGAACTGCGAACGCCGCGATTCCAATCGCAACGCGCCGCCGCCGTTTTCCACGGCCACGGTCCAGCAGGCGGCGTCCGTGCGTCTGGGCATGAACCCGGATGCGACCATGAAGCTGTTGCAGGGACTCTTCGAGAACGGCCATATCACCTACCATCGCACGGATTCCACCGCGCTTTCCCCCGAGGCCATCGCGGCCGCGCGGGCGCTCATCGCCAAGGATTTTACGCCGGAATATCTGCCCGCGGCGCCTATCATCCACGCCACCAAATCGGCCAATGCCCAGGAAGCGCACGAGGCCATCCGGCCCACGCATCCTGAGGCCGGACCGGACGCCCGGGGCAGCGGCGACGAGGGCAAGCTTTATCGCCTGATCTGGCAGCGCTTCATCGCCTGCCAGATGGCGCCCGGCCGGGACCAGCTTACCACTATAGACGCGGCGTGCGCTCCGGACTCTTGGGTGGTCGAAGGCAAGCCGGCCGCGCCCATGGGTATATTCCAGGCCAAGGGCAAAGTGACCTTATTCGACGGCTGGCGCCGCCTGACCGGAGAAGACGCCACGGAGGAGGCCAAGCGCAAGCCCGGACAGAAGCCGGAGGAGGGCGATCCCGAGGATGAGGAAGAGTCGAGCGACGAATTGCCCATGCTCCAGCCCGGCGACGCGCTGGAAGTGCGGGAACTGACCGCGCAGAAGCGTTCGACCAAGCCGCCGCCGCGCTACACCCAGGCCGCCTTAATCAAGAAGTTGGAGCGCGACGGCATAGGCCGGCCCTCCACGTATGCCAATATCATGCGCACCATAATCGTGCGGGGTTATGTGGAGGAGCGGAAACGAAAATTGCACGCCACGCCCTTGGGCGGGTCCGTGACTGAATTCTTGGTAAGGCATTTCACTGGTAATTTTATAGACTTGGATTATACCGCGCGATTGGAAGAGGAATTGGACCGCATATCCCGGGGCGAGGCGGATTGGGAGAAAGTGGTGACCGAGGCTAGTTTCGCCGTGTTCCGCCTCGCCCAGCGCGCGGGGCTGCGCGGCAATCCATTGCAGTCCAACCAAGGATGATAGCGATATGAGAAAAAAGGCCAGCCAGAAGCGGGCGGTCCGCCGACTCCGCCCCCCGCAGTCTAAAGCTAAGCGGGCCTCGGCCAGCGCGGCGAGCGCCCGGATGGCTGCCCATGAGAAGCATTCGGATGTGGGCAGCTTCTGGGAGCGGGAGGACTATTTTCGGAAGATATTCGAGGACGCGCCTTTGGGTATGGCCATATCCGGGCGGGACTTCTTGTTCCGGAAGGTCAATGCGGAATTCTGCCGGATCATGGGGTATGCGGAGTCGGAGCTCATCGGGATGACTTTTAAGGACCTTACCCATCCCGAGCATTTGGCCGAAGACGAGGGCAATATCAAGCGGCTGATCCGGGGCGACATGCCCAGCTATCAGGCGGAGAAGCGCTATGTGCGCAAGGATAACCAGGTGGTATGGGGGGCTTTGACCGTATCCACCATCCGCGACGCGTCCGGAGGTTTTCAGTATTTCTTGGTCATGGTCGAGGATGTGAGCGGGCGTAAGCGGATAGAGGCGGAGCGGGCCCAGGGCTTGGCCATGGAGCAGGCGGCCCGGGCCGAGGCGGAAGCCGCGGACCAGGCCAAGGACGATTTTTTGGCCGTGGTCTCCCACGAACTGCGCACGCCCATCACCGCGGTCTTGGGCTGGAGCTGGCTGCTCCGTTTCGGCGGACTGGGAGCCAAGGAGCAGAACGACGCGGCGCTTTCCATCGAGCGCAACATGCGCCAGCAACAGCGCGTGGTCAACGACATCCTGGACATGTCCAGCCTGGTGCGGCGGCAGTTGGCGCTCAACAAGCGGCCGGTGGAACTCGCCGGTGTGCTGCGGGCGGCTTGCGACTCCATCCGGGTCTGGGCGGAGATGCGCGGGGTCCGGATCCGATCGGACGCGGCGGCCGGCATCGGCACGGTGGGCGATTCCGCCCGGCTGCAGCAGGTATTCGGCAACCTCCTGCATAACGCGGTCAAGTTCAGTTCTGCGGGCAGCGAAGTCCGGGTCCGGCTATACGCGCAGGGCGAGCAGGCCAAGATCTCGATCTCGGACGATGGCCGGGGCATAGATCCGGATTTCCTGCAGAGCGTGTTCGAGCCTTTCCGTCAAGAAGAGAATCCCCTGGTGCGCCGATATCGAGGCATAGGCCTGGGGCTGTCCATAGTCAAACAGCTCGTGGACTTGCACGGCGGGAGCGTGGAGGCCTATAGCGCCGGGCCGGGCCGGGGCGCCGAGTTCATCGTATCTTTGGCCTTGGCCTTGGACGCGCAGAAGGAGGCGCGGATCCGGCCGCCCTCGCATCCTTCGCCTCGGGAACTGTCCCGGGTCTTGACCGATCTGGATATCGTGGTCGTGGACGACGACCAGGATACCGTGCAGATGCTTTCCACCGTGCTGGCCACGTGTGGGGCCAAGGTCCGGGCCGCGGGCAGCGGGGCCGAGGCCTTTGCGCTGGTGGAGGCTAAGGCTCCGGAGTTGTTCATCTGCGATTTGGCCATGCCGGATGAGGACGGGTTCGCGCTCATGGCCCGGATCCGGCAGCGCAACCAGCAGACCGGCCGGACGTTCCCGGCCGTGGCCTTGACCGCGTATTCCGACAGCGAGACGCATGACCGGGCCCTGCAGGCCGGATTCCAGTGCTACGCCACCAAGCCGGTGGACGTCGCGGAGTTCGTGCTTACGCTTTGGCGTCTGGCCGGCAATAAAGCCAAGCCGGCCCCCGCGGAGTAGGCTATCCCGTGACCGATCCGGAACCGATGCGGCCAGCCCGGTTCACCCCGCGAGTCCTTTTGGCCGCGGCCGCCGTACTTCTTATCGGGTTCACGATAGAATTGACTTATTATTATCGTTTCGTGGGCTTGCTGGCCTTGCATCCTAGAGTGATCTGGGCGCTTCAAGGTCTCTGCGTATTGATGGCGGCGGCGGTGTTATGGGGCGGGGCGCGCGTGCATCGGGCGCTGCTCTATGGGATATGGCTGTTTTTAGCCGTGGAGGGGGCGCTGCAGGGCCTGGCGGTCTTGGGCTGGCTGCCGGATATAGGCGCCTATGATTTCGCGCCCTATAGCCGGGTCTATACCCGGACCGGCAACTCCATAACCAACCGCTATGGGTGGTATGCTCCCCGTTTTGCGCTGCGCCCGGGCGCGAAAAAGATCGCCATCATCGGCGACAGTTATATCCAGGCTCTCGACATCCAACCCCAGGAGAATCTGGGGGCGGTCTTGGAGCGCCGCTTGAATGCCGGAGCCGGCGTCCAGACGGAGATCCTGCCGCTAGGCATCAGCGGGACCTGTCCGGCCTATTATCTGGAATTGCTGCGCTACGCCCGGACCCGCCTGCATGCCGACGAGGCGGTCATCTTCGTGACGGTGGTCAACGATTTCATGAACAGCTCGTCGGAACTGAACCCGGCCTGGTGGAATCCGGCCCGATATATCTATTACCGCATCGGAGACGGGCGCGTGGAATTGGATCCGCGCAGCCAGCCGGCGGTCTACCGGCTGCGGCAGGAGATGGAGCTGACGCATCGCGGCCTGGGGTTGAACCTGGCCCGGACCATCCGCAGCTATATCCTTTTGGAAAAAAGCCTCAAGAACCCGTTGGATCGTTGGCGCCAGACGCGGAATCTGCGCGCCCAGCAGCCCGCCTCCGGCGAGATCGAGCTTCCCATGGGCGGCCAACGCGGCCTGTTCGTCCGGCCCATTACTCCCGAGGTGCAGAAGGGGGTGGACATCGGCCTAGGGGTGCTGCGCCTATGCCGCGACTATGCGCGCAGCCAGGGCATGACCTTGCGGATAGTCACGATACCTTCGTTTCCGTTGAAGTTCTATGAGCTATATGAGAGCCGGCCCGATCCCGCGTGGAGTCTGCGGTTCGGCAAGTATGACTTTTCCCAGCCGGAACGGCTGGTCATGGATTTCGCTGAAAAAGAGGGCATACCGGCGCTGTCCTTGGGGCAATACATAAAAGCCAGAGGGCTTTCGGCCCGGGAGATAAAGCCCCTGTTCTTTTTCGGTTTCGGCCATTTCACTCCGGCTGGGCATCGGTTCGTGGCGGAGGCTTTGCAGGAGAGCTTTTTCGTTCCGCCCGGGCGCTCTCAAAAAGTGCTGTAATAATCAAAATGGGCAAGTGGTGGAACTGGCAGACACAACGGACTTAAAATCCGCAAATGTCCAGTTGGAGTTGGTGACCCAACCGGGACTTGCGTCGATAACCGACCGGTCTAAGCCGGTGGCATCCTGCCTCTTGGACCGAATCCCCCTACGTTATTCCTGCGTTGCTTAAATAGAAACTTTTAGTGGTCTTGAAAATAGCCTTGCTGGGTAAGCGGTATTGTCCGTGGATGGTATTGGGCGTGGTGCGACGAGGATATTTTTGTGATACAATAGGATTTGTAATTTCTGGTTATTGGGGCGGGGTGCATTATTATGAATAAGGGACGAAATTTCGGTGTGGTTTTCTGCGGGCTATTCGTTGTGGCATTGTATTCATACGCAGTTGATCAAACAGGATCGAAACATAGTAGTTCTTCATTGGAGAGCGAGGCAGGTATCATTTTCAATGACCCAGCGCATGTTTTGTTTTTTAATTATCAATCCTATTTGGTCAAGCACGGGAAGGACGGGGAAACTCTTGAAACCTGGCAGGCGCTGTCCAGCCGAGAGCACTTCGGGAAAGTAGCAAAGGGAGAAGA
>JBAZVY010000025.1:0-16718 GCA_041660645.1 Elusimicrobiota bacterium | reverse complement strand
GGCTTAGCCGTCATCTGCTTCACCTTGCTGATCAACCATCTGACCCGCAAGATACCGGCTTTCCGCGCCATCACTTTGGGCACGCTGGTCACCGCCCTTTCCTGGCTGCTGCTGGCTTGGCGGCCGTCCCTGCCCATGACCGTACTGGCCATATTCGTACTGGCCGTGGGCGAAATGATCCAGTCGCCCCGCTACTACGAATACATATCCCGCCTGGCGCCCCCCGGACAGCAAGGCACCTACATGGGCTTCGCTTTCCTGCCCATCGGCATCGGCTCGCTCCTAGGCGGCTGGTTCGGAGGCAAGGTCATGCGCTATTTCGGCGAGACTTTGGGACAGCCCGCGCGCGCCTGGTGGGTCATATCCGGAGTCGGCGTGCTGACCGCGCTGCTGCTCTGGGCATACGACCGCGTCTTCAAGCCCATCCCATCCGGAACCCCGGACCCGGCCTAAGGGCTCCGCATGAAATGGAAGAGCCCGGCCGGGATCGCTCTCTGCGCCCTGGCCGCGGCCCTTTATCTCAGCCTGATCTGGCGGCCCCTGTTCTGGCAAGGCCTGATCCCCGTAGACGGCAACATGTTGACGCTCACGTTCCCGAACTGGAAACTGATGCGCTCGGTCTGGGAATCGCCCCACCTCCCGCTTTGGAACCCTTGGCGCAGCCTGGGCGAACCGCATCTGGCCGATCCGCAATGCATGGCGCTCTATCCGCCCATGCTGATCCTCTCCGCAGTCGACGACTTCCCGGCGTTCCTGCGGCTATGGGTAGTCTTTCACACGCTCCTGGCCGCGCTGGCCCTCGGCGCCCTGGCCCGGCGCTGGTACGCCTCGCTTCCGGCCGCGGCCGCGGCCGGACTGTTGGCCGGAGGCAACGGCTTATTCCTATCCCGGATAGTGTTCACCAACCACTTCGCAGCCGCGGCCTGGCTGCCCGCCATACTCTACTTCCAAGCCGTGGGCTCGACCCTCGGGCTAGG
The DNA here is from genome assembly GCA_041660645.1 of Elusimicrobiota bacterium. Lineage (GTDB taxonomy): Bacteria > Elusimicrobiota > Elusimicrobia > UBA1565 > UBA9628 > UBA9628. The sequence goes on along the minus strand of JBAZVY010000025.1, from coordinate 15,741 downwards.
CGCGGCCTTGGCCCTGCAATGGCTGGCCGGCTTCCCCTCCTTCAGCCTGGTCAGCCTGGCCATGTGCCTAGCCGCGGCCGCGGCCGAAGGCCGCGCCGGACTCCGCCGCCTGGCCACAGCCGGACTCTGGGCCCTGGGACTATGCGCGGTGCAGATCTTACCCTTCCTGGAGCTATTGAAAGGTTCCACGCGCAGCTTGCTCCTGCCCTCGGAGGCGGCCATGCAATTCTCCCTGCCGCCCGGGCAACTGCTTAAAGAGGTGCTGCTCCCCCAATGGTCGCGCTGGCTCCCGGACCTATCCGGCGATCCGGCCATCGTATCCTTTTATATCGGCTCCGCCGCATTGCTCATGGCGGCCTGGGGCTGCGTCCGGGGCGGCAAACGCGAGGCCGCCATGGCCTTAGCCGCGGCCGCGGCCTGCCTGCTCAGTCTGGGCGGCCATCTCCCCGGATATGGAGCGTTGCCTTGGCTCCACATATTCCGCTTTCCGGCCAATTGGCTGCTAGCCGCGGCCCTAGCCTTGTCCCTGCTGGCCGCCTCCGGGGTGGCCGCCCTGCGCACGCAGCGGCTGCGCTGGGGCGCGGCCGCGCTCATCGCCGCGGACCTGCTCCTCTTCGCCCAGACCCCGCGCACCGCTTGGGCCAAGCCCGGCTTCTTGACCGACCGGCCCGAGCTAGCCCAAGGCCTAGACCGCCGAGCTGACGGCCGGCGGATATTCCATACGGACCGTGTTTTTTCCCTATGGAAGAACAGCGTGCTGCGCACGGAGGAAGATTATCTCCTGATGCGGGACTTCCTGGCGCCTTCTTTCGGCACCAGCTTCGGGATCCCGGAAGCCGTGAGCTACCAAGTCCTAAAACCCCAGCTATCCGGAGATCTGGCCCGACGCCTGGCTTCATCCCGGCCGCCGGCCCCGCTCCTGGATTACGCAGGCGTAGGCTGGGTAGTGGACCTGTCCCCTGGAAGCCAGGCCGTGACCCGGTCCAGCCTGCGGGTGCTGGCCAATCCCTCGGCCCGGGCCCGAGTCTACGCGGCCGACCCCAGGACCGCGCAGGTCGAATTGCAAGGATACGTTCCGGGCCGGGTGCGGATCTCGGTCCAGGCCGCGCAGCCCGCGACCTTGGTCTTGGCCGAGACCGATTACCCCGGCTGGCGGGCCTATCTGGATGGCCGCGCCATAGGCCACGAACGTTTCGAAGGCATATTCCCGTCCGTCTCCGTGCCGCCCGGACCGCATGAGCTGCGCTTCCACTTCATGCCGACCAGCTTCCTGCTGGGCTTGCTGGTGTCAGGCATCTCCGCAGCTGCCTTATTCTGGCGCCGCCGGATCTAAAACCGCTTCCGGCTACTTGCTGTCCTGAAGGTTCAAGATCAGCCCCTGGCTCTGGGGCACCACCATGACCTTGAAATCCTTCTTTTCCAACATCTCGATGGTGCGCAGCTGCAGATAGCTCTTGGCCGATGCCAATGCGTCATTCTTGATCTTTATGGCCAGGGCCTCCTGCTTGGCTTGTTCCACCTCGAACTGCTTGCGCTGGATGGTCTGCTGGGCCGCCACCTTCTCCTCGATGGAGCGCTGGTAGGACGCGGTCAGATGCACGTCGCGCAGGAACACCCCGTCGCCGTCCAGCACGAAGAAGCTGTCGTCCTTGAATGATTTATCGATGAGTTCCTTGATCTTGTCCTGCACATCAGTGCGCTTGGGGCCGTAGAGCTCGGGCGCCGTGTATTTGGCCACGGTGAGCCGGACCGCGTTGCGAATGATGGGCCGGATGACCTGTTCCTCGCACCATTGCTGGTTGCCGAGCTTAAGATACACCTTGCCCGCCGTGTCCTGGGGTATGCGGTACCAGACCGTGATGTCGATGCCCACGGCATTGCCGTCCGCGGTCGGCGACCAATTGGTATTGGCGCCTTCCCGCTCGGCATCCACGGTGGTCATAGACATAGTATAAGCCTTGCGGCGGCAATCATAGACCACCACGTTGGTGATGACCGGCACGCGCAGCTGCCAGCCCTGCTTCAACGTGGTCGCGGAGACCTTGCCGGAGAGCTTGTTGAACAGCACGCCTTCATGTCCGGCCGGGATGAACACCACGCACGACCACAAGAACATGGCCGCTAGAAAAACGCCCGCCCCGGTGAGCAGCGCCCGCCCGTTGCGATTGATGAATTCCTTGGGATCCGGCTCGTTCTCATTCCAATTGACCATGCTACCTCCCGATATATGCAGCCCTAAGCGTCCGTCCGTCTCACCATTTCCGGCTATCCTCCAGTATGGGAAAAGACAGGCGGAGGTCGGTCGGGATGCCCTGGAGCCCGGCCAACTGCTCGACTAGGTCCGGCGGCAATTTCCCGTACTTAGCTATGAACTCCCGGGCTCCGGAATAGGAGCCCCGAGCTTCGATCAACAGCAGGTCGTGCACCAAGTCCTTTACGGCCCCGGGCATCTTATCGGCCGCGTACGCGTATCTGCCGTCCGCGCCTTTCTCTATGGCGCCCTTTTCCTTAAGATAATTGAACTGGATGGCGTTAGCCTGGCCGTGAGCCTCGTTGGCGCCGAAGCGCACGGAACGGAAAAAACCACCCAAGAACGTGGCGTACACCTCTTCCCGGAAGGTCTCGGGATGAAGTTTCTGGTCGATGAGGAAAAGCGTGCCGAACAGCCCGATGGCGTCCGCCTTGGCCTCCTCGATGGTGGAATAGAGGTCCTTGAGCTCCTGGTTCACCGTGGTCTTTACGGCCTTTCCGTTCCGATTCAAGGTCAGCGAACCGGGCCCGATCCCATGCGAGACCTCATGCACCAGGGTGTGGTTGAAAAAAGCCTCGAACGTGACCTTGCCCACCTGATCCGGACGCACCAGGGCTCGGGCGATCGGGACCAGGATCTTCTCGAACTTGGCTTTGCCGATATTTTTGAGCATGACCTTCTTGGAGCCTTTCTTCTCGCGGACGAACTCGTCGTTAGGCAAGTTGAAGGCCAAGGTCTGGACGCCGGCCCGGTTGTCGCCCGCGTTGTAGAGCACGTCCACCACGGATATAGGAGACTCCAAGCCGCGCCGCGGCCCCCGATATTCGGGAGCCAGGGGCAAAGCCTGGTCCAAGGCCGGGATGAAAGACTGGATCTTAGCCAATTCCTTGGAGGCCTCCTGGTCGCGCAAGGTCACGAAAGCCTCGAACGCGGCCTTATAACCCATGAGGTCGTCATTGTAGACCTCATACGGCCCGATCACGATTTCGATATCCCCGTCTCCCAGGTCCATCCAGGCCATGTCGCTTTCCCGGTATTGATTAGAAAGGAAAGCCTTGGCCCGAGCCCGCAGGAAAGCGGCCAGACGCTGGTCCGGCGCGCCCGCGGCCGCTTCTTCCAAAAGTTTGGCGGCCGGGCGCAGGCGGTCGCTATAAGCTTCGCTGTACGGCACGGCCTGGAGCCGCGCCCCGTCGCGCACCACCACCGTGAAATACGAGCTCAAGGCTTCCTTCTCTTTAGGATGCTGGGCGATGTACGCCTCCAATTCCTTGGCGGTCAGGTCTTCGGGGTAGAAGGCCGCGCCCTGGGGCCGGAGCTTGGCGCCCCAGAAAGGCTGGTTGCCGTCTAAACGGTCCCAGGGGCCGTACATGATGTCGAAATAAGCCAAAGTGTCGGACAGTTTCGGATCCGCTGCGATCTGATTGCGCCACTGCGGGTTCTCAGCCGCGACCTGCCGCAGGTAGATGGCGTCGATATACCTGGCCGCGTCGATGATCTTTTTAAGAGTGAAGCGCTGCGCCGGAGCTATCTTAGCCAGGTCCACGCCCACCGATACCGGCGCGAACTGCGCGACCTTGTCCCGCATGACGCGGCCCGCATCCGGCGCTTTATCCGGATCCGCGGCGCGCACGATCGCCGCGGACAGCAGACAGACGAACGCGGTCGAGACCAGCCTAGCTGCATGGAACATGACTATTCCCCCTTGAACCCTAGCCTACAGCCGTAATTTATCAGAATTTGATACCCTTTGCATACTCTTGAAGCCCATGGTCCCGATCGCCGTACCTGGACGGCTGCGCCAGATGCGCGCCCTGCTTAGCCTGGGCACCCGCAAATCCGACGGCAGCGCCATAGCGCCTTTCGTATTTCGGATCCCGGGCCGCGGCCAGCATCCGGCGCCGAGCGCGGGCCTGGAAGGCTTCATCCATGCCGAAGAGCGCCTGCGCCGCGAGCACGGCCGAGACGCCATGCTGGGCAATCTTGCGCACTACAGCCGCTATCTCGACGACCTGCTCGCAGCCGTGCCTTGGACCCGGGACGTGCGCGAACTGCTGCGCCACGCGGACCACGATGCGGGGACGGATGCGGCGCGCTACGAGCGTCTCCTGGACGCGGCCCGCAGCTACACCGACACCCTGCGCTGCGCCTTATCGGACCTGGACGCGGCGCGCTGGATCCGCCGGGCCCGGATATACCAGCTATTCCCCCGCGCCTACAACCTGGCCGGACGGCGCACGGCCTATGGCCGCCCTCCGGGCCGGGAAGCCCCGTTCTTCAAGAATATCAACGCCCAGGACCTGGCGGACATAAAAGCCCTAGGCTTCGACACGATCTGGCCTATGGGGATATTCCCCATAGGCCAGCGCAACCGTTCCGGCACGGGCGGCGGCTCGCCCTACTCCATCTTCGACCATGCGGCCCTGGAGCCGGAACTGGGCAGCCGGGAAGACTTCCGGGCTTTCGTGGCCCTGGCCCACAGCCTGGACATGAACGTGATCATCGATTTCGTGCCCAACCACACGTCCATGGATTCGGCCCTGCTGAAGAACCACCCCGAGTTCTTCATACATAAGCAGGCGCCGCACCCCCGGCCCGCCGCGCCCGACCCCGGCTGGTTCGAACACCGCGATCCCGGCACGGGCCGCTGGCTGTGGGTCCGGCACGGAGGCTACGGGATATTCGGCCGGGTGGATTGGTGGAACGACACGGCTCAGTTGGACTACTCCCAGCCGGGATTGCGCCGGGAGATGACGAGCATCGTGCGCGGCTGGGTGGATGAGTTCGGAGTGGACGGCTTCCGGGTGGACATGGCGTATCTCGACCTTAACGCCAATTTCAGCCGGACCTGGGGCGCGCGCATGCCGGAGACCGAATTCATGGACGAACTGCTGACCGCGGTCAAGAGCGCCCATCCCGGCACGGCCTTCATCGCCGAGGGCTACGACAACTGGGACGAACTCTCGGCCTGCGGCTTCGACCTGATCTACTCCAAGAACAACATGGACCGGCCGGGCGGGCATATCGGCTGGTACGACGCCCTCCAGAGCCGCGATCCGGGCTGGATCCGGGCCGCCCTGGAGCGCGCGGAATACCTGCACTGGCAGGTAGGCGGCGCGGATATGCTGGCCTTCATCGGCAACCATGACGAAGCCGCGCCCGCGCGCGCTTTCGGACCTTGGCTGCGCGGCGCCTCCCTGCTCACCTTGCTCTTGCCGGGCAGCCAGCTTTTCTACGGCTCCCAGGAAGTCGGCTTCGACCATCCGGCCGGCACCGAGCCCAAATCCATCCCCTTCGGCGTGCCCGTGCAGGTGGATTGGCGGGAAGCGGTGCCGGATATCACCCAATTTTTCCATGCCGCCATGTATGCCTCCCGGGCCATACGCTCGGCATTGGACGGCCCGCGCCTGCGCGTCCTGCGCGCGGCCGGTTCCCCGGATTGGGTCGGCTACGCCCTATTCGCTCCCGGCGGCTCCCGCCCCGAGCTCCTGGTCCTGGCCAACCCCACGGACCACGCCGCGATCGTGGACTTCCAGGACCCGAGCCTGGGCCCCGGCTGGATCGGCAGCTTGCCGCCCTTCGGCTATACCGTGGTCCAAAACGGACCGCATTGAGCCGATGAAGCACTCCTTCCTGCTGCGCCCCGGCCGCTGGCTGGCGCAAGGCCGCATCTTCGATGCCGAGCACCAGCCCCAAGCCGCGCAAGGCGAGGCCGTGGTGGAACACGGCCCGGCGGCCTGGACCATCCACAACTGGCTGGAATCAGCCGACGGCCGGCGCCTGGATAACCACTACACCGTGGAGGCCTATGCCGGGGGCAAAGCCGCGCGCTGGCGCGCGCACGATCCCGCGCTGGGCAAGCTAAAAGGCACGTTCGAATTCGCGGGCCGCCGGATATTCGCGGTATTCGACGCCCCGGCTCAAGGCTATTCCGGCTCGGGCACGATCACCCAGCTAGGCGAGCGCAGCTACCACGCGCAAGGCGAACTGCGCCGCGGCGGCAGGGTCGCCGCCTCCTGGGACTTGGCCCTGACCCGCCAGACCAAGCCCTAGGCCCTCAGACCCATATCCGGATAGGTCCATTGGTCCGATTTTATACTTTTTATGTTATAATCCGAAACAGTCGCGGAGCCTTGCTCCCCAGCCGGGAGGATCGCATTCGCGCTTAAATCGGAGGCGATAATGCTAAAGAAATGCCTTGCCGTAGCGGCGATGTGCGCGCTGTTGGTCAGCGCCCGTCCCCTAGCCGCAGAAAAGATAGACCTCGACCAGGGCTTGGATCTGAAAGGGGTGCTGGAGTCGTTGCAGGCCGAGACCGCCCCAACGCCCGCCGTCAGCGCTCTGGAAGGACGCATCCCCATCCCGGAATGGACGGTGATGGTATACGTCAACGCCAAGAATAATCTGGAACAATTCGGTCTGGCCGACGTCAACGAAATGGAGGAGGTCGGCTCCACGGACAAGGTCAAGATCGTAGTGGAGTTGGGCCGGATCGCCGGCTATGACGGCACGGACGGCAACTGGGTCGGCCAGCGCCGCTACGTAATAAGGAAGGACAACAACCCGAAAAAAATCTCCAGCCTCCCGCTCGAAAAGATCCCCAAGGCGGACATGGGCGACTGGCGCCACCTGGTGGACTTCGTCAAGTGGGCCAAAGCCACGGCCCCGGCCAAGCACTACGTGCTGGTAGTCTGGAACCACGGCAGCGGTTGGAGCAAAATGTCCGCGGACAAGCTCCCGAACGACGCGTGGATACAGGGCATCTCTTATGACGATGAGACCGGCAACCACATGACCACCCCGGACATGCGCCTGGCCATGGAGAAGATCGGCAAGGTCGACATCTTCGCCAGCGACGCCTGCCTCATGCAGATGGCCGAGGTCGGCTATCAGATCAAGGACTACGCGGACTACATCGTGGCCTCGGAAGAGACCGAGCCGGGCGACGGCTACACCTACGATAAGTTCCTCGGCCCCCTGGCGGCCAAAGCCGACATGTCCTCGCTCGACTTGGCCAGACTCATGGCCCAGGCCTACACCCAGCACTACGCGGAGATCAACCAGGCCGCGCAGCAGTCCGTGGTACGCGCCGCGGCCCTGCCCCAGCTGCTGAGCAAACTCACCGCTTGGACCGTGCTGGCCATGAACGGCAAGAACGGGGACAAGATAAAGGCGGCCGTCAGCCATGCCCAGAGCTTCGCGTATAACGACAACAAGGACCTCCTGCACTTCATACAGTTGGTCGATTCCAGCGCCAAAGACACGTCCCTGAAGCGCTACAGCGCGGAACTGGAGAACTTCATAGCCAACGAGGTCGTGATGGGCAACAACGCGACCGGAGACAAGCTGGCCAATGCCAAGGGTTTGGCCATATACCTGCCCGGCTACGGCTACAACAAGGACTACGATGAGCTGACCTGGGCCAAGGACGGCGGTTGGAGCGTATTCCTTAAATGGCTTAAAGACATCAAACGATAAGCCGGCGTCCACGGACCGAAACCCCTCGCCCTTTCAGGCGAGGGGTTTCGCTTTACGTGTGCTAGAATAGCGCTTATGCGCATGATATGGTCCGCTCGCATGGCCGCGCTGGCCAGCGCCTTGCTGGCCGCGGCCTGCACCCGCCGCGCTCCGACCGATGCGGAGAGATTCCTCCAGGAGCGCGAGGCCATGACCGCGTTGATCGCGGCCTACTCCCCGGAACAGCGGGTCCGCGCTCCCCGGGTCCTGGCCGCCATGCGCAAAGTACCGCGCCACGAATTCGTACCCGCGGGCCTGCGCCGCCTAGCCTATGCGGACTCGCCCTTGGAGATAGGCGAAGGCCAAACCATATCCCAACCCCTGATCGTGGGCTGCATGACCGAAGCCCTCGCCATCCGGCCGGGCGACAAGGTCCTGGAGATCGGGACCGGCTCCGGCTATCAGGCCGCGATCCTAGCCGAACTGGCCGGGGAAGTCTACACGGTGGAGATACTGGAGGCCCTGTCCGCGCGGGCCGCGGCCACATTGGCCAAACTAGGCTACCACAACATACACGCCCGCGCCGGCGACGGCTACCGCGGCTGGCCCGAGGCCGCTCCGTTCGACGCCATAATAGTGACCTGCGCGCCCGAGCGCATACCCCAGCCCCTGATCGACCAACTCAAGGACGGCGGCCGTATGGTCATACCGATAGGCCGAAGCGGCATCTGGAACAATCAGGAATTGCTCCTGCTGCGCAAGACCGCGGCCGGCCTCACGCAAGAAAAACGCATGGCCGTACGTTTCGTGCCCATGACCGGCCAAGCCCAGCGCCGGCCGTAAGGAAATACGTTCGGCCGGCACCGGCGGAATCGGCTATACCGCCGGCGGCCTAGTCCGCGATACGGGCGCTCTGGATATAATCCAGCATGGGAAAATCGCGCTTCAGATAGGCGTTGCCTTCCATCTGGATGCGGCCCTGATTCGGGCCCATGCCCGAGGGCGCGCCCTCGCCGTATCCCTTATAAAGCTTATCCACCGTATCCATGCCTTCTACGACCTTGCCGAAAGGCGTGAACCCCATGCCGTCCAGGTTGCCGTTATCCCCGTAATTTATGAAGAGCTGCGTGGTCCGGGTATTGGGACCGGCGGTGGCGAAAGTCACATAGCCGCGCCGGTTGGACTGGCCCGCGGCCGCATCGTCCGGGATGCGGGCCTCGCGCCAACGGGCGTTGATCTCCGGCGCCCCATGCAAGCCGAACTGCACCATGAAGCCCTCTATGGCCCGAAAGAACGCGGCGTCCGTAAAATAGCCCATCTTCACCAGGTTGTAGAACCGGTCCGCGCCTTGCGGGGCCCAGTCCCGGTGAGCTTCCACTACGAAGTCTCCTTTAGTGGTATTGAAACGCGCCTTGAACACGGCCGGGGCTTTTTCCGTGGCCCGGGCCGGGGCCAAGAGTGAAAGGTCGGCCGCCGGAGCCGCGGCCGGGGCCGGCGGGATGGGTTCGGATTTAGGCTGCGGCTGCGGGTTGCAGCCTACAGCTAGCAGCAAAGCACCGAAAATGGGTACCATTCTTCTCATGACGGCCTCCTTAGGTTTTACGCCTGTGGATAAAATGCCACACTTAGGACTCATCCGTCAACTCGCATGAGCCCATACCTCGGACTGCTCTCTATGGCCTCCCTGGCCCTGATCATGGGCCTAGTCCTGCTCCTGCCCTTTTCGGTCAAGAAGGTAGAAGAAGAGCTCGAAGCCTTCCTCTTGGTCATGGGTGGGCTCGCGGTGACGGCATCCGGAAGCTGGAGCCTGCATCTGATCCGAGAATCCCTGGTCGAACCCATAAAAATATCCCTAGCCGTGCTGGCCGTGGGTTTCTTATTCCGCCTAGCCCGCCCCCATTTGCGCCAAGCCGTAAGCCGGATCGTCAGACTGCTGGGCCTGCGCCTGGCCGTATTCGCCATAGTATTGCTCTTAGGCCTAAGCTCCAGCCTGATCACCGCGATCATCGCGGCTTTGATATTGGCGGAGACGGTCACCGCCCTGCGCTTGGAACGGCACTACGAAGTGCGCCTGGTGGTCTGCGCCTGCTATGCCATCGGCTTGGGCGCGGCCCTCACGCCGCTGGGCGAACCCTTGTCCACCATAGTGGTGTCCAAGCTCAAGGGCCCTCCGCATAACGCCGACTTCCTATATCTGGCGCGTCTGCTGGGCTCCTGGATCGTGCCCGGCATCGCCCTGACCGCGGCGGCCGCGGCCTGGAAGGTCGGCCGCCACGCGGCTGCCGCCGACTCCCTGCACGAAGACAAGGTGGAACAGGATCGGGACATAATCCTGCGCGCGGCCAAAGTCTACGCCTTCGTCATGGCCTTGGTCTATCTCGGCGCGGGCCTGTCCCCGCTGGCGGAGCGCACGGTGGCCGCGGTCCCGGACTGGGCCTTGTATTGGCTCAACTCCGCATCCGCCATACTCGACAACGCCACCCTGGCCGCGGCCGAGATCGTGCCGGCCATGAGCCCCCGCAAGCTGACCTTCATCCTCATGGGCCTGTTGATATCCGGAGGCATGCTCATACCCGGCAACATCCCCAACATCATCAGCGCCTCCAAACTCGGCATCCGCAGCCGGGAATGGGCCGCCGCCGCCGTGCCCCTGGGCCTGGTCCTCATGACCGGCTACTTCATCCTCTTGCTGCTGGCATGATCAAACTCAAGATAGGCGAAACCGAGATGTCGGTCCTAGCGCGCATGCTGCGCAAAGTCGAGTTCTTCTCGCCCCTGAACGTCGGACAGCTCGACCAGGTCCTGCCCTATATAGCGCTCTACGGCTACGGCGCCGACGATACCGTGTTCCGCCAAGGCCAGACCGGGGACGCTTTCTATATAGTCTATACGGGCAGGGTCGCAGTCCAGGTCAAGCCCGGGCTATTGAGCTTCACCAAGACCGTAGCCGCGCTGGGGCCCGGCGACTTCTTCGGGGAGATCGCCCTGGTGTCGAGCAGTCCGCGCACGGCCACGGTGACCTGCCAAGAGCCGTCCCAGCTCTTCACTCTGGTGGCCGCGGACTTCGCTTTCGTACTCGATCAGAACCCCGCGACCAAGGCCGAGATGGAGCGCATCGCGGCCCGGCGCCGCTTTGATTCCGCGCACAAATGACGCTGCTTTAAGGCTTCGGGCTCGACCGCGGCTTGACCTGAGCCGGTAAATCATGCACAATGGGGCTCATCCGAAAGGATACAAGGAGAGAGAAAATGGCCAAGAACGCTGCCTTCATGAAGGAATTGACGCCCAGCCCGGAGCTCGCAAAGATCGTCGGCTCCAAGCCCCTCCCCCGCACCGAGGTGGTCAAGAAGCTTTGGGTCTACATCAAGAAGAACAAGCTGCAGGACGCCAAGAACAAGCGCAACATCAACGCGGACGCGGCGCTCAAGGAAGTATTCGGCCGCCCGACCGTCAACATGTTCGAGATGACCAAGATCATCAGCAAGCACCTGAGCTGACCGCACAATAAAAAACGCTCCTGGGGTCTGGTGGCGCGTAGGGGATTTGAACCCCTGATCTCTGCCTTGAGAGGGCAGCGTCCTAGGCCGCTAGACGAACGCGCCACCAGAACCCGGAGCGACGTGTGATTTTATCAGTTTAAGCCGGTATAGGCAAATCCCCCGGCGCGCCGGGGACGACCGCGGACCAGGACATCACCCATGGTAGAAGGCCCTAAAGCCGGAGGACTGTGCTGGCATTGCCGCAAGCCCGCGGCGCCGGAAGATAATTTTTGCCGCTTCTGCGGCAAGAACCTCACGGGCTTTCCGTGGTACTACCAGCATTGGGGCATCATCGCATGCGCCCTCCTGGCCCTGGGACCGTTCAGCCTGATCCTGGTGTGGCGCTCCCCCCTGATATCGCGCCCGGCGCAATGGGCCTACACCCTGAGCATCGGACTGCTGACCTATTACGTGGCCATGCAATGCTACCGGACCTGGCTCGTCCTCCACTCGGTGATGAGCGGCATGTCGGCATTCTGATGTCGGACCAGACCCTGGACATATTGCGCGTCCTGACCTCGGTGCCCACCGCGCCGTTCCGCGAACAAGCGGTCACCCGCCGCGTGCCCGGCTGGGCTCGGAAGGCCCTCGGCCGAAAGGTCCGGGTCCGCCGGCTGCGCAGCGGCCTCATCCTGGAATACCTCGGAGCCGGCCCCGGGCCGGCCCTAGCCCTGGCCGCGCACTTGGACCATCCCGGCTTCCATCTGGATAAAGTAACGGCCCGCGGCTGCCGGGCCACGCTCCAGGGCGGCCACCCGCGCGAATTGCTGGAGGGCTGCAAGGTGGAGGCGTTCCCCGCCCTGCCGCGCGGCAACCGGCCGGCGGCCATAGGAGTACTGGGCCCGGCTCCGGCCTCCGGCGATGCCTTCTCCGTGACCTGGACCCTCGCCCCGCAACGCGGCCAAAAACTCGATTTCGCGATCCTGGCCTTGACTCCCTGCGCCGTGGAGAAAGGCTGGGTCCGTTCCCGTTCCATCGACGACTTGATGGGCGCAGCCATCGCCCTAGAGGCCCTGCGCCGAGCCATACGCTCCCGGATCCGCGTCAACCTGAAGGTATTGCTGCATCGCGCCGAAGAAGTGGGCTTCGTGGGCGCCTTGGATTTCGCCCGGCAAGGCTATGCTTCGCCGGATGACTCCATCATATCCATAGAAGCCTCGCGCCAACTGCCCGGCGCCCGCCCCGGCCGGGGACCGGTGATCCGGCTAGGCGACAAGGCCTGCATGTTCGATCCCAACCTGATCGCGCTACTGGATGCCGCGGCCGCCAGACTAAAGGCCCGGCGCATCCGCACCCAGCGCCGCCGGCTCATCGGAGGCACCTGCGAAGCCACGGCTTACCTGGCCCACGGCTACGAGACCGCGGGCGTGGCCCTGCCCCTGGTCAACTACCACAACGGCATAGGCGCCAAAAAAGTCGCCCCGGAGATGATCCGGCTCTCCGACGCGCTGGGCTGCGTGGCCCTGCTTTTGGAAGCCGCCGGCCTATTCCCAGCCGCAGCCTTGCGCGGCCGCCTGCGCCAGCGCCTGGCCGGCATCCATCGCCGCTACGACCGCTGTCTCTAAATCCGGGGACACGCCGCTCATTTCCCAGGAATACCTTGTTTTATCAGCCCAAATGAGTGTTATGTCCCCATTTTGATATACTTTCAGCATGATCCTAGATCCCATAAACAGCATAACCAGCATAAACTTCTACCGCCGCATCTCCGGGCAGAACGTGGGCCGGTCCTTACTGTATATCGCCTATCTGGGATTTTTCTTCTCCCTGGCGTTCACCCTGATGCTTTGGGTGCGCGTCATGCCCCCCATCCAGGAGGCGTTCGTCTGGCTGGAGACCAACGTGCCGCCCATCACCTTTGCCAACAACCGGCTCTCCACCCCCACCAACGAGCTGGTGACGATACGCTACCCCAAGCTGGACACCGTGGCCTTCACGCTGGACACCAAGCGGACCGAGCCGGTCACTCCCCAGATGATGACCGACGGCAAAGTCCTGGCCTACGTTACCGCCAACAGCATGTACCTGATGCAAAACAGCGGCAAACTCGATGTCTACGACTTTTCCAAGACGCCCAATGCCAAGTCCGTGGTCATAGATGCCAAGCTCTATCGGGAGCTGGCCCGCATGCTGCCCCTGGTCCTGCTGCCCCTGGGCTTCGTGGTCTGCTTCATCGTATTCTTCATCTGGAAGATCATAGCCGCCCTGTTCTACTCCCTGGTCGCGCTCATCGTCAACGGCGTATCCGGGGCCGGCATGCAGTACGCGCCGCTGTTCAATATCAGCGCCTATGCCCAGACCTTGATCGTAGCCGTGCAGGGCATACTGCTATTCTTGCCGGTCCACCTGCCCCTGCTGCGGCCGCTGTCCCTGCTGGCGACCACGGTCTACATATGGCTGGCCGTCAGACGCCATAGCGCGCCCGCCGATCAGCCGGCGTGAACAGATTCTGGGCTGGGGCCCTGCTCGGACTGCTGGCTTTATCCGCCTGTTCCAAACACGAGTTCCAGCTCTCCGGCACGGTCACGATCGCGTCCTCGCTCCAGCACAAGCTAGCCCCCGGCAACACCGTGATGTTCATAATCGCCAAGAACCGCGGAGACGTGCCCCTGGCCGTGCATCGGATAGTCAATCCGCGGTTCCCGGTATCCTTCAGCATGAACGACGACGACCTAATAGTGCCGGAGATCCCCGGCGACACGCCCCTGCGCATCCAAGTGCAGATGAACAGCCACGGCGCGGTCGGCACCCCGTTGCGCGGAGATCTAGAAGGCCTGCATCCCAACGTGGTCTATCCCGGAGATAAGCGCATCCACGTCGTGATAGACCGCAAGGTCTGAGCGTCCGATCAGGATTTCGGAGGGACGGACTGGCGCAACACGCTGTCCGGCAGTCCGGGCATGGACTTAGGCGCCCGCCAGAACACCAATCCCCCGGCCAGATATACGATGCTTATAGGCAGGAGCAGGGCCGGAAAAGCCGGAGTGACCAGGCTCGCGGCTAAGGCCAGCAGGCCGTAGCCGAAGGAATTGAAGGTGTTGAAAAAAGAACTGCCGATGCCGAAGATCTTGCCCAAGTCGCTCTTGCGCGTATTCTCCTGTTGATACCTGGTGAAAGCCACGCTCGAGGGCCCGGTAAAAAGCCCGTAGATCAACATGCTCAAAAACAACGCGGTCTGCACGCTCATGAAAGGCAGCATGCCGGGCAGCGCCCAGACCAGGTAGGACAGCCATATCGCGGCCAGGCCCACCCCCAAAAATTTTATCCAGCCGCGTTGGGACAGGCGTCGCACCGCCCACATCAGCCCGGCGGCGGCCCCCGCGGTCGCGAGCGCGGCCACGATGCTTCCCGGCGCCAGGCTCGTCCACGCCCAGGCTGCGGCCAAGCCCAAGACTGCGGCCTGCACCATGCGCTGGCCGGATACCTGCCCGATCCAAGGCAGGCGCACCCCCGGCAGTTCATCGGTCTGGGTCGAGTTAGCGATCAGGTTGCCGAAGAATATGGCGCCCAGCAGACGCCCCAAAAGCAAGGCCTTGCCCGAAGCCCCGACCAAGGTCACGGCGATCAGGGGCAGGGCGAAATTCTGCAGCGGATAAGTCAGCACGGCCTGGGTGGCGCTTAACAGCATGGCCCGGAACTGCCGGCGCTGATACACCTTGGCTTCGGCCTGAAGCGCCGCGATCTCCTCCCGACTTCCGCCCGCCGCCTCCAATTCCGCGATGCGGGCCGTTATCTCGTTCTCCCGAGGCGCGACCTCGCGCCAGGCTCCGCGGCGCAGGTTGCGCACCGTGTCCGTGCGCAGGACCCAATAGAACAAAGCCGCGGCTATAGGCAGAGGCGAATGCAGAAAAGCATAGGACCCGACCGCGCCGGCCACGAGCAGGAGTTCCGTCCAATATTTACCGAAGAAAGCCCGGGCTTTCTCGGACAGCTTGCGCGCCGGGCCCGCGGCTTTGGCCTGGGGCGTGTCATTGGGCATGGTGAACCAGAGTATGGGCGCGATGACCAGGCCATGGATCACGGCCGAGAACAGAAAAGCCAGCAGCGGATTAGTCTTATCCACCACCGCGCCGATGCCGAGGATCAGGCCCAAAAGCACCTGCATGCCCACATAATGCACCGAGGACAGCACGGTTACCGTAGCCTGATGCTTGCCCGCCAGACGGCGGATATAAGCGTTCTCCGTAGTCATGGTGGAAGATAATATCCAGCCGTTGGCTACCGATGATACGAGCAGGGTCCCGAAATTAAGCACCCCGAACCAAGCGAAGGCGGGCAAGGCCAAGGACAGGACCGAACGGATGGCCATATTGATGACCATGGAGTTCCGGGCCGAGAGCCGGTCCGCTATGATGCCGTTGAGCGGGCCCGTGGCTATGGCGGCCAAGGGCCCCAGGGCCATGAGCGTGCCGTACATGATCCACCCCACCGCCGGCGCGGCCACGAAGGGATAGGCGATAGAAGTCAGTATGAAGCTGATTATGGAGAAAGTACGGG
>JBAZVY010000024.1:0-18350 GCA_041660645.1 Elusimicrobiota bacterium | reverse complement strand
AGATCGCGGTCCTGGAGGCGGAGAACGCCAAGTCCGAGGCGCGCCTGAAGGAACTGCGGGAAAGCGGCCCCGCCCTGGAGCGGGAGGCGCGCAAGGTCGGGTTCATAAGGAACGGCGAGGTCGAATACCGTTTCGACCCGCCCAAGCGCAGCCCATGAGCGGCGGCATCTATCTCCGGCAGTTGGCCGTAGGCCCCATGCAGAACTTCGCCTATCTGGTGGGCTCGGCTGCGGGGGAGCAATGCGCCGCGGTGGATCCGGGTTGGGACGGCGCCGGCTTGCTCGCGGCCGCGCGCTCGGACGGCCGCCGCATCGTGGCGGTCCTGCTCACCCATGATCATTTCGACCATGTGGGCGCGCTGCGGGAGATCCTGGCGGACGGAGGCAGGGAAGTCTGGGTGCACGCATCCGATGCCTCAAGCCTAGCCGGGGTCCCGGGCCTGCGTCCGACGGCCGACGGCGAGCGGGCGCGGGTGGCGGGGCTGGACTTGGAATTCATGCACACTCCGGGGCATACCCCGGGCTCCCAGTGCATAGCGGCCGGCGGACAGCTTTTCACCGGAGACACCCTGTTCTTGGATTGCTGCGGCCGCACCGACCTGGCGGGCTCGGATCCCGCGCGCATGCATGCCAGCCTGCGCCGCTTGGCGGCTTTGCCCGAGTCCACCGTGGTCTGGCCGGGCCATGATTATGGGAATAAGCCCAGCGCGGCCCTGGGCGAGATCAAGAAGATCAATCCCTTCCTGGCGGCGCGCACCCTGGCGGAGTTCCGGGCTTTGGGCGGCTGAGGCTGAGTGCATCCCATACTTTTGACCATCGGCGGGCTGAGTCTATACAGCTATGGCGCGGCGGTGGCTTTAGGCGGATTGCTCTCCTTCGGGATATGGTCCGCTCAGCGCGAGAAGATGGGGCTGCGCAAGGACGACGATCTCTGGATGCTGGTCAATGCCATCCTGCTGGGCGGATTCGTGGGCGGCCGCATACTGTATCTGCTGGAGTACGAGACCTGGTTCGGCCCGGGATTCTGGTCCGCGGCCTTCGCCCTGAACCGCGGATTCTCCGTGCTGGGCGCGTTCTTCGGAGTGACCGGAGCGGTCTGGCTGTTTTCCCGACGGGCCCAGGTCGGGTTCTTCAGGATATTGGATCATGTGGCTTTGGCCGCGCCGTTGTGGCACGTGTTCGGGCGGCTGGGCTGTTTCGCGGCCGGCTGCTGTTACGGCCGGCCCAGCGAGCGGGCTTGGTCCGTGGCCTTTACCGATCCTCGGGCCATGGTGCCGGCCGAACTGCTGGGGCGGCGGCTGCATCCGGCTCAACTCTATGAGGCGGGCGGAGACCTGGCCATATTCCTGTTCTTGCTGCTCTGGGTCCGGCCCCGCGTCGGGTCCGGCCGCTGGTCTTACGGCGGCACCAGCGGGGCATATTTGACGGCTTACGGCGCGCTGCGCTTCGCCCTGGAGCCTTTCCGAGGCGATACGGTGCCGGCTGGGCTGGGCTTCAGCGCCGGGCAGTGGCTGGCCGCGGCCCTGGTCGCCTCCGGCCTGGCTTTGACGTATCGGTCATATCACAGATGCATCCGACATTGATATCGTTGGGCGGGTACCAGCTTTCCACCTACGGCTTGGCCGTGGCCGGGGCTTATCTGGCGGGGATACTCTGGCTCAAGGGCCAGAGCGCGGCTATGGGCTTGGACGAGCAGAAATTCTGGCGGCTCATATACTGCCTGTTCTTCGGGGCGGTGCTGGGCGGCAAGCTCATGTTCTGGGCCGTGTCCTATCGGGAACTATGGGACGGACGGCTCCGCCTGCTGGCGGATATTCGCTACGGTTTCGTGTTTTTTGGAGGATTGATCGGCGCCCTGGCCATGGGCTGGGCCGCGAAACTGTGGCTGCGGTTCGAGTATATGCCGCTGGCCGATTATTTCGCCGTAGCCTTGAGTTGGGGGCAGGCCATCGGCCGGCTGGGCTGCCTGGGCGCGGGCTGCTGTTATGGCCGGCCCACGGAATTGCCCTGGGGGCTCATCGAGGGGCGCCCGGGCAGCGCCGTGCCCATGGAGCTTTGGGGCGTGCCGCTGCACCCCACCCAGCTCTATGAGGCCTTGGCGGATGCGGGCATAGGGCTCGGCCTCTGGCTCTGGCTTCTGCCTCTGGCCCAGCGGCGGCGGATCGTCCCCGGTACGGTGTTCATGGCATATGTGGTATGCTATGGGGCAGTCCGATTCTTGATCGAGTTCCTGCGTTACGATGACCGCGGCGCTTCTTTGCCGCCTTTCTCCATATCCCAGTGGCTGGCGTTGGCCGGGATCGCGGCGGCGGCTATGGCGATGTGGAGGCGGGGAGTAAAGGCCAGATGATGAAGATCAATCAAAAAGATTTCGTGGTGGAGTTCCCGGGCCAGAGATTGGACCAATATCTGGCCGAGCGCCTGCCCCGGCTCAGCCGCGGCCATGTCAAACGCATGGTGGAACAGGGCGCGGTGCAGGTCAACGGCGCTCCCGGCCAGGCCGACCGCCGGCTCAAGGCCGGGGACGCGGTCTGCGTGGATATGGAGCCCGCGCTTTGGGACGCCTCCTTCGGCCGGGTGGCGGATTGGGTGCTGCATGAGGACCGCGAACTTCTGGTCTTGGAGAAGCCCGCGGGCCTGCTCATGCATCCCTTGGGCGAGAGCTGGCTGGAGGCGCCCGAGGCCGCGCTGGCCGAGCCGGAGCCCAACTTGGCGGGCATGCTGTTGCGCGATCTGCCGGGCATCGTCCAGGCGGGCACTCCGCGCTGCGGCATCGTGCACCGTTTGGACCGGCTCACCAGCGGCGTCCTGCTCGTGGCCAAGACTCCGCGCAGCTATGAGGCTTTGATCGAGGCCTTCAAGGCCCGAGAAGTGACCAAGACCTACCGGGCCTTGGTCCGAGGCGCTTGGGCCCAGCGCCGTTCCCGCGTGGAGGCCCCGGTGGGCCGTAAGCCCGGGCATCGGAAGGTCCTGGCCACGCCGTTCGGCAAGGCGGCGGAGACCGCTTTTACGGTGCTGGAGTCCTGTCCGCGCGCGGCGCTGGTCGAGGCCCAGCCTTTGACCGGCCGCACCCACCAGATCCGGGTGCATCTCGACCTTTTGGGGCATCCGGTCATGGGCGACCTGGAGTTCGATAAGCAGCGGCCCGGCGAGCCCTGGCCGCCGCGCATGATGCTGCACGCTTACCGGGTAGCCTTCGTGCATCCGGCTACCGGCCGGCCGGTGCAATTCTTGGCCCGCATCCCCGCGGACATGCGTGATTTCTGGAAGCTCTGCCAAAATCCCGTACGCAGATCCTGACCGATAGCCATGTCCATGCTGAGAGAAGAACAGCTCGAGATATTAGATTCGAAGATCCGGTTCCATGATTCCCACCGTTTCGAGATCAAGCTGGACTTGTCCTTGCCGGAAGCTCAGCGCGGCGTCTACCGGATAGAGACTTATTTTTTCATCCCTCGGGCGCTGAACATCACCCCCGCCACCTATAAGAAAGAGGATTTCTATAATCACTCCCAGAAATACATCCGCTTCAAGACCCCGCAGTTGGACCTGGGCAAGCTGCTCGATCCCGGCATGGAGGCCTCTCCGCTGGTGCGCATCGCAAAGAACGTTTCGGAGCTGTTGGCCGGCCGGAGGGAAGACGGCCTGGAATCCCGCACGGTGGATGAGGTCAAGCTCCTGGGCTGCGTGGCTCGGGGAGCGCTGCGGGATTACGTCAAGCACATGCTCGATGATATCGCCGCGGCCGGCGAATACAATGGCACGCGTCTGGCCTCCGTGGCCGCGGGCGGGCAGGATTTTTTGGCCGATGTCCGGGCGCTGGTCGAGCGCGTCCGGGGCCTGCGTTCGGAAATCGGGCATCCGGCCTTGCCGCCGCGCCTGCGGGATGCTTTCGCTTTTTTGGATGAATTCCTCAGTCTTATCGTGGAGGACTACCTGGGAGAGCTCTTGGACGGCGTGCGGGCTCGCCCCGGGGTGCGGGGGGCCTTGGCCGCGGTGGACGAGGCGATCGTCGCCTTGCTTATCGATCAGCCCCGATACCGTCTCGCGATGGGCTACCCTTCGATCATCCAGCCGGGCGGGCGCAACGAGACCATCATATATCGGCGTTCGGTGCTGAAGAAATTCATCTCCAGCGTGCTGCATCTGCAGATATGCGTCTCGGAATGGGAAGGCGTGCTGCAATTCTTCTTCGGGCTGGCCGCGGGCATCGCGATGTTGTGCGCGACCGCGGCCGCGGTCTTGGCGCAGAGCCGCTACGCGGTCAACAGTCTGCCGTTCGTGTCCGTGGTGGTGATCAGCTATATCTTCAAGGACCGCATCAAGGACTGGCTCAAGCTGCTTTTTTCCCGGGGCATAACGCGCTGGCTGGCCGACCGCAAGGTGGATATATTGGACCCGGTCCACGGCGCCCGCATCGGCTCGTTCAAGGAGGCGTTCAGCTTCGTGTCCGACGCTTCGATCCCTCCGGATATAGCGCATCGCCGCAGGATGGACAACATCACCTCCGTGGATGAGGAGGGCAAGCCGGAGCGGGTGTTCAAGTATGAGAAAGAGGTGTCTATAGATCCCAGCCGCATCGCCCAGCATCATACGCGGCTGCGGGACCTCAACGACATCATGCGCTTCAGCGTCCGCGAGTTCGTGGAACAGGCCGACGACCAGGAGACCGAATACCTGCATCTGGACCCCGAGACCCGCGAGCTGCGCAATCTGCTCTGCGCCCGCGTCTATCACGTAAACATGTTGGTCAAATACCTGATCCGGGATACCGATGGGCAGGACCAGATCAGCTATGAGCGCATCCGCATCGTGCTCAACAAGAACGGCATCGTCCGCCTGGACGAAGTCCCGGTCGGCTGAAAAAGCGGTGACGGAGGTTGATTTTGTTGCGATTCTTGGCTTTGTATTTTAAAAAAACACTGATTTTTATTAGATAGTCGTAAAAGCCGAAGGCAAGAAAATCAACCTCCGTCACCGGGGTTGGGGGTAGGTGAAGCCGGGCACGGGGCTTAGGTGGAGGTGGTCCAGGAAGGTTTGCACGGCCCGGTCTTCGCGCCGGGACTTGCGTACTAGCACGCCCAGCGGCCGGGAGATCTTTTGCTCCGCGAACCGGCGCATGCATAAGGGGCTGGACTTGGGTTCTGCGGCCACGGTGGAGAGTGGGACTATGGATACGCCCATGCCGTTGGCGACCGCGCTTTTGATGGTCTCGATGTTGTCCAGTTCGATGCGCACCCGGACCCGCGTCCCCTGCTCGCGCAGCAGCTTGTCCAAGGCTTTGCGCGTGGGCGTGCCCCGGTCGAAGGCCACGAAGTCCTGCCCGCTCAGGTCTTTGATCTGCAGGCGGGATCTGCGGTTGAGGGGATGGGCGCGCGGCATGATGAGGACCAATTCTTCTTCGGCCAGGGGGATCATGTCGATATCTTGGCGTTTGACCGGATAGGCCATGATGCTGAGGTCGGCCCGTCCGCGCAGGATGTCGTCGCAGATGCGGCTGGCCTTCTGGTATTCGACCTCCACTTTTATGTCCGGATGGCTCTTGATGAATTCTTTGAGATAGGTCTGCAGCACATAGGTGCCCACGCTGTATATGGCCGCGATGCGCAGGCGCTGGGCGGATTGCCGGGACAGGGATTGGATGCGGGCGGCCATGTCCTCGTAGGATGATACGATGCGGCGGGCCGCGCGGTAGAAGAGTTGTCCGGCCGGGGTCAGCTTGAGGCGGCGGCTGGACCGGTCCAGGAGGGGGCGGCCCACGGATTTCTCCAGGTTTTTGAGCTGTTGGCTGACCGCGGATTGGGTGAGATAGTTGAGTTCCGCGGCCTTGGAAAAGCTCCCGGTCTCGATGAGGTCCCGGAATATGCGCAGGGATTCCAGATGCATCCGTCCATATAGTACATCATTATTAGCTGGGCTTATAGTGGTATAAGCAGAAATCGTTTCGAGCCGCCCGTCCGGCCATGTTATCATGTATGAAAGGCTCTCCCGCAACAATCAGGAGGATATGCGCATGCCACTCGAGCAAAAGATCAAGTACGAATCCGAGCGCGACCAGGATTTCGCCCGTTGGATCACCAGCCAGACCGGAGGCGAGAATCTGCGCCACTGCATACAATGCGGGGTCTGCAGCGCCACCTGCCCCCTGTCGTTGTACATGGATTACACTCCGCGCCGGCTCATCAATCTGGCCCGGGAAGGCTTTAAAAAAGAGGTCTTGAGCTCTTTTACTATCTGGCTGTGCGCCAGCTGCTACGCTTGCCGGGTGGAGTGCCCCAAGAAGATCCAGGTCACGGACATCATGTACCTGCTCAAGCGCCGGGCTATCGAGGAGGGCGTGTATCCCCGCCGCTTCCCTATACCGATATTGGCCAAGGAGTTCGGCCGCATGATATTCACCTGGGGCCGCGTCAACGAGACTCTGCTCGTCATCGACCTGTTCCTGCGCACCAACTGGTTCAAGTTTTTGAGCATGACCGGGCTGGGCATCAACCTGCTGCGCACCGGCCGGATGTCCTTCCTGCCGGACACCATCCATCGCCGGACCGAGCTGCGCAAGATCCTCCAAGCCCTGGAGACCGAGAATCAGAAGGAGGTCGCGAAATGAAATATCTTTATTTTCCCGGCTGCTCGCTCAAAGGCACGGGCAAGGCGTATGAAGAATCGCTCCTGGCCGTGTTCAACGCCCTGGGCATAGAACTGCGCGAGATCGAGGATTGGAACTGCTGCGGCGCCACGGCCTATATGTCCGTGGACGAAGCCAAGTCCTATGCCTTGGCCGGCCGCAACTTGGCCATCGCGGAGCGTGAAGACCTGCAGATCGTGGCCCCGTGCAGCGCCTGCTACTTGGTGCTCAACAAGACCCAGCAGGGCCTCAAGGACCATCCCGAACTGCGGGCTAAGGTGGTCAAGGCTCTTAAGGCCGGCGGCCTGGATTATAAGGGCACGGTCCAGGTCCGGCATCCCCTCGACGTCCTGATCAACGACGTGGGCTTAGACAAGATCGCGGCCCGCATCAAACAGCCGCTCACGGGACATAAGTTCGCGCCCTATTACGGCTGCCAGATCGTGCGGCCCTACGCGACCTTCGACGACCAGTACAACCCGGTCACCATGAATAAGCTGCTGGCGGCCTGCGGCGCCCAGTGCGTGGAATATCCGCTCAAGACCCGCTGCTGCGGCGGCAGCTTGACCGGCACCCTGCCCGAGGTCGGCTTGCGGCTCTCCTACATCATACTCAACGAGGCCAAGAAGCGCGGCGCCGAGGCGGTCGTGACCGTGTGTCCGCTGTGCCAGTTCAACCTGGACGGGTACCAGGACAAGATGGCGAGCCAGTACGGGCGGGTGGATATGCCCGTGCTGTACTTCACCCAGATCCTCGGGCTGGCCATGGGCTTGCCCGCTTCGGAATTGGGCATCAAGCGGGGCATAGTCTCCGCCCAAGCCGTTATGGCCGGGAGGTAAGTCATGGCCGAGAACAATCACGGATCCAACGGAGCCCCGCGCATCGGGTTCTACATCTGCCATTGCGGCAGCAACATCGCCGGCACCATAGACGTGGCCGAGGTCCAGAAGTACATATCCACCATCCCCGGCGTGGTGGTGTCCCGGGACTACAAGTATATGTGTTCGGACCCGGGCCAGGAGATGATCGCCGCAGACATCAAGGAGCATAAGCTGGAACGTCTGGTGGTGGCCGCCTGCTCTCCCAACCTGCATGAGGAGACCTTCCGCAAGGCCGCGGTCAAGGGGGGACTCAACCCTTTCTATTTCCAGATGGTCAACATCCGGGAGCATGCCTCTTGGGTGCACGAGGACAAGAAAGCCGCGACTGAAAAGGCTAAGGACCTGGCCCGGGCCGCGGTGTACCGGGTGCGCTTCCATAAGTCCCTGGACAAGCAGCGGGTCCCGGTCGACCCCAACGTGCTCGTGGTCGGCGGCGGCATCGCCGGCATCCACGCGGCCCTGACCTTGGCCAACGCGGGCAAGAAAGTCACCTTGGTGGAGCGCGAAGCCACCATCGGCGGCCACATGGCCCTGTTCGACAAGACCTTCCCGACCATGGACTGCGCGGCCTGCATCCTGACCCCCAAGATGTCCTCGGTCAAATCCCACCCCAACATCACGCTCTGGACCTACTCCGAGGTGGCCAAGGTGGACGGGTACGTGGGCAATTACAAGGTCACGGTAAAGCGCAAGCCCCGCTACGTCAAGGAAGACCTGTGCGTGGGCTGCATGGAGTGCATCGACGCCTGCGTGTTCAAGGAACCCAAGTTCGCGGACAAGTTCAACCAAGGCCTGGGCAAGCGCAAACCGGTGTACATCGACTTCCCGCAGGCCACGCCCAAGGTGGTCTTGATCGACCCCGAGACCTGCATCCAGCTGAAGACCGGCAAGTGCAAGAAATCCTGCGCCGAGGCTTGCGACCGGGAAGCCATAGACTTCACCCAGAAGGAAGAGGTCAAGGAGCTGCAAGTCGGCACCATCATCATGGCCACGGGCTTTCAGGCCCACGACGCCAAGCGCAGCCCTCAGTACGGCTACGGGCGCTATCCCAACGTGTTCACCTCCCTGGAGGTGGAACGCCTGGTCAACGCCTCCGGCCCCACCCTGGGCGAGATCACCTTGCGCGACGGCCAGCATCCCAAGTCCGTGGGCATCATCCACTGCGTGGGCTCGCGCGACGAGAAGACCAATAAGTGGTGCTCCCGGGTCTGCTGCATGTACTCGCTCAAGCTCGCCCATCTTATCAAGGAGCATTCGGGCGCCGAGGTCTATAACTTCTACATCGACATGCGCACCCCGGGCAAGGGCTACGAGGAGTTCTATGATAAGCTCTTGGCCGAGGGCGTGCATTTCATCCGCGGCCGCGTGGCCGAGGTCTCGGACTGGGCCATGAAGCCGGAGGAAGAGGGCAAGCTGGTCCTGCGGGTGGAAGACACCTTGGCCGGGTTCGTGCGCCGCATCCCGGTGGATATGGTGGTGCTGTCCGTGGGCCTGGAGCCCCGGGCCGACGCCCAAGAGATGCGCAGGAGATTCAACATCGGCTGCGGCAACGAGGGTTTCTTCCAGGAGCGCCATCCCAAGCTCGCGCCCGTGAACACCTTCACGGACGGCATTTTCATCGCCGGCGCCTGCCAGGGCCCGCGCGACATCCCGGATACCGTGGCCCAAGCCGGGGCCGCGGCCGCCGAGGCCTTGACCCTGATCGACACCGGCTACGTGGAGCTGGAGCCCAACACCTCGCACGTGGTGGAGGAGGAGTGCTGCGGCTGCAAATCCTGCGTTCCGCTGTGCCCGTACTCGGCCATCAGCTTCGACGAAGTCAAGAAGAAGGCCGCGATCAACGAGGTGCTGTGCAAGGGCTGCGGCGTGTGCGCCGCGGCCTGCCCGTCGGGTTCCATCCGGCAGAACCTGTTCGAGGACGAAGAGATCTATAGCGAGATCCAGGGGGTAATGGCGAAATGAGCAAGCATCAAGAGCATACAGTGGTGCCTTCCGGGAAAGGAGAAAGCCAGCCCTCCAGGCACGGCGGGCCCTTGCCCGCCGCCGGGTTTGAACCTAAAATAGTGGCGTTTTTCTGCAACTGGTGCACCTATACCGCCGCGGACCTGGCGGGGGTATCGCGCCTGAAATACGCGCCCAACGTGCGCGTGATCCGGGTCATGTGCTCGGGCCGGGTCGACCCCCAGTTCGTGCTCGACGCTTTCGCGCGCGGCGCCGACGGGGTCCTGCTCGGGGGCTGCCACCCCGGCGACTGCCATTATGCGGAGGGCAACTACAAGACCCTGCGCCGCATGCGCATGCTCATGCGCATGCTCAAGGCTATGGGCATCGAGGACGGCCGCTTCCGCCTGGAATGGATATCCGGCGCGGAGGGCGAGAAGGTCAAGACCACGGTCAATGACATGGTGGCCAAGGTCCGCGCCCTGGGCGCGCTCGACCTGCCCGGCAAGTTCCGAGAGTGGGATAAGGAGATCGAAGAGCTTGAAGCCCACGTCAACGGCGTTCAGAAGGGGGAGGTGGCCCATGTCGGATAAGCCCAAGGTAGCTTTTTACTGGTGCGCGTCCTGCGGAGGCTGCGAGGAAGCCGTGGTGGACCTGGCGGAGGACGTGCTCAAGGTCGTGGAGGCCGTGGATATCGTGATGTGGCCCGTGGCCATGGACTTTAAGAAGTCCGATATCGAGGCCCGGCCCGACAAATCCATCGTGGCCGCCTTCATCAACGGCGCGATCCGCACCTCCGAGCAGGAGGAGATGGTGCGCCTCTTGCGGCGCAAGAGCCAGGTCGTGGTCTCCTTCGGGGCCTGCGCCAATTCCGGCGGCATCCCGGCCTTGGCCAACCAGTTTCAACGCGAACAGATCCTTAAGTACGTGTATGAGGATTGCCCCAGCGTGAGCAACGACGGCAAGACCCGGCCCCAGACCCAGCATACCGAGGCGGGCCATGCCTTGTCTTTGCCCGAGTTCCGCAACGTGGTGCGCTCGCTCGACCAGGTCATAGACGTGGAATATTATCTGCCCGGCTGCCCGCCCACGCCTAAGATCATCATGGCCGCGGTCCAGGCGCTGCTGTCCGGCAAGCTCCCTCCTAAGGGCACGGTGCTATCTCCGGATATCGCCCTGTGCGAGGAGTGCGCGCGTAAGGATTCCAAGCCCGCGGATCTGGCCCTCAAGGAATTCAAGCGGCCGCATCAAGTGCTCATCGACCCGGAAAAGTGCCTGCTGGCCCAGGGCCTGGTGTGCATGGGCCCGGCCACGCGCTCCGGCTGCGAGGCCCTCTGCCCGCAGGGCAATATGCCCTGCACCGGCTGCTTCGGGCCGTCTTCGCGCGTGAAGGACCAGGGCGCCAAGTTCGTGTCCTCGGTATTCTCCAACATCGAGCCCAAGGAAGAGAAAGACATCGACGCGGTTTTGGACGGCATACCCGACCCCATAGGCACGTTCTATCGCTATGGATTGTCCAAGTGCCTGTTGCGGCGCAAGTTGAACTGATATCGGAGCCAAAAAAATGGATAACACTGTTCAGAAAGTGTGGGATAAGGCGCAAGCCAAGGCCAACGAAGGCTATATGCGCCAGCGCAAGGTCTCCATCGACCCCATCACCCGCCTGGAAGGCCACGGCAAGATCGAGATCTTCATGAACGAGCAGGGCAACGTGGACCGGGCCTACCTGCAGATCCCGGAACTGCGGGGCTTCGAGGTGTTCAGCCTGGGCCGGCCGGCCGAGGACATGCCCCAGATCACCTCCCGCATCTGCGGGGTCTGCCCCACGGCCCATCACATGGCCGCGGCCAAGGCTTTAGACGACCTCTATCAGGTGGAGCCCTCGGCCACCGGCCGCAAGATCCGGGAGCTGGTCTACAATGCCTTCATGCTCGAGGACCATGCCCTGCACGTCTACGTGCTGGGCGGGCCGGACTTCATAGTGGGCCCGGACGCGCCTAAGGAACTGCGCAACATCGTGGGCGTCATCGGCAAGGTCGGCCTGGAAGTGGGAAAGAGGGTCATCTCCATGCGCCGGCGCGTGCGCGAGATCATCAATTACGCGGGCGGCAAGGTCATCCATCCCGTGCTGGGCCTGCCCGGCGGCGTGGCCAAGGGCATCGCGCCTTCGGAAGTGGCCAAGTTCCAGGAGATCGCCCAGGACGGCTTGGAGTTCGCCCGATTCACCCTGCAGGTGTTCCACGACATCGTGCTCAAGAACGACGCCTACCTCAAGATGATCACCTCCGACGCCTTCACCCATAAGACTTATTACATGGGCATGGTGGATAAGAACAACAAGGTGAACTTCTACGACGGCCAGATCCGGGTGGTCACCCCGGAGGGCAAGGAGCACTCCAAGTTCCCGGTCCAGGATTATCTGGAGCATATCGCCGAGCACGTGGAGCCCTGGAGCTACATCAAGTTCCCGTATCTTAAGAAGGTGGGCTGGAAGGGCTTCGTGGAAGGCGAAGGCAGCGGCGTATACGCCGTGGCCCCCATGGCCCGTTTGAACGCGGCCGAGGGCATGGCCACCCCCGAGGCTCAGAAGGCCTATGAGGAGTACTTCAAGGCCTTGGGCGGCAAGCCCGTGCATCACACCTTGGCCAACCATTGGGCCCGGGTAGTCGAGATGCTCCAGGCCGCGGAACGCCTGGTGGAACTGACCCATGACCCGGAACTGACCGGCAAGGATATCCGGACTTTGCCCACCAAGACCCCCAAGGTCGGCGTGGGCGTAGTCGAGGCGCCTCGGGGCACCCTGATCCATCATTACGAGACCGACGAGCGGGGCCTGATCACCAAGGCCAACCTCATCGTGGCCACCCTCAATAACTCCGCGCGCATCGCCATGAGCGTGGACAAGGCGGCCAAGGGCCTTATCCAGAACGGCAACGTGAGCGACGGCCTGCTCAACAAGGTGGAGATGGCTTTCCGGGCCTATGATCCTTGTTTCGGCTGCGCCACGCATACCCTGCCCGGGGAGATGCCGCTGTTGGTCAACCTGCGCGGCGCCGACGGCAGTCTCATCCGGGAGATACGCCGATAAAGCCGCGCACCAACCGGACCGTGGTCCTGGCCCTGGGCAACGACATCCTGGGCGACGACGGCGTGGGCTTCCACGCCGCCCGGAGCCTGGGGACGGAGTTCCCGGAAGGCGTAGACGTAGTGGAGACGGGCGAGGCCGGCCTGGCCTTGCTCGACCATCTGGAAGGCTACGACCGGGCGGTCATAGTCGACGCCATAGCTACGGGCCGCTGCGCTCCGGGCACGGTGCTTACCTGGCGGGCCGAGGATTTCCGTGATATGGTCGCGCCTTCCCCGCATTTCGCGGGCTTGCCCGAGCTGTTCCATCTGGCCCAGCGCGTGGGCATGCATTTCCCGCAGGATATCCGGGTCATCGCCCTGGAAGTGGCCGACCCTACCGTGTTCCGCGAGACCCTCACCCCGCAGGCCCAGGCCGCCCTGCCCGCCTTCGTGGCCGAAGCCCGGCGCGTCTTGTCCGAAGAGTGGGGCCATGCCCCGAGGAGGACAGCATGCACGAGCACGCTTTGATCCATAACGTCATCGAGACCATCTTGAAAGAGCTGGGGCCTAAACCCGGCCGGGTCTCGGAAGTCGCGCTCAAGGTGGGCGCCTTGGAACTGCACGGCCAGGAATCCTTCCGCCAGATGTTCGCGGTGGAATCTCAGGGCACTCCGCTGGAAGGCGCGGCGCTCGAACTCACCGTGATCCCGGCGGTGATCAAGTGCGCCTGCGGCCACGAGGGCCCCAGCGGAGAAGGCGTGGACCATCATTCGGACATGCCCGTGGCCGAATGTCCGGCGTGCGGACAGATCTGCCGGGTCCAAGGCGGCCGCGGCGTGCTGGGCATAGACCTTAAGGTCTGCGACTAGCCGGCTTTTACCGAATTTATAATCAGCCGCAATGAATTTACCGGCCGGCCCTGTTATTTTAATGGTAAGGAGCCCATCATGGATAATGATTCCGTGAAGCCGGCCGAATCGGGGCGGGAACGGAGGAGCGATATCCGGGTGCCCCTCAATGTGCCGGCGCGCATCCGGGTCCGGGACGGAGCCATGCCCCCTGCCGGGCTGCTGGCCTCCGATATAAGCCGATGCGGGCTGTGCTTGGAGGGCAATGCGGACCTGGCCGTGGGCGGTTTATATATCGTGGATTTATGCCTGCCTGACGGCGCCCATCTCTCCGGAACCTTGAAGGTGGTCTGGCGGTATGCGGGCCCGGAGGCGCGCAAGTTCGGGGCGCAATTGGTGCGCTGGGACATGTGGTCGGGACGCCGGATAAAGAAGTACGTGGGCGCGTATTGCAGCCGGCCGGTAGACGGCCGCGGCCTGTTGGATCCCGGGGAACTGCTCTTGATCCTCCTCGTAGGCATGGTCTGGTTCAAAGTCGCATCCGATCTTCTGAAATTCTAAGTCCGCGCTCCGGCCCGATCCTGGGGCAGGTCGTGCCGGCTATGTTATGATATGGCCGTGCTCCCTAGCCCTAAGGAAAGCAGACGCGACGTCCGCGTCCCGCTGAACGTGCAAGCCCGCATCCGGGATCGGGCCGGCGTTGCGGCCGTATCCGTGGGCCTGCTCGCCTCCGACGTGAGCCAGCGCGGGATGTGCCTGGAAGGCAATGTGGAATTGGTCGTGGGCAGTTATTACGACGTGGAGTTGAAGCTGCCGGACGGAGCCGGCTTGGCCGGCACCTTGAAGGTGGTCTGGAAGTGCAGCGGGCCCAATTTTCGGAAGTTCGGGGCGCAATGGGCGCGGCTGGACATGTGGTCGGGACGCCGGCTTAAGCGGTATGTGTGCGCTTATGGCCGCAGGTCCGCCCAGGGCGGAGCGCTGTTGGGCCCGGCGGAACTGTTCCTGCTGCTGGCCGTAGGCCTGGTCTGGTTCAAGGTCGCAGCCGACCTCCTGCATTTCTGATTCGGAGCGCGACTGTGGGGCCCCTAGCAGGTCGGAAGGGTATAGACCGGCCACATAGGCAACAGGTAAATAATGGGCAGGAGGATCGCCCATGCCCGCCCTTCAGGGGCGCTTACCGCGGGTGGGTCCCGGCGCAAAGCGCCGGGACCGCATTTACGGCAACAAAAAAACGGGTGAAGTCGATTGAAGTCCCAGTTAAAACCTGCCTCATTTTGTTGTAGGATAAAGCCGGGCTTGGCCGGGTCGCTGCTGTGATCCCACCAGCCGTGAGCAGCGGGCGAAGAGGTGGGGCATGGGCAGTAAGGACACAGACGGCGCACAGGATGTCTTGGCCAGTTATCTGGAATCCAGCGGCGACGTTTTTTACCGGCGCGGCCCGGACCAGCTGTTGACGTACGTCAGCCCCCAGGTCAAGAATTTGTTCGGATATGAGCCCCGGGAGATCTTGGGCAAGACCTGGACGGGCGTGGCCACGGATAACCCGCTCAACGCGCACGCCGAGGCCGCCACCCAAAAGGCGTTCTCCACCGGCCTGCGTCAGCCGCCCTATGAAGTGGAGATCCGGGATAAGTCCGGCCAGACCCGCTGGCTGGGGATAAACGAGACTCCGATATCGCGCGAGGGCAAGGTCGTGGCCCTGGTCGGTTGGGCGCGCGATGTCACGGGGCACCGCAGCGTGGAGGCGGCGCTGGAGGCCAGCGAGAGCCGCTACCGCACGCTCGTGGACAGCACGGATACCGGCTTCGTGGTCATAGACGGCCAGGGCATCGTGCTGGAGGCCAATGAACCTTATCTCCGGCTGGTGGGCGGCCGGCATCGGGACGAAGTGATCGGGCATTCGGTAGTGGAGTGGACCGCGCCCGAGGAAAAAGATAATAACGCCGCGGCCGTGGCGCTCTGCGCCCGGCAGGGATTCATCCAGGATTTTGAGACCGTGTACCTGCGCCATGACGGTACGCGCGTGAACATCCTCATCAACGCCAATATCCAGGAGCGCGGGGGGAGACGGCAACTGGCTTCCCTATGCCGGAATATCACGGAACGCAAGCGCGGGGAAGAGCAGATGCGGGATTCCGAGGCTTTCTTCCGGGCCATAAGCGACAACATGCTCTCCGGCGTGCATATAATCCAAGACGGCGTGTTCAAGCACGTCAATCCCGCTTTAGGCCGGATGCTGGGCTATGAAGTCGCCGAGATGCTCGGCCACGACCCGTTGGGATTCGTCCATCCCCAGGACCGGGACCTGGTGTCCGGGCATATCCGCCGGCGCCTAGCCGGGGAAGAGGCTTCCGCGCAATATTGTTTCCGCTGCCTGCATAAGGACGGCCGGGTCTTGGACGTGGAAGCCTTGGGTTCGAAGTTGAGATACCGCGGCCGGCCGGCCGTCATCGGCAATATCATGGATATCACGGAGCGTCGGCGGACCGAGGCCGCCCTGCGGGAGAGCGCGCAAAAGATCCGGGCCGTGTTCGACCAGAGCTTCCAATTCATCGGGATCGTGCAGCCGGACGGAACGTTGATCGAGGCCAACCAAGCCGCGCTGAAGTTCGCGGGCATAACCGCGGAGCAGGTTCTGGGCAAGCCTTTTTGGCAGACGCCCTGGTGGACGCATTCCCCGGAACTGCAGGCCAAGCTGCGCGAGGCCGTGGTCCGGGCGGCCGGCGGCGAGGCCCTGCGTTTCGAGGCCACCCATCGGGCCGCGGACGGCAGCCTCCGCGATGTGGACTTCTCCCTCAAGCCCATAAAAGACGATAGCGGCCGGGTGACCATGATGATCCCGGAGGGGCGTGATATCACCGATATCAAGCGCATGGAGCAGGAACTCCTGCAGATGCGCAAGATCGAGTCGCTCGGGGTATTGGCCGGCGGCATCGCCCACGATTTCAACAACATACTTACCGCCATCATGGGCAACATCTCCTTGGCCCGCATCCAGCTGCCGGAGTCGCATCCGGTCTCGGAGATATTGGGCGACGCCCTTTATGCCACCCATAGCGCCCAGGGGCTGGCCCAGCAACTGCTCACTTTCGCCCGTGGGGGCCTGCCCGTGAAGCTGGCCTTCGATCTGGGGGAGATGGTCCGCAATACCGCGGTGTTCGCGGCCCGCGGATCCAACGTCAAATGCGTATTCGAGTTCGGCGCGGGACTATGGCCGGTGCATGGCGACGAGGGCCAACTGCAGCAGGTGGTGCAGAACCTGGTGCTCAACGCCATGCAGGCCATGCCCGAGGGCGGCCAGATCTCCATCAGCGCGGCCAACGAGGACCTCCGGGACCCGGGGCCGCTGCCCTTGGCCCCGGGCCGTTACGTGAAACTCTCGGTCGCGGACCAGGGCGGGGGCATACCGTCGGAACACCTGAGCAAGGTGTTCGATCCGTATTTCACCACCAAGGGCAAGGGCTGGGGCCTGGGTTTGAGCATGGTGTATTCCGTGGTCAAGAAGCACGGCGGGCATGTCACGGCGGAATCGCCGCCCGGGGGCGGCTCCCGGTTCCACGCCTACCTGGTGGCGGCGGATGCGGCGCCGGACGCTCCGGCTAAGGCTAAGGCTAAGCTGCCGTCCGGCCATGGCCGCATCTTGGTCATGGACGACGAAGACATGGTCAAGAACATACTCTGCCTCATGCTCAAGCGCATGGGCTATGCCGCCGAGTCCGTGCATGACGGCGCCGGGGCCATCAAGGCATATGAGCAAGCCCGGGCCGCGGGCCAGCCGTTCGACGCGGTGATCATGGACCTCACCATATCCGGAGGCATGGGCGGCAAGGACGCGGTCAAGCGCCTGCGCCAATTGGATCCCGCGGCCAAGGTCATAGTCTCCAGCGGCTATTCCAACGATCCGATATTGTCCGACCACTCGGCTTTTGGCTTCGATGCCGTGCTGCTCAAGCCTTATCAGTTCGAGGACCTGGCCAAGATCATCGCCGGCGTCTTGTCGAGCTAGGGGGATATGATACAATCTGTCCCGCGACGACGGATCGATCCCTGAGGAGGCTGCGAGCATGGCGGGACTGTTCATCAAGAAGGACCTGAAGCGGCTTATCGCCGACGCTACCGATCCGCTGGGCGGAGAGATGGGCCACGGCGCCATGTCCGGCGGCACTCTGAAGCGCACCTTGACCGCGGTCAACCTGGTCATGTTGGGCGTAGGCGCCATCATCGGCGCGGGCATATTCAGCCTCACCGGCCTGGCCGCGGCCAACTATGCCGGCCCCGGCGTCACCTACAGCTTCGTGCTGGGCGGCTTTCTTTGCGCCCTGGCCGGGCTGTGCTACGCGGAGATGGCCTCCATGATCCCGGTGGCGGGTTCGGCTTACGCCTACAGCTACGCCACCATGGGCGAGTTCATAGCCTGGATCATCGGCTGGGATCTCATATTGGAATACGCTTTCGGCGCCGTGACCGTGTCCGCTTCCTGGTCCGGCTATCTCATATCCCTGCTGCGCGACACCCTGGGCGTGGGCCTGTCCGACCGCCTGCTGGTTTTCACCAAGGGGCCTTGGGAGACGGTGGTGCTGGCCAACGGCGCCACGGCCTTCGGGGTCTGGAACGTGCCGGCCAGCATCGTGGCCCTGGCCGTGGCCGCGGTGCTCTACCGCGGCATCCAGGAGAGCGCCACGGTCAATAACGTCATCGTGGCGGTCAAGGTCTCGATCGTGTTGGTATTTATAGCTTTGGGATTCGGCGTGATCAGCAAGTCCAACCTCATCGCCAACCCGGCGGTCTCCGGCCTGGCCGCCCTGGTGCCGCCCCAAGAGACCATCGTGGAAGGGGGCAAGACCATGACCCGCTACGGCTGGGGGCTCAACGGCGTGCTCACGGGCGCGGCCGTGGTGTTCTTCGCTTATATCGGCTTCGACGCGGTCAGCACCACGGCGCAGGAGGCCAAGAACCCCAAGCGCGACCTGCCCAACGGCAAATTGGGCTC
>JBAZVY010000023.1:17145-18450 GCA_041660645.1 Elusimicrobiota bacterium | reverse complement strand
GCTGACCAGATTCTCCTCGGTCTGGGGATGCAGATGGGTCTCGAACACGCACACCCGATCCACTTCCATGGCCCGGCCCACCGCGGCCAAAGCGCGCTCTATGGCTTGATCCAGGTTGGATGAGGTCAGCAGGGTCTGAGCGGCGGTAGCTACGCTGCCGAGAAGACCGTCTTCAGCGAGCACATATCGGGTCGCGTCATTCTCCATTCCACCGCCGCCATCCAGATGTAAGCTATGGATATTTTACATAACAATAAGAATAATTTCTTACAATAGGACCATGCCGGAGCCAAAGCGCACAGTCTTGATATTCGAGGACAATAAGAACATACAGCTCCTGCTGAGGATCTTCTTCCAAAAAAAAGGCTTCGAGGCCAACGTCTCCGATGATGCCGTAGACGCCGTGGCTCTGGCCAAACAATACCGGCCCGACATCATATTCATGGACCTCATAATGCCGGGCAAAGACGGCATCGAAGCCTGCTCGGATCTGCGCCTGGCCGGGGTCAAGACCCCCATCGTAGTGCTCACCTCCAAATCCGTTTCCGAAGACAAGGCCCGAGCCCTGCAAGCCGGCGCCGATGCCTACCTGTTGAAACCGTTCAATCCCGCAGAGATAGAAGCGGCCATACGGCCTCTGCTCCAGAACGGCTGACCCCATGACGCGGGCCGGGACCATCTACGGCGCATTGGCTGCGATCGCGGCCGGCCGGCCCAGCCTGCGCTTCGTGATCGTCGCCAGCATGGTCCTGGCCTGGATCGCCCTGGCCTTGTTCGTGTATATGATGGGATTTCGCACCTACCACCGTCTGCGTTCCATGTACCGTCTGCGCCGCCGCGCCCTCTACGAGCCGGCCATCGAAAAAGTCCTGCTGGAAGCCTCGCTGGAAGAGGTGCTGGCCGCGCTGGCTCCCCGCCAGCCCAGCGACGCGGCCATCGCCCAAGAAGTCATGACCGAAGCCATGCGCAACCTCAACGGGTCGCCCTTCGAAACCCTGCGCACCGCGGCCTACCAGCTGGGCTTCATGGAACGCAACCTCCAACTGCTGGATTCCCGAAGCAAGTTCCGCCGCGGCCAAGCCTTGGAAGCCCTCGGCCTCATGCGCGCCCCCCAAGCCGTAGTTAAGATAATCTCCATCCTGGGACGCGAACCCATGGATATGAAGCTGGTGGCCCTGCGCTCCTTGGCCGCTATCGGCGACCCCGCCACCCTGCCCTATTTCGTAGCCACCGCCCAAAAGCTGTCTCCGGCCATGCTGCCGCGCGTAGCCTCCCTAATGTGGGAATTCGGACCTCCGTCCCGTC
>JBAZVY010000023.1:0-17135 GCA_041660645.1 Elusimicrobiota bacterium | reverse complement strand
CCAAGAGATCATCAATCAGCATCCCGGCGCTTTTTCCCCGCGCATACTGGGAGAACTTTTGCGCGAGATCGCGGCGGACACCGAAGGCACGCCGCGATGACCGGCGCTTGGCCCGCCCTGCAGTCCTTCACGGACGTGCTCCTGGTCTACTACTTCTTCATCTTGAACGGCGGCTACCTGCTCATATCCTTGGTGGCGTTCCGCGACGTATACCGGCACCTGCTGCGGCGCATCTACGGCGGCTATGAACAGCTCTCGCGCAGCCCGCTGACTCCGCCCATATCCGTCATCGTTCCGGCGTACAACGAAGAAGTCGACATCGCGCTCACGGTCAACAATCTCCTGCATCTCGATTACATGCGTTACGAGGTCATCGTGGTCAACGACGGGTCCACGGACCGCACCCTCTACGAATTGGACAAAGCCTTCCGGCTGTTCCCCGCGGACGCCGAAGGCGCCGGCGCCCTGCCCACCCGCCCGGTGCGCAATTTGTATAAGTCCGCCACCAACCACAACCTCACGGTCATAGACAAGGAGAACGGCGGCAAATCCGACGCCTTGAACGCCGGACTCAATCATGCGATGTACCCGTACTTCTGTTCCATAGACGCGGACGTGATCCTGGAGCCGGATGCCCTGCAAAGCGTGATCCAGCCCATCATAGAGTCGGACCACCGCGTCATCGGCGTAGGCGGCATAATCCGAGTGGCCAACGGCTGCCGCGTAGAAAAAGGCCGCATAACCGGCATCGAGCTGAGCTCCAATCCCCTGGTCATATTCCAGATCATCGAATACTATCGCGCCTTCCTCTGCGGCCGCACCGGCTTCTCCCACTTCAACGCGCTTATGATAATCTCCGGGGCCTTCGGCGTATTCGAAAAGGACCTCACGATCGAGATCGGCGGCTATCGCACCGGGACCGTGGGCGAAGACATGGACTTGGTCACCCGCCTGCACGCCCACATGCGCAGCAGCGGACACCAGGACTACAGCATCAATTTCGTGCCCGACCCAGTATGCTGGACCGAAGTCCCCACCACCCTGCCCGTGCTGGCCCGGCAAAGACGGCGTTGGCACAAAGGCTGC
Source organism: Elusimicrobiota bacterium (assembly GCA_041660645.1). GTDB lineage: Bacteria > Elusimicrobiota > Elusimicrobia > UBA1565 > UBA9628 > UBA9628. The sequence continues at coordinate 16,049 of JBAZVY010000023.1, read as the reverse complement.
CTGGACGTGCTCGGACATCACGACAACATGCTGTTCAACCCGAAATACGGCGCCCTGGGCATGCTCGGATATCCCTTCTTGCTGGTCTTCGAAGGCTGGGGCATATTGATAGAATTCCTGGGCTATATCGTATTCGGCCTCAGCTGGTGGTTCGGAGTCATTGAGACGGACTTCGCCATAGCTTTCTTCGTAGTCGCGTTCCTCTGCGGGGCCGTACTGTCCTTGACCGGCATCATGATCGGCGAGATGACCCCGCGCCGCTATCCTAAATACCGGCACTGGCTCATCCTCGCGATATACGCGTTCCTCGAGAACTTAGGCTACCGGCAGCTCACTTCCATATTGCGGCTGCTGGGGACTTGGGACTACTTGTTCCATCAAGGCTCCTGGGGCCGCATGGAAAGGACGGGGCTGCACAACCGATGAGACGTCTAGCATTATTCTTGGCCGCGGCCCTGCTCCTGCTCTGGATATCCCAACGCGGCCGGCAGCGGTACGAAGTCTCGGAGGTCCCCGCTTCGGCCTTGGTCTCGGACAACGACCGGCTGCTGAAAGAACGCCCCCTGCCGTCCGACTCTTCAGCCTCGGGTGGAGCCGCGATCCTGCTGCTGGCGGAGAGCCAGCAGGCCCTGGCCGCGGCGCGCGTCCTGGAGGCGGCCGGACTGCCCTTCACGGTCACCCCAGACCTGGCCGCGGCCCTGCGCCAGCGCCTGGTGTTCGTGCCTCTGGATGAACGGTCCCTGCATCTGGGCGGACAGCGCCGGGAGGCGCTGCGAAGCTATGTGGCGGCCGGAGGCCTGTTGGTGCTGCAGATGCCGGCCGGAGATCCCTGGACCGAACTGACCGGGGTACAGCGCGCCCGTCCGGCCCGCAGCCGCAGGCGCATGGTTTTCCGGGCCCAATCCGACGCGGGATTCCAGCATCTGGAACAAGCCGAGGAATTAGAGATCCCCCTGGCTTCACCCCGGGTCCGGGAATGCATATGGACCGCGGGCCTGCGCCCCGCCCCCGGCATGGACGTGGAGGTCTTGGCGGATTTCCCCGACACCTCGGAAGCGGCCATAGTGCGCCGCCACATCGGCGCCGGCAGCATATACGTCATAGGCGCGCACTTGCGCGACTTGACGGTCCGTCCCCAGGCCGGCCGCGGCTTCGATGCGCAGCGCGTCAGCAACGGCTATGAACCGGCAGCCGACGTTTGGCCCCTCATATTCCGGGCCTGGTACCAACGCTCAGGGACAGCCTGGCTAAGACTGCGCACCGCGCCCGGCCGCGCCCGCGCCGTGTTCTTGCTCAGCCATCCCATGGACTCGGACGGGGACCCGGCCCGAGCCGAAGCCCTAGCGGCCCAAGAGGCCGCCTCCGGGCTGCGCGCCACCTGGTTCTTCCAGACCGGGAACTCGGCCGGGAGCGCGTCTTTTTTCGACGCGCGCAAACGCGCCCTGGCCCGCCGCCTGCGCCAGTCCGGGCACGAAGTGGCCAGCCTCTCGGTATCGGCCAGCCCGGCCTTCGCGGAACTGCCCCTAGGCACGGGACGGGAGTCCCCCCGCGATTATCATCCCCAGACCGATCCCGCCGGGAGGCTGCGGGGCGCCACCCTGCTGGGCGAGACCGGCGTGAGCCAAGCCCTGCTGGAAGACGCGCTATCGCAGCGGGTGGCCGGCTTCCGCGCTCCGGACTACGCCTACCCGCAAGCCCTCGACTCGGCCCTGCGGCGCGCCGGCTACGCCTATGATTCCAGCCTATCGGCCAACGCCAGCCTCACCCATCTGCCCTTCTTCATGCTCGAATGGCGCGCCCTGGCCCGCGAGGCGCCGATACTGGAACTGCCCGTGACCTTCGCGGCGGGCCAAGAACCGCCGCCGAAGGACATGCTCGCGGTGATGCGCAAGATCGCCGACCATGAAGGCTGGATCGTCTGGTCCGCGTCTCCGGACGCGGGCCGCGCCCCGGCCGGGCTCCTAGCCGAAGTCCTGGCCGCGGTGCCGAAGGATTACGCGCGCCTAACCATGTCGGAGGCGGCGCGCTTCTGGCGCGCGCGCTCCCGCGCCCGGTTCTGGGTCTATCCCGACGGCGGCGCCAAGCGTCTGCGCCTGCGCCTGGACATCCCGGAAGGCGCGCCCGGCCTGGCCTTCGCCTGTTCCGGCCAGCTGCGCTCCTGCGCCAGCCCGGACCGGTCCGCGAAAATATCCTGCTCCGGAGATATCCTGACCGTGGACGCGGCCCGGCCGGGGCGGATCGATATCCGGATCTCGCTCAGATGACGGCCGGCAGGAACTCGAATATCTCGATGCTTCCCATCTGAGCGTCCTGCCACTTGCCCAAGCTCCGGAATCTCGCGGGCAGCTGGCTGATGGCCTCCCGCTCCAGATCGCCTTCATCCTTATACCAGCTCGGGCTCCAGACCGCCAAATAATGCACTTGCAGCTTCTGGAGCAGATCCAGCCATTCCCGGTCCGTGGCCCCGAAATAAGCCCCGGGATAATCCACGGCGCTATGCCGGACCGCCACGACCCGCGCCTTCGTCGGCATTCCGGACCAAGGCAACATCAATTCGCTGTAATTGACCGCCACCACATCCCCGGGCCGCAGCCGCTGGTCCAACGCGGCCCAAGCCTCGCCCAAAGACAGGAATTGATCCTTATAATAGCGCCACGCATCCACGCTCCGGCCCCGGCGCAGCTCGGACCAGGCATAAGACGAGGCATCGTTGCGCACGAGATAGTCCGCCACGCCCGACACCCCGACCAGCACCGCCAAAGCCCAAGCCGCCAGGACCGCGGTCCGCAGGCGCGGGCCGGCCCGTTTGAAAACATAGGCCAATGCCACGATGCAGACCAGGGGCAGGAATATCACGTAACGCGGCACCCGCACCGGATGCATGATCAAGAACAAGGCGGCGGTCAGGGGCAGCAGGGCCAAAAAAGCCAGAGCCGCCGCATCCCGCCGGCGCCAGGCTTTCCAGAATGCGACTGGCGACAAGGCCCAGGCCGCAGCCGCGACCGGGCCGAACCCGTTCTCATAGGTGTATACGGCTTGTCCCTTGATGGTCTCCACGAAAGGATACCAAGCCCAGCCCCACATCGAAGAGAAGAACCATTTCTCCATGGAAACCAAAAGGTCTCCGGGCCGGGTTATGCCGCGGAATACGGTCCACCCGGCCACGCGCAGTTCGAAAGGGAATATCGGGTTGCCGGTCTGCAGCCAATTGCGCCAGTAGCAGGCCAACCCGGTCAAAGCCACGAGCCCGACCCATAACGGAGACCAACGCACGAACTCGCGGCGCGCCGCGGGCCGGGACCACAGCGCCACAGCCAACGGGATCAACAAGGGCGCGGTGAGATAGGCCGTGGATTTAGAGCCCAAGGCCAGTCCGAAAGCCGCGGCATAAGCCCCCATATGCAATACGCCGCCGCTGCGCAGCCAAGCCACTCCGGCCGCGGCCGCGGCCAGCCAAAAAGCGCTGTAAAGCACGTCCACATAAGGCACTCCGCTCTGTATGACGACTATGGGCATGGCCGCGGCCGCCAATCCGCAAGCCCATGACCAACCCGGCCCAGCCAAACGCCGGCCCAATGCGCCGGCCGCGGCCAACAGCACCGGCAGGCCCGCGACTTGACAGAGCTTGGCCGCGGACAATGACCCGCCTCCCAACAAGGCCAGCCAGGCGGATAGAAGCTCCCCGTTCCAAGCGTAATATCGCTCCGGCCCCGGCCAGCCGGCCAGATCCAGATTGCCTTGCTGGATCCAGCGCAAGACTATGGGCAGATGATAGCTAAGCCCATCCCAGGAATCCGGCGGCACGGCCCCAGCTATGGCCAGACGGATGCCCAGGACCAGGACCGCGGCCGCGGCCGCGGGCCACAAGGCCCACGGCAAGGGCGCGGCCGCGGCTCGGCGCCCGAGGCGCTCGTTCTGGGGAACGAAGTATAGGACCATATGCGCCGCGGTCAGCGCCCAGGTTGCCGCGCATACGGCGCCGGAAGACAGCCGGCCGCCCAGGCCCAACCCCAGGGTCAAAAGCACGGCCTCGGAGCAGCTCAGTATGCCGGCATAAAGCCAGGCCTCCTCCGGCCGCAAGCGGAAATTGCGCTGCAGGGCAGCGAAAGCCGAGACCAGCAAGGCCAGAGCGAATATCGCGGCCATATCAGAACAGCTTCAGCCAGGCCCCAAAAAATCGGCTATGCCCGACTATATAGAAGAGTATCACGCCCCAGGCGCACGCGGCCAAGCCGGCCAAAGAGCGGTCCCCGCGGCCCCAACGGCGCAGATTATCCCGGATCACGGCCCCAGTATACATTGTTCGGCATAGCCCCTGCGTATTGAAAATTTAACATATCCCAGGCATCCTATAGCCGTATCCGCCAACTGCATGGAAAAAGATAAGGAATATAACGACGCCTCCGCGGTCAACGACATGGAGACCGCGCGCCTAGCCCTGCGCTGGGCGCTGGAGCGCGTGCGCAAGATGGAAGCGGAATCCGTGCTCCTGCGGCAAGATAAGGAGAAGGCCGACAAGGATCGCCTCCAACTGCGCGAGGACCTGGCCCGCAAGGAAGAGGCCATAACGCGCTGGAAAGAGACCATCCATGCCTGGGAAGCCTCCATCAAGGACCACCGGGAGATGGAAAACCGCTTGCGGGAGGAACTCCGCAAGGAATTGGCCGGCCAAGAGGATGAGCGGCTCAAGCAAGAGCGCCACCAGGCCGGACTCCAGATCGAAGCTTTCAAGAAAGAGCTCGCGGACAAGGAGATCCAGCTCGGCCAACTGCGCCGGGACATGATCGACGCGGTCAAGAACGCCAAGGCCGAGAGCGAACACGAGATCCAAGCCCTGCTGCGGCACCAGGAAAAAGCCCTGGAGGAGACCAAGCAGTCCCTGCAGGAACGCGTCAAGATCCAAGCCGAACTAGTGCACTCCAAGGAACGCGACCTGGAAGGCCAGCAGCGCTTGATCGACGATCAGATCAAGGCCAAGGAACTGGAGTTCCGCCGGCGCTACGAGGCATACGAGGCGGACCTGCTCAAGCATAACCGCGAGGTCCTGGGCCGCGAAGAGCAGGCCCTAGAAGACAAGTTCAACGCCAAGCTGGCCCAGAACGAGGAGCGCCTGCGCGCCAAGGAAGCCCAACTGGACGAGCGCCGCAGCCAGCTGGAGGCCGAGCAGGTCCGGCGCCTGGAGGAATTGGAAAAAGCCGACGCCCAGAAGCACGCGCTGGAATGGGGCCGCCAGGAAGAACGTCTGGAAGCCGAACGCCGCTTCCTGGAGGAAGGCTTCCAAGACAAGGCCGCGCACCTAGAAGCCGCGGCCCTGGAACGCCAGAAAGAGCTGGTCCATGAGCACGAACGCCGGGAATCCGAACTCGCGGCCAAATACCAGGCCATGCAGGAACAGCTTTTAGCCCGGGAAAAGGAATTCATCCGGCGCCGGCAGAAGGAATCCGACGAAGCCCTGGCCAAGCACCGGGAGCGCATCGAGAGCGAGCGCGAGGGCCTCAAAGCCGCGGCCGCGGAGCACGAAGCCGACCTGGCCGCCCGCACGCAGGGCCTAGAGACGGAATACCGGAAAAAAGACGAGGACATATTCCGCCGCCAGCAGGAACTCCAGAAATCCTTCCGGGACAAGGAAGAGGCTCTGGCCGTCCGCTTCCAGGACCTGCAGAAGGAATGGGTCGAGAAAGAGCAGGTCCAATGGGCCGAGCATCAGAAGAAGCTGGCCGACAGCCTGGCCCAGAACCGGGCGGACATAGACAAGGAACGCCAAGACCAGGAATACGAGCACGCCCGCCGGGAAGCCGAGCTCATGGTCCGCGTAGACGAGATGAAGGCGGCCCTGTCGGAGCGCGAGAAAGGACTTTTAGAGGATTATAACCGCAAGGAAGAGGCCCTGGCCGCCAAACGTCAGGAACTGGAGGTGGCCAGCCGCCGGGAATGGGCCCAGCGCGAGCAAGTAATCCAGACCGAACACCACGCCGCCCTGCTCCAAGCCCGGGAGGAGTTCTCCGAGACCTTGGACTCGGAGCGCCGGCACCTGCAGGAACTGCACGTGCGCAAGGAACAAGAGCTGTCCATGACCATGGCCGCCCGAGAAGCCGCCCTGCGCCAGGCCGTGGCCTCGGAGCACAGCCTTTGGCTCAAGACCCATGAGGAAGCTTTCGACAAGCTGCGCCGGGAGTTGGCGGAGAAGGCCCTGGCCGAATCCGCGCTCCTGCAGACCCAATACGACCAACGCTTCCAGAACCTGGACGACCAGGTGCGGCGCCGCCTTTCGGAAGAGCGCCGGCAGTTGGAGGCCCGCTATCAGGCCCTGGAGAAATCCTTGGCCGAACGCTACCGCAACCTGCAGTCCCAAACCGAGGAATCGGCCGCCCGCGAAAAAGAGGCCTGGCTGGAGAAGTCGGAGCGCGAGCTGACCCTGAAACGCACGGCCCTGGACGAAGAGCGCGCCGCCATGCAAGCCCGCTTCCAAAAGCAGGAGACCGACATGGAAGCCGCCCTGCTGGCCAAGGACAAGGCCTTGCGCGACGAGTACTTCACCAAGGAGAACGCGCTCAAGATCGACCTGGCCCGGCAAGAAGCCCAGTACCGCGGAGCTTGCGACGCCAATATCGCCCACCAGAAAGCCGACCTGGAAGAACGCGCCGCGGCCCTGGAGACCGCCCTGCGCGACAAGTCGGCCAAGGACCAGAAAGCCCTGCAAGACGCCTGGGACCAGCGCGAGCGGGAATGGCTGATCCAGCGCGAGACCTTGCTCAACGCGGACCGCGAACGCCTGGAGCAGAGCTTCCGGCAAAAGGAAGCCGCCTTCGCGTCCCTGCGCCAGGAATTAGAGGAAAAATACGCCCAGCGCGTAAAAGAGCTGGAAAGCCTGAACGCGCGCAAGGCCAAGGATCTGGAAGAAGCTTGGCGCCGCCAGCAGGAAGAGGTCGAGGCCCTGCGCCTGCAGACCTTGATCGAGAGCCGCGGCCGGGAAGCCGAACTGCAGGAGAAGTACCGGCAGAAGGAGATCGGGCTCAAGAAGTCCATAGACGACCGCTTGGCCGAGTTGGCCCAGCATGAAGGCCACTTCCAGGAATCCTGGGTCAAGCGCGAGGCCGAACTGCAAGAGACCCTGAGCCAGCGCGAAAGCCAGTGGCTGGCGGCCCAGCGCGAGAATCTGGACCGGGAACGCCGGGAGTGGGAAGCGGCCCGGGACCGGGAGCTGCAGCAGCGCCGCCGGGAGATGGAATTGGCCGTGCAGCAGCGCGAGAAACTGCTGGAAGAGACCATGCGCACCCGCCAGAAAGAGGCGGAGAACCTGCTCATCCAGAAGGAGAAGGACCTGATCCTCTCCTACGACGACCAGCTTTACAAGGCCCGCACCGAGCTGGATTCTTCCTACCGCTCCCACGAGGACACCTCGGAACTGAAGTACATGGAGCTGGAGAAGAAGATGACCAGCGAGTCCGTGGCCAAGGAGAACGCTTTCGCCATCCAGAAGAAGGACATCGTGGATCGGGAGCTCGCGTCCCTGCGCGCGGATTTTGCGAGCAAGCAAGCCCAGTTGGAACGCCGGTTGGAGGAGACGGACCAGACCTTATCCGAACGCAAGACGGCCTTGGAGAGCGAGCATGACCGGACCAAGGCCCAACTGACCGCGGCCCTAGCCCATGAGCGCGACGATCTGCGCTCGGCTTTCGACAAGCGCAGCCAGGAGCTGGAGGAATCCTACCACGATAAGTTCAAGCAGTTGGAAAACGACAAGAACCGCTTCAACTCGGACCTGCTCCATAAGGAAGAGGAGATGTCCCGGAACTTCCAGAAGCTGGAGCACGAACTGCGCACCGAACTCAACCTGGCCAAGATCGAGCACGCGGCCCAGCACGATGAGAAGCTGCGCCGGCTGGCCGAGGAGCGCGCGGCCCTGCAGAAAGAGTACGAACAGAAACTGCGCGACCTGGGCCAGCGCCAGCGCAAGACCGGACCCGGCGGCGCGGCCTAGTCCCCCCCGGCCCGGCGCAACTCTTTCTCTAATTCCTTGACGCTCGGCAGGGTCCCCCTCAATTTCTTCGGCAAGGCCTCGCCGCGACTAGGCTTCCAGTCCGCGATCCCGATGGGCTTGCCCAAGTCCCGCAAGGCGTATTCGGGCTTAAACTCCCCGGCCTTGAATTCGATGACCACATAACAGCGCAACTGGAGATGATAGAAGAGCAGGTCGATACGATACTCTTCGCCTGCGACCTCCAATCGCACTTGGCGACCGACAAAGGCGAAGCCTTTGCCCAACTCCAGTAGGAACCGCTGCACATGCGAGATGAGCCCAGACTCGAGTTCGCGCTCCTGCGCGGCCGGGGTCAAAGCCAAAAAATCGAACACATAGGGGTCCTTGACCGCCTGCTCGGCCAAGTCCGACTGAAACGGAGGCAATGTAGCCTTAAAATTGGTAACGGCCTTACCTTGCCGTTCATATAGTCTGGAACTGATCTGCTGTATCAGGACGTTGCGGCTCCAGCCGTATTTCAAGGTTTGTTCCGCATACCAAATGCGTTGTAATGGATCCTTGATCCTTTGTAATAGGATGACATTATGGAACCAAGGTATTTCTGCCACCGGCGGCGGCAGAATAGATCCAGCGGATTCTCGCGCAGCTTGCGCGAGAAATCCATCCGGCCAGGCCAAATAGAAAGCCCGCATGCGCCATATGTTACTTGGAGAAAAACCCGCCAGGCCCGGGAATTCCCGCTGCAGATCCGCGGCCAAACGGTCTACTATTGCCCGACCCCAGCCCTGACTATACTGTCGCTGAACGATGTCCTTACCGATACTCCAATACAGCACGATGAGCTCGCGATTTACCGAGAGAGCGGCTTTGACCCGGGCTCTGCGGATGCGATCCTTTATATCGGCCAAGAATGCTGGATAGAGCTCCTGATCCCGAGCCATAACACCCCTTATCTCGCACAGCAGAGTTTAAACTTGCGTCCCGAGCCGCAGGGGCAAGGTTCGTTGCGGCCGAGCTTGCGCTCCGGCCCCGGCGACTGGCGAGCAGGCGCTTCCCGGCCGGCCTTGAGCTTCGCGCAGACCGGGCAATCGCAATGCTGGTCCGCATCGTCTACGAGCGCCGGATTGCGCCCAGCCAGATACTCGCGGAATATGTCCGCGGCCCGACCGCGCTTGGGCTCGGCGAGCAGGAAGACCTCGGCCATCCCGCCGGCCGATAACATCAGCATATAGCCGATCCCCTGCAGCCGGCCCGCGGCCAATGCGGCGTCGGAGCCTCGGCGCAGCTCGAGGCGGGAATGGTTCTCGCCCTCAAGACGCAGGAGAAACGTTTCCAGGTCCTGCGGCTGGGGTTGGTCTTGGGCCAGACGATCGTTCCAGTATAGTTGCATGCATCCTCCTTGGTCCGTCCCCCCACATACGAACCAACCGGGAAAAAGTTCCACCGGGAGCCATCGGGAAAAGCAGTTGCAGGCGGTGTGGTTTGTGTTATTATTGGGTTTGAAAGGTCACGCTATATAGACCAAGATACATATTAGTTAGGTGTCCCTAATGGAACGATTAGAATTTTTCTCCCGACCAAAGAGAGCCGCCATCTGGGGCGTATTGGGAGCCGTCGGTGCCGCGATCGTCTTTTTCCTATCAATCCTAAAGAGCCACTCGTCTACCGCGGGCATCGGAATTTTCTTCATTCCCTTCATGGCTGTCCCGTTCTTTATCCCGTTTTACGTTTTCGGCTATTGCGCCCCAGACCTCTTGGCCTATCTCCGCCGCAAGAATCAACATCTCCCAATCGCCCAAAGGATTCGCGCGGGCATCGCAGCTCTCATGATCACATTCGGAGGCGCTTATGTCATATACGGCACGACAATGACATGGGAAGTGATTCGTGCGAGAAACATGGCGGAGCAGGACCTCTCCGCCTTTCTGGACCATTCTTTTTTCAGGAACAACAAGTTCGTACTCGGTGCCGTCGCTCAAAATCCACATGCTTCAGCACAGATTCTCGATCGCATCGCGAAGATGCCCGGTTGTGCCCTTTCAGACAAGATGTGGTCTTCCTGGCCAGTCATGGGCTCCAATGGAAAGGGGCTGGCAGTTGTCCGGCTTGTTGTCCTGCACAATAACGTTGCTCCGCAAACACTGGAGTACCTGTCATATAGTCAAAACGAGTATGTCCTTGGGACAGTCGCTCAGAATTCCAGGACTCCCGTTGAGGCCCTTCGTCGCCTTTCAGGAATAGGTGGCTATCTCATTGAATGGGGCTTGGCATATAATCAAAGCACGCCAAACGACATCTTGACCGGCCTCGCCTCCAGTCGAGATAAGTACACCCGCGCCACCATCGCAAGCAATCCGAGTACTCCAGTGGACACACTTGTTCGTTTGGCCCATGACACCGACGCATGGGTGCGCCGCGCCGTCGCCGGGAATAGACGCTCTCCGGCAGCGATTGCAATCGAACTCTGCAACGATGCTGACGACTCTGTAAGATCAATGGCGAAATATATGGTTCTTGACAGGCGAATTGCTGGCCACTGACCGATCGGACACCTAGACAACATCGGGAGGAGCTGACGGGCGTATGATATAGGAAAAGGGGTAAGCCCGCCGCGGCCGCTTTATAGCGCCCGCAGCTCACCCAGGCGTTGATATTCCGGAAACCCGAAAATACGAATCAGCGACCTGTCGGGATAAAAACGCTTCTCCCTGAATGTTTTTTAGTTATTTACCTCCAGCGCTGGAGGTAACGGACAAAAAATCCTTTTAGCCGAAGGACAATCCCTCTTCCAAGTCGCCATCTCCTCAGCCCATCGCCCCTGAAACTTCTTGCCGCCTCGATCGTATATGTAGATAAGACTTTCTGCGGCCAAACGCACGGCATCTCAATCTGCCATTGACAAACAACTACATTGTAGTTACACTATAAATGACCATACGATTCGAATGGGACCCGCACAAAGATGCCCTAAACCGGCAAAAGCATGGGGTATCCTTAGAGGAAGCGCGGAGCGTATTCTGCGATGAGAACGCCAGGTTCATGGCCGACCCCGCGCAGTATAGAGATGAGGAAAGATTCTTACTGCTCGGGATGAGTTCCAAAACCCGCGCCCTCGTAGTATGTCACTGCTACCGCAAGGCCGATGCGGTGATAAGGCTCATATCGGCCCGCCGCGCTACGAAGCAAGAACAGCTGTCGTATTGGGAGCACATCCTATGAAGAAAGAATACGATTTCTCCAAATCCAAGAAGAATCCCTACGCCAAAGCGCTCAAGAAGCAAATCACCATCCGTCTGGATGAACCGACCATCGAATACTTCCGCGAATTAGCCGGCCAAACCGGAGTGCCTTATCAGAGCCTGATGAATCTATACCTTCGGGACTGCGCAACCCACCACCGAACCCTGCACATGAACTGGACGAGCCGGACCTAACTCAGGTCCGGACGGCGCAGGAAGATCAAGCGGAACTCCACGTCCGGTTCCCCCCAAGCCTTGGCCACGGCCGCGCAATAAACCTCGCCTTGGCGTCGGTACTTATCCTTGGCCCGGCGCAGGGTCTCCGGGGTCACGGCCTCGGTCTTATAGTCGGCCACCACCAAGCGCCGGCCCTGGCGATAGAGCAAGTCTATGGATCCGCGCACCACCGCCCCGTCCTGGCCGAACGCGAAGGGCACTTCCCGGCCCAACACGTAGACCTCGGCCAAATCCCGGGCCGCCGTGGACGACAAAAAATGCGCCAGCAGTTTTTCGGCCTCCTGCCGCACCGCGGTCCAGTCCGCGTCCGGCTCGGCCTGGGCCAAGGCCCGGCAAGCCTCGACCACGGCCTTGGCCGGGGCTTCGACGCATTTAAAGTCCCAGCCCGCCAACACCTTATGGCAGACCTGCCCCACGAGCGCGGCGGAACCTGGAGTTCCGGAAGATATCTGTCTCTCTGCCGGTTCCCGCGGCTCAGCGCTGGGCTCGTGCAGATATTCCGTGGCGCTGTGGGCCCAGCGCAGTTTCATGGCGTCATCCCGCTGCTTCAGCCTCTTGGTCCAGGCCGCGGCCAAGGTCTTAGCCGGCGGCAGACGGTGCCGGGGGCTGATGCCGCTGCGGCTGTGCCCGGAGCTGCGGGCCACGCCCTGGCCCGCGGGCACGCGATGCACGGCGAGTTTTCCGGCCTCGCCCAGATCCACGCACTCATCCTCCGGAGCGGGCCAGGCTCCGGCCTCACGCAGGATGCCGGCCAAGGTGCCCTTATCCGCCCGGTCCCGGCCGCACAAGAACAATCTTTCCTTGGCCCGAGTCATGGCCACATAAAGCAGGCGCACGGCCTCGTCCTGCTGGCGCTCGCGCTCCTGAGCTTCCAGCACCGCGCGGATGGCGTCTACGGCGCGCTTGCGGGGCAGGCGCAAGCCCACGCGGCCGGAGCGCCAATCCGCGACCACCGCCTCATCGTCTCCGCCCCGGCCGCTGACTCCGGAAAGGTTGGCCACGAATACCACCGGGAACTCCAAGCCCTTGGCCTTGTGTATGGAAAGGATGCGCACCGCGTCGAGATGTTCGTCGGCCAGCGGGCTCTCGCCCTCGGCCCGGGACTCCTCCATGGCTTGCGCCACCACGTCTATGAACTCCTTCAAAGTCATGCCTTTATCATCCGACGCAGCCGCGGCCATGCGCGCGAACTTGAGCAGGTTGGATACGGTCTGCTGGCCGTGATAGGCCCGGGCCGCGGCCTGGAGCAGGGGCAGTTCGGCCAAGACCGCGGGCACGAACTCGCCCAAAGGTTGGCGGCCCACGCGGCCGCGCAAAGAACGCAGTATAGCGAAAAGTTTAGCGCAACGGCTGCGCGCGGCCGCAGGCAAGCTCCGGGACGGCGCCTCCAGATAGCTCCAGGTCCCGGAGCCGCCCAAAGCGCAGAGTTCTTTATCCGTGAGCCCGATCAGGGGCGAACGCAGCAGCCCGGCCATGGCCATGCGGTCCGCGGGATCCTCGAGCGCGCGCAGAAGATTGAGCAGGTCTATGATCTCTTGGCTGCCGTAGAAAAACTTCTCCATCTCCACCACATACGGGATGCCCGAGGACTTGAAAGCGTCCAAAAGCGGGGCCAAGGCGCTGGAGGTGCGCATGAGCACGGCCACGTCCTTGAAGCGCCGGCCTCCGGCGGCTCCGCAATTCGCCCCGATCCACCCCGCGACCCAGGCGGACTCGGTCTTCTGCGCGGTGAGCGCGTCCGGCGCCTGGCCCCCCTCCGCGGCCGGGCCCACGCAGACCAATTCCACGGCCGGGTCCCCGGCGCCCGGGGCATGAGCGTTTATCGGCTTATAATCCGGCTGGGAACCGGCCTTAAGATGCATGATGCGGGGCAGCACCGCGTTGACCACCCGGACTATGCCGGCGGTGCTGCGGAAATTGGTCTGCAGGTCGCAGGCTATGGCGCCGCCGGAGAGCAGTTGCGCGGTGAAGCTCTGATAAGCCGCGATATCCGCGCCCCGGAACCGGTATATGGACTGCTTGGGATCGCCCACTATGAAAAGACGGCCCGCGCCGGGCGCCACCTCGCCCCAACCCTTGGCCCGTCCGCCCGGAGCCTCGGACAGAAAAAGCAGCAGTTCCCCCTGCAGCGGGTCCGTGTCTTGGAACTCATCCACTAAGAAAGTCTCGTACTTGGCCTTGAGTTCCTCGCGCACCGTCGGATGATCCCGGAGCAGGTTCCGGGCCCGGAGCAGGAGCCCGTCGAAAGACACCAAGCCCAGCCGGGTATAGGTCCGGCGGAAAGCGGCCGCGAACGGGACCAAGAGCTTGAAAGCATGGCGCACCAAAGCCTCGTTCTCGGCCGAGGCGCAATCGCAGATGCGCTGGGCTTGTTCGTAGACCGGCCGGTCCTTGAGGTCCCAACTCTTGGGCCAGGTCGAATCCGGTATTTCCGAACGCTGGGATTTGCTCAAGCCGGGCAAAGGGTTGGAAACGGCTTCCGACAATCGCTCCAAGTGCGCGGCCAGACCCTGCAAAGCCTCCAGTATCCGGCCGCGCGCAGGCGGCTGGCCTTCATGCGCCTGGCGCATCGCCCGCACGGACTCAGCCAGGACGCGCAGGGTGCCGGGGTCGGGCCGGCCCGCGTAGTCCAGGTCCACGCGCTCCCGGCACAGGCCCCGGGCCAGGTCTTCGAGATCCTCGAGCTTGACCCGGCGCAGGGCTTCCAGCCAATCCCCGCGGCGGCCGCGCTCCGCGGGCGCCGCGGCCTCGCCCAGTTCCAGGTCCAGCCATTTGGCCCATTCCTCCGAGAACAGGGCGTCGAATTCCGGACCTTCGTCCACCCGGAAATTGGGATCCACCCCGGCTTGCAGCGGATAAAGCCGGAGCAGGTGGGAGGCGAAGGCATGGATGGTGCCGACCTGGGCCTTGTCCAGTTCCTCCAAGGCCGCGCGGCTGCGCGCCAGAATCGCCTCGTCCTTCTGGCCGAATTCGCCGCGCAATCGCTCCCACACGGACTGGGCCGCGGCCCGGGCCTTGTCATCCAGGGCGCCGGACCCGGAGAGCAGGGCCACCAGTTCTAGCAAGCGCTCGGACAGGCGCAAACGGATCTCGCCCGCGGCCTTTTCCGTGAAGGTCAAAGCCACGACCGCGGTCACGGGCAAGGGCCGCGACCGGCCCAAGAGCAAGAACAGGATGCGGTCCGTGAGCAATGTGGTCTTGCCCGTGCCGGCCCCGGCCTCGACTACGGCGTTGCAGCCCAAGCGCAGGCGCGCCGCGTCCCGATCCTTCTGATCTGCGGTCATCGCAGCTATGATATCACAGCCGGGACAGGCTATAATATCCATATTCTAGCGCCGTACTCGCCTGGAGAAACCGACATGACCGATACCGCATCGCCGCAGAGTTCCGCCGCCTTGCCCCCGCCCCCGGCCGCGCTGCGTTGGGTCGTGCTGGTGGTCATCAGCCTGGCCATGTTCGGCAACTACTATATCTACGACTGCATAAGCCCCCTGGCCGACGTGCTGGCCAAGCAGTTGAACTTCTCGGACGCCAACATCGGCCTGCTGCAGGCCATCTACAGCATACCCAACATATTCATGGTGCTCATCGGCGGCATCATCATAGACAAGATCGGAGTGAAAAAGGCTACTTTCGTGTTCTCCGTGCTCTGTCTTTTGGGCGCCCTGCTCACCGCGGCCAGCCCCACGCTATTGGTCATGGCCGCGGGCCGGCTGGTATTCGGCCTGGGCGCGGAAAGCCTGATCGTGGCCGTGACCACGGGCATAGCCAAGTGGTTCCGGGGCAAGGAGCTTTCCTTCGCCTTCGGCATCAACCTGACCATCGCGCGCATGGGCTCTTTCGCCGCGCTCAACTCCCCGACCTGGGCCAAGGCGGCTTACGAGAACTGGCGCGGGCCCCTGCTCATCGCCCTGATCTTCGGCATAATCTGCGTGGCTGCGGCCATATCCTATTGGGCGCTCGAAAACACCGCCCAACGCCGCTATGCCATGGGCCAACAAAGCGGCACGGACAAGGTGGTGTGGAGCGACATGCTCAAGTTCAGCGCCTCCTACTGGTTCGTGGTGGCCCTGTGCATCACTTTCTACTCGGGCATATTCCCGTTCCAGACCTTTGCCGTGAAGTTCTTCCAGGACGCGCACGGCGCCACCCGGGAATGGGGCGGCTTCCTCTCCAGCATGCTGACCCTGTTCTCCATGATCGCCACCCCGCTCTTCGGCCTGCTCGCGGACAAGATCGGCAAGCGCTCCCTGCTCATGATGATCGGCTCCGTGATCCTCATGCCCGTGTACCTGATCATGGGCTACACCCACGTGCCGGTGATAATACCCATGATCGGCATGGGCATAGCCTTCTCCGTGATCCCAGCCGTGATGTGGCCTTCCGTGGCCCTGATCGTACCCCAGGAGAAACTGGGCACGGCCTATGGCCTGATGACCCTGATCCAGAACATCGGGCTCTCCGGGTTCAACTTCCTGATCGGCTGGGCCAACGACCACTCCGCGGCCAGCGCGGCCAACCCGGCGGGCTATCAGCTGGGCATGTGGATATTCTCGATCACCGGCTTCGTGGGGCTGACCTTCGCCTTCCTG
>JBAZVY010000022.1:10808-18689 GCA_041660645.1 Elusimicrobiota bacterium | reverse complement strand
AGGCTGCTCAATATCATAGGAACGGTTGACCACGGACCAAAAATCCGGGCCAAAGGGCTGCTGCACGCTGGCAAAAGCCTTGACATAAGCCGGCGTGGAGAATACCAGCCCGTCGTCGTATTCGAAAGCCACGGACATCTTGGTTATGGTGGCTAGGCTGAAGATCAATCCCCACACGCTCAAAAAGGCGAGTATCTTCTTGGTCGTGGTCCACGCGGCATGGGTTTTTTCACGTACAGCTTTCAAGACCATGTCAGTCCCCCTGATACACCAAACGGCCGGCGGCCGGCCGCGCTATGCGCTTTTGCTTCTCAGCGCACCGCTTGAGCACGTCCCGCAACAGCGTTTCAGTGAATTCCTTCTTGTCGGCGAATTCAAAAGCGGCATAACCGTCTCCACCCTTGGCCAAAAAATCTATGGTGGTCACATTATAAGTCGCATCATCCCGCAATGGCTGGCCGCCGATAGCCAAGGATACGACCTCCCGGCCCGACGGTTTTTTGCGGCGCAATCCGATCTCGGCCCCGGATAACTGGACTATACGGACCAAGCCCGCGCCGTGTTCGAGGATGCTGCGCACGTCCTTGCCTTTCATGGTCAACTTGACCATCTTATTATCGAATGGCATGACATTGAACAGTGTCCGGAGCGTGACCGGCCCGGCCAAAATGTCGGCGCGTATGCCGCCGCCGTTCTGCAAGGCCAGGTCCGAACCGGCCCAGGAACGGCCGCAATCCGTCATCCAATCTCCCAACGAAGACTCCGTGTCCTTGCTGCGGGTCAGATCCACCAGGGCCGTGGCCAGGGCCACGTCGTACACCCGCCCCACCTCCGCCACCATCTCAGCTACGATCCGGGCCGCGGCTGGGTCGGAACCGGTCCGATCCGGCCACAGATCCACCAGACGATCCGACGAGCGCACCACTTTCTTGGTCGTCGGATCGATCTCAAGCACGGCCTCGCCCACGCGCGACAACTCAGACCCGGCCTGCACTATAAGCGTGCCGTGCGTAGCGTCGCGCACCGGCTCCTTGAGAGCGGTATGGCTATGGCCGCCCACGATGAGGTCTATGCCGCCCACCTGCGCGGCCAAGGTCTGGTCTCCCTCGAAAGCCGGGCCATTGGCCTGCTCGAACCCCAGATGCGATATGGCTATGATGACCGTGGCGCCGGCCTCCCGCAAAGCCGCGACCGCTTCCTTGGCCTCATCCACCCCGCGTCGAAAAGCCAACCCGGCTATATTCTCTGGTATGGCCAGGGACTTCATATTGGTATTGGTCAGCCCGAATATCCCGATCTTGACCCCGCCCACATCCTTGATCGCCCAAGACTTAAATCCCGGGGCATGCTGACCGTCGGAGCCATAAACATTGGCGCATACCGCCGTGGCATGCAGGCCCTTCAGCATGCCCTCCAGATTCTGCCAGCCATTGTCGAACTCATGATTGCCCACGGTCACGAAGTCATAGCCCACGACGTTGAACACGTCCACGATGGCGCGGCCCTGCCGCAGCGCGCCTTCCGGAGTGCCCTGGAACCAGTCCCCGGCATCGAGCACCAGCTTGGGCCCGGCGGTCTTGCGGACATACGCGGCCATAGCCGGGGCCCCTCCGATGAGCCGCCGGGGGTCAGCCTCATAGAAATACGCGGGCCGGGGCATGATCCACCCATGGATATCATTGGTATGCAGGACCGTGATCCTGATATTCGCGGAAGACTGGTCTACGCCCGGACCGGCCGAAGGCGCCCCATAGGCCGCCCCGCAGCAGCCCAACGCCGACGCCAAGGCCAGCCGAAGCCAAGTCTTCTTCATATCTACCCCTCCAAAATCTCGGCGATACGATCCGCCGTCTGCTGACACGCCTCGGCCGCCCGGCTCAAACGTCCTAAAACAGTGCGCAGCTTAAGCTCCTGGACCACATTCGGATCATCCAACGCCGCAGCGCGCTCCGAACGATGAACTCGCTCCACTTCCGAAGCCCGCTGTTTGGCCGACACCAATAAGCCCTCGCACTCCGCGCCCCGGCACCCCCCGGCCAGCGCCGCGGCCAGCTCCCGCGCCGCATCGCGCAGTGCCGCGGACATGCCGACCAACGCCGGCGCTCCGGATACGGAAAAACGATGCCCCTCGGCCGCGGCCGCGGCCGCATCGGACGCCGCCTCGGCCAAACGGCGCGAAAGCTCCAACCAATCCCGCCGCCTCGGATCCGACTCGAGCTTGAGCCCCGCCAACGCCGCCTCGGCGCATCGCCGCGCCTGGACTCCGGCATCCCGCACCACCAGCGCGTTAGCCGCCGTCGGGTTGCGGAAAAAAGACGCCGCCTGCGCCATGACCGCGGCGCAGGCCTGAGCTTGACCCAACAATATCTCGGGAACCGGGCTAGACCGCCAGGTCATCGAGTGGGATTGTACCTTATTTATCCCGGCTTTCCAGCACGGAGAGCAGGCAGGCCACCGGTCCGGCGGAGAGGCCGGCGCCCACCACCTGCTCGGAAGCCAAGCGCAGGCCCAGCCGCTCGAAACGTTCCCGGAAACCGCGGCGATGCGCCAGCTCCGCATCCCCCGCGAAGCCGTGGGCTAAAAGCAACCGCCCGCCCGGCTCCAGCCAAGACGCCAATAACGAGAACAAGCGCTCGAACTGCGGCCGCACCATGGGTTTATCCATATAGTAGAGCACGTCGGCCAGCACCACCAGGCCATAACGCTGTCCCTCCGGAGGCCGCCACTCCCGCACGTCGGCTTCCACGAATTCGATCCGCGCGGCCCCGCCCAAACGGGCGCGGATCCGGCCCAAAGCCACGGGCGAGATATCCAAGGCCGTGACCCTATCCGCGATCTGGGCCAAGCGCGCGGTGAAATCGCCCTCCGCGCAGCCCACCTCCAAAACGCGGCCATAGCGCCGGTCCGCGACCGCGGCCGCCATGGCCTGGAGCCGGGCGGATTCGTAGGATGAAGCCCGATAATGGAAAGGATCCTCGCCCCGGCCGAACACCCGGTCCATCTTGCGCCGGGTCTGCAGCCTGTGCCACCACATAAAGAGCCGGTCGGTCCAAGCCATGTTCATGCCCTGGCGCGGCCCAGGGACCGCAGCCATAATCCAAAAACCGCTATGCGGAAGAACAGGCCGGCCTCGACCTCGCGGCTGCCCGAGACCAACGCCCGGTGAAATGCGGCCAGCCGCCCCATGTCGAATATGCCGCTTTCGCGCAAAGCCTTATCCTCCAATAATTCGATTATGGCCGGATTGGCCGCGTCGCGTATCCATTCTTCCCAGGGCACTATAAAACCGTGCTTGCGCCGCCAGACCACGGTCTCAGGCAGGTAGCGGCGGGCCACCTGGCGCAGAAGATACTTGCCCTTGAACATACGGATCTTAAAAGAAGACGGCAGGCCGGCGGCGAACTCCACCACGGTCTTATCCAAGAACGGGACCCGGGCCTCCAAAGACGCCATCATGGTGGATTTGTCCACCTTCATGAGCAGGGAATCGCACAGCACGGTCTTCAGGTCGAAGGCCAGGGCATC
Organism: Elusimicrobiota bacterium; assembly: GCA_041660645.1. Lineage (GTDB taxonomy): Bacteria > Elusimicrobiota > Elusimicrobia > UBA1565 > UBA9628 > UBA9628. Next base: position 15,164 of record JBAZVY010000022.1, on the reverse strand, counting down.
GTTGAGGTGGTCCATGCCCTCGAAATCCTTAAGCCATTCCAGATAGTCCACATGCTCGGAAGCCGCCCAGAACTCCGGAGACAGCACCGCGCGCAGGTCCTCACGCTGGGCCGAAGCCGTGGCCGCGGCCCACGCTCGGGCGTCCTCGATCGGCAGACGCTCGAACACCGCGCCCTTGCCCAGCCTGCGGGCCAGGGGCGCAAGCAGATGCCGCCCCCAGGCCGGCAGATCACGCAGGTTCTGGTTGACCCAGGCCGCCTTATAGCGATTATAGCCGGCGAACAGCTCATCGGCGCCCTCGCCCGAGAGCACGACCTTGACCCGCTCGCGCGCGAAACGGGAAAGCAAGAAAGTGGGCAATATGGCGGAGTCCGCGATGGGCTCATCCAGCAGATGGATGGACTCCTCAAGATTTTCCAGCACGTCGCCCGCCAACAGCAGTTCATGATGCTCGGAGCCGATATGCCGGGCCACGAGCCGGGCATGCTCGGTCTCATCCACTCCGGCGCCGGCGTCCGAGAACCCTACGGAGAAAGTCTGGATCTTGGCGCCGCCGGCCTGCTTAGCCATCATGGCCGCGATCAGGCCGGAGTCCACGCCCCCGCTCAAGAACACCCCCACTGGCACGTCGCTAAGGCAATGCCCGCGCACCGAATCCTGGAGCAGGCGGTCCAATCGGTCCGTGGCCTCGGCCAAAGAAGGCTCGGCCGCGTGCTTGTCATAACGGGGCATGCGCCAGTACGTATCCAACCGCAGCCCCTGGCCGTCTAACCGCAGACAGGTGGCGGGCGGCAGCTTCAAGATGTCGCGCAGCACGGTGCGGGGCGCATGCACCTTGCCGTAGGCCAGATAATCGAGCACGCCGGCCGGGTCCAAAGCCCAACCCTCCTGACAGGCCATGAGGCTGCGCAATTCCGAAGAGAAGACCAAGGATTTACCGTCGAACCTATAATACAGGGGCTTGACGCCCAGCGGGTCGCGGGCCAGGGTCAAACGGCCCCGGTCCCGATCCCAGACCGCGATCGCGAACATGCCGCGCAGGCGCGGGAACGCGGCCTCGCCCTGCCGTGCGAACAACTCCAGAACGGTCTCCGTATCGGAATGGGTCTTAAACACCGCGCCCGCGGCCGTCAGTTCACGGCGCAGTTCCAGATGATTGTAGACCTCGCCATTGAACACGACGGTGAACCGGCCGTCGGACGTGGCCATGGGCTGATGCCCGCCGTCGAGATCCAGGATGGACAGCCGCCGGAAACCCAACCCCGCCGGTCCGTCGAAAGCCTCCCCCTCGTCGTCCGGGCCGCGATGCACGAGACGGGCGCGCATCCGGCGCACGGCCGTTGCGTCAGCCGGGGAGCCGTCCAGGTTGAATACGCCGCATATCCCGCACATTATGGGATTATTCGAACAGCTTGAATTCCGGCTCGCTCACGGTCCGCTGCACGGACTCGGGCAGGAAACGGGAATATCTGTATATATACCAGGCCAAGGCCAGCAGCGCCGCGCCGTAGGCCAACTCGAAGCCGCCATAGCGCAGCCACTCGGCCCGGGTCACGAACGCCCATTTCTGCGGCGCGTAAAGATTGGCCTCGGGCTCCCCCCAGAATAGGTCGTATACGGCCTTGAGCGCCACGATCGCGCCCCACAAGCCCAAGACCCCGGCGCATATCCACGCCAAGCCTCGCACCTTCACCGTCTCTTTTTGGCTCATATCCCTACCCCTAAAAAGAACCGAGGGGCGCGTGCCCCTCGGTCTGCGATCGCCATATAAGACAACGGCCGACGATCAACGCTTGGAATACTGGAAGCGTTTGCGCGCCTTGGGCTGACCGGACTTCTTGCGCTCCACCATCCGGGGATCGCGCGTGAGGAAGCCGTTGGCCCTCATGACCTTCTTGTTCTTATCGTCGAGCTTGACCAGGGCGCGGGCGATGGCGTGCCGGGCCGCTTCGGCCTGGCCGGTCATGCCGCCGCCCACGATCTTGACCACGTAATCGAATTTCTTGCCGTTCTCGACCAGCCCGATGGGCGCCAGCACGTTGCGCAGACGATGGTCCTGACCGCGGAAATAATCGTCCGCCGCCTTGGTATTGACCGTCACCTTGCCTTCGCCGTTGGGCACGAGGCGGACCTGGGCCACGGAGGTCTTGCGTCGGCCGGTCGCCCGGATATGGTTGTCATTCTTCATTTAGGTTTACCTTTGCCCCTCAGCTCGCCTTGGCGGCCTTGACCGTCTTGGCCGCCTGCGGGACTCCCGGAGTCGCGATGCCAGGGAATATCTTCAGCCGCGCCAGCTGTCGGCCGCGCAGCCGATTGGCGCGGATCATGCGCTTGACCGCCAGGTAGACGACCTTGCGCGGGTCGCGTTCCATCTGCCGCTTGAGCGGGGTGGTCTTGGCGCCGCCCGCATAGCCCGAGTGGCTGAAATAGAACTTCTGGTCGAGCTTGTTGCCGGTCAGCCGGATCTGGGCCGCGTTGGTGATGACCACGAAATCACCGCAGTCAAAGAAATCCGTATAGGTCGGCTTGTGCTTGCCGCGCAACAGGGTAGCGATCCGGGTGGCCATGCGGCCGAGCACCTGACCGTTGGCGTCGATGTAGTGCCAGCGCCGCATTATGGGCGATGTTTTAGAGCTTTGTATATATGTGTTCTGAGGCATAATAATCTATGTTACATAAATACGAGCGATTACTCAATAGGCGCCGCCTCAGCGCGGCGTCGGCAACGGCGGGATCCCGGCAGGCGGACGATTGCCCATGACATCCCCGGCCCGAGTCTTCCAGAACACGGGCGCATTCTGCCGGACCCGGGCATAGAGCTCTTCGCCGGCTTCAGAGAGCATGCCGCTGCCGCGGTCGAACAGGGAGCGGCCCTGCAGGTCGGTGAGCCCATAGGCCCACTTAGTCTCCACGCCCTTGGCTTCAAAATATTGCAGGGCGTCCTGGGTCCGGATCATGAGATATTTATCAAAACCCCTCCGGTTGAGCCGGATGCGCGGCGGAGCCAGCCCCGGAGACTTCTCCCGGACCGTAAAAGCCTTCAAGGACAGCAGCCGCTGGCGCAAAAGAGCCAGGGCGCCTGCGGCCTCGGCCTGGCGGATGCGCTGCAAAAGCGCCATATCCTCAGGCCCCCACTGGTTGGCATCCGGACTCAGGATGCCGCGCTGCCACATCTCGGCCAGGACCGTGCCGCGCTCATCCAGGGCCGCGCGCCCAGCCAGGCTTTCCGCCGGAGCCCGGTGGGAGCCCTCGGCTGCGCTCCCCGCCGGCAGGACGCCGGCCCAGAGCGCGGCCAGCCCCAACAACCCGATCCGGACCGCGCTCACGCCCGCCCCCGCTTGCCCCGGAGCCTGGACTTGGACAGGACCCGCGGCAAGACTATGCCGACCTGGCTCTGATACTTGCCCCCGCGATCCGCATAGCTGACCGCGCAGAGCTCATCGCCTTCCAAGAACAATACCTGGGCGATGCCTTCTCCGGAATAGACCTTGACCGGCAAGGGCGAGGTATTGGCTATGCACATGGTCAGCTGGCCGGTCCAGCCCGGCTCCAAAGGTGTGACATTGACCACGATGCCGCAACGGGCATAAGTGCTCTTGCCCGTGCATATCGCGAGCACTCCGCACGGCATATGAAAACGCTCCAAGGAGCTGGCCAAGACGTAGGACTGCGGCGGGATCACGCAACACTTGCCCCGATGAGAGACGAAAGCCTCGCCCGAGAAATCCTTAGGGTCCACGACCGCGCCTCGGGCCGAGCTGAATATGCGGTATTCATCGGCCAGGCGGATGTCGTAGCCGTAAGAAGAAAGCCCATAAGAGATGCGGCCATGTCCCTTTTGCTTCTCCAAGAACGGTTCGATCATCCTGTGCTCTAGACACATCTTGCGTATCCACTTATCGGATTTCAGCATAAGCTATCCCCAAGACATCAGAACCCGCGGCAATACAGCCAGGCCTTGCCGGCCAGCGCAGCTTTGCGCCAGCCGGAGAGGCGATGCCGCTGGAACAAGACCCGGTATCCGCCGGCCCGGATATCCTCCAACAAGCCCTCATAGACGTGCGCCATTATCTCCGCGGACAACAATCCGGGCCGATCGCGCGGGTCCACCAGCTCCCGCGCCCTCCGGTAGTAATCTTTGGCCCGACGGTAGAGGATCCCCATGAGCCGCACGAACGCCTCGTTATACTCGCGCCGCAACAGGGCTTGCGGGCCATAGCCGGCCTCGCGCATGTCACTGGCCGGCAGGTATATCCGTCCCAATTCCAGATCCCCGCCCACATCCCGGATTATATTGGTGAGCTGGAAGGCATACCCAAAAAGCTTGGCGAACTCCCGCATCCGATCCGCCGGCGT
>JBAZVY010000022.1:0-10798 GCA_041660645.1 Elusimicrobiota bacterium | reverse complement strand
GAAAAGCGGCCACGTGCGGCAGCAGCCTTTGCGCCTCCGGCCGAGTGGGCGAGCCGGCGAACAGGCGCGCCACCTCTTGCCGCCAAGCCTCCAATTCCCGCCGGGCTTCAGCCTGCGGCAGCTCCCCGGAATCCACGATATCGTCGATCCTCCGGCAATAGGAGTAGACCGCGGCCAAGGCCTCGCGTTTAGCTCGGGTCAAAGTCAAAAAGCCCAGGAAGAAGTTGGATCCTTTCTCGCCCGCGGACATCAGGGCTTGAGCACGGTCCGGAGCATGAGCGGCAGCCAATCCCATCGGGACAGCCTCGGCCGGCGCGAGATGGTGTCGAATCCGGACTTGCGGATCTGGCGCAGGATCTCGCGGCCCCCGTACCAAGTCAGGCGCGCGGCCCAGGACAAGGGCCAGCGCAGTTGGGCGGGCAAGGGCCGGGCTTCCTCGAACAGGGCCCGAGCCCGGCTGGCCTGGGCCTTCATGAGTTCGCGGAACCGCTCATTGCATACGCCCATGCGCAGGTCCGCCTCGGCATAACCCTGAGCCTGAAAATCCTCTCCTGGGATATAAATGTGGTCCCGCTTGAGGTCCAGGGAGATATCCCGCAAGGAAGCGGACAGGCGCCAGGCCGTACACAAGGCGTCGCTGCAGCGGCCGGATTCCTCATCGCGATAGCCCAGGATCATGAGCAGGAGGCGTCCCACCGGATTGGCGCAGCGGCGGCAATAGTCCTTGAGCTCGTCGAAAGTCGCATAGCCCTTGCGCCCCACGTCCTGCAGATGGGCGTCGAGTATATCCTCGAACAAGACCGGGGGCAGGTCGCATTCCCGCATGGTGCGGGCCAACGCCAAGAACACCGGGTGCAGGTCCCCGGACGAAGCCGCGGCTTCATCCCGGGCCACGGCTTGCAGCCAGCCCCGCCAGGTCCGGAGCCGCTGCGCCCGTTCGGCCTCGAATTCCGGGGCCGAGGCAAAAGCCGCGGCTAGGCGCGCGAAAGCGCAGACCGCGTCCACATGCGGCCGCAACCGCCTCGGCACCAAGCGCCGGATCCCGGGCGGCCGTCCGCACTCGAAAGACGACACCTTGCGGCAGAAAGAGTAAGCGGCAAAAATGTCCTTGGGATCGCCGACCCGGGCGTCTCCGGCTTCGCGCATGTTCATTTTTTACCTATCCCGATGCGGGTCCGCTTGTCGCGCTTAAGATGCGGCAAGGCCCGGCGCGCGACATCCGACCATTCGAACTCGAATTCGCCGCAGCGCACCAGGTCGCCGGCCTTGATCCCGGCGTGCTTAAGGGCCCGGTCCACTCCGATGCGCTTCAAGGACAGTTGAAACCGCTGTATCGCTTCCGGCAGGCTGGCATCGAGCATGGACGCGGCCCGCCGCACGAAGCGGCCGTCCAACTCGAACCGGCCGCCGCCCAAAGACCTCACGGTAAAACCCCGGTCCATGCGCAGCAGGAACTGCCCCGCATCCGGCAGGACCGCCGGCAGGGGCGCGGCCGCCTTGCGGGAAAGCTCCAATATGATGCGGTCGAGCAAAGCCGGGATTCCGACGCCCGTGGCCGCGGAGACTCCATACGTGCGCCGCGGGTAGCGGGCCCGGACCTTCTTGAGCACCGCGTCCGCCCCGGGCAGATCCATCTTATTTACGGCCAATACCCGCGGCTTGGCCAGCAGGCGCGGCGAGAAAGACTTGAGTTCGGTCTCGATATCCTTGATCCCGGCCGCGGGATCGCGCCCGGCGAAGCCTTCGGGGTCCACCAAATGCACCAGTACCCGGGTGCGCTCGATATGCCGCAAGAACGCCGCGCCCAGACCCTTGCCCTGGTGCGCGCCCTCGATGAGGCCGGGGATGTCCGCGGCCACGAAACTGGTGCGCTTGTGAGCCACCACCCCCAAGTTCGGAGTCAGCGTAGTGAAGGGATAATCGGCCACCTTGGGCCGGGCGTTGGAGATGCGCGCCAGCAGGCTGGACTTGCCCGCGTTGGGGAAGCCCACGAAGCCCACGTCGGCCAATAATTTCAATTCCACGTTAACGGTGGCTTCCTCGCCCGGCTCGCCCTTCTCGCAGAGCCGCGGCGCCGTGTTGCGCTGGGTCTTGAACGAAAGGTTGCCGCGCCCGCCGCGTCCGCCGGCCGAGACTAGGACCCGGTCCCCGGGCATGGCCAGGTCGGCCAGGGTCTCGCCGCCCTTGGCGACCACGGTGCCGGCCGGGACGTAGAGCACGAGGTCCGCGCCGGACAAGCCGGTCTTGGAATTGCCCTTGCCCGCGCACCCGTCGCGGCCGCGTACGTGGGGATTGCGCGCCAACTCCAGCAAGGTGGTCAGGTTGGAAGTGGCTTCCAGATAGACGTCTCCGCCCTTGCCGCCGTCGCCGCCGTTAGGCCCGCCGAACTCCAGGAATTTCTCTCGGCGGAAGGACAGGCAGCCGTTGCCTCCGGAGCCGGCCGTGACGAATATGCGGACCTTGTCTATGAAATCCAAGATGGGTTACGGCACGAGGCTGTCGCCGCGCCGGCCGTTGCGGCCGCGGCGGAGGACTTCCGGAGGGTTAAGCCGCCTTCGGATAGACGCTTACGCGCTTCTTGTCTTTACGCGCCCACTCGAAAGTGACCACGCCGTCGGCCTTGGCAAACAAGGTGTCGTCCTTGCCGCAGCCCACATTGGTGCCGGGCAAGATCCGGGTGCCGCGCTGCCGCACTATGACCATGCCCGCGAGTACGCTTTGGCCGCCGTAGCGCTTTACGCCTAGCCGTTGGCCGTTGCTGTCGCGTCCGTTGCTGGAAGAACCCTGAGCTTTTGTGTGTGCCATGTCAGTTTATGGAGATAGCCTTGATCTTGATGTCGGTATAATACTGGCGATGCCCCTGAAGCTTCTTATAAGCCTTCTTGGTCCGCCGATGAAAGACCAGTATCTTGGCGCCGCGGTATTGCTTCACGACTTCAGCCGTGACCTGGGCGCTGCGGGACACTTCCGGCTCCTTGCCGGCCGGGGTCTCGCCCACGGCCCACAAAGCCTTAAAGGTCAACGCCTTGCCGAGTTCCGCCTCCAGCTTCTCCACGCGGATAGTCTCGCCCGGTTCAACCCAAAACTGCCTGCCGCCAGTCTCTATGATCGCGTACATGTTTCCCGCGTCGGGTCCTGATGATAGGACGCCCGCGCGCACTCCTTTGTTGTGGTCTATTTGGGAACGACGGCCCGCCGCCCTCGCGGACGACAGGATATATTAAAGGATACCAAAATACCGCATGCTTATCAATAGGCGATAAAAACGCGGGCTACTTATCGCCCTTCAATTCCCGGGAAAGATGCCGCAGCGTAGAATAAAGGATCTCCTTATCATGGGCTGATTTATCCCGGAGCAAAGCCCCGATCTTGGACTCCCAGCCCTTATCCCGGCTGGGCTTAGGATCTTCTATCAGATCGCCCAATCCCACGCCCAAAGCCCCGGCCAAGCGCGCCAAAGTCTGCAGGCTAGACCTCTTCACGCCCCGCTCTATCTGGCCGATGAACGATGGATGCATGCCCGCGGCCTCCCCCAGCTCTTCCTGCGTCAAGCCGAGATGTTCCCGCCGGGCACGGACCAAAACGCCCACCTTGCAGTATATATCCTGCATGCCGTTATTCTATAAGGATTAGCCGGAACTTCACAGAATCCATAAGGTTTTTCGAAACAAACCCTATGGGCTTGATATTCGCCAAAAGAGGGCATATACTATACCATGCTCGCATTAATAGCTGACGACGAGCCCGGACTGCTCCGGATCATGGTCCGGCTATGCACTCAAGCCGGATTACGCACCGCCGCTTTCGCGGACGGACCCGCGCTGCTGGACGCCGCCCGGACGCTGCGCCCGGACCTGGTCATAAGCGATCTCAACATGCCCGGCGATCGCGACGGTCTCCAGGCCTGCATCTGCATCCGCGCCATCCTCCCAGACACCGCCTTCATCATCATGACCGGCAATATACTAAGGATAACGGAGATACAAGACCAAGGCTTCAGCAACATATTGCTGAAGCCGTTCACCACGCAGGAAGTCGTTGACCTGATCGCCGTCGCGATCCAGCGTCCGTTTGCTATCATAAGGGCGCAGGACACGCTGCCCCCATGCAACGAGGATCCCCGGCCTTAGAAACCGCGGCCCCCGGCCGATCCTGGCTCAAAGCCATCGGCCGCAACGTAGTCTATCTAGGCGTGGTCAGCGGATTGACCGACATCTCCTCCGAAATGCTCTACCCCATCATGCCCCTGTTCTTGACCACGACCTTGCACGCATCCATGGGCACGGTCGGACTAATCGAAGGCACGGCGGAAGCCACGGCCAGCATAATGAAAGCGGCCAGCGGGCTCTGGTCCGACCGCAGCCAAAAGCGCAAGCCTTTCGTGGTCTGGGGCTACGGACTCTCCGCGCTCTCCAAACCCCTGCTGGTCTTAGCCGGGGCCTGGCCCGCGGTGCTGGCCTGCCGCGTCTTGGACCGCCTGGGCAAAGGCGTGCGCAGTTCCGCGCGCGACGCCCTGCTGACCGCGTCCACGCCGCCGCAGCATTGGGGCAAGGCCTTCGGCTTTCATCGCGCCATGGACACGGCCGGCGCCGCGATCGGGCCCCTGCTCACCGTACTGCTCATGAGCGTTTTTGGGCTGGGCTACCGGACTATATTCCTGGCGGCTGCGGTCCCGGCCGCGTTAGGCGTGCTGGTACTGATCCACCGCGTGAAAGAACCTCCGGCCCTAATCGCGGACGCGCCCTCGCCCGCGACCCGCCCCCGGCTAAGCCGAGATTTCAAGCTCTTCCTTTTAGTATACGGCCTCTTCGCCCTGGGCAACAGCAGCGATGCATTCCTATTGATAAAAGCCGCCTCCGGCGGACTGCGGCCGACCCAGGTCGTGCTGGCCTACGTACTCTACAACACGGTCTATGCCCTGGCCGCGACCCCGGCCGGAGCCTTGGCCGACCGCCTGGGGCGCACCCGCACGCTGGCCGCGGGCTTGATCGTTTTCGCCGCCACCTACCTCGGATTCGCCCGCGCCGGCTCCGGCGCCTGGTTCTGGCTGCTATTCGCCGTATACGGATTCTACGGCGCCCTGGCCGAGAGTTCGCTCAAAGCCGCGATCGCGCAACGCAGCGCGGCGAGCGCACGCGCCACGGCCTTAGGCGTTTTCCAAGGCGCGTCCGGCCTGTTGGCCCTGGCCGCCAGCCTGGCCGCGGGCTGGCTCTGGAGCCATGTGTCCGCGCGCGCGCCGTTCTTATTTGGCGCGGGCTGCGCCGCAACGGCCGCGCTGTTTTTGCTGCTCCTGCCCGAACCGCGCGCGGAGGGCTCCGAGGCCTGATCCCGTTCTACCGGACTTTCCCTTGCAGTGTCATGAACAGTCCATTAAGTGTTATTTAAGATTATAAAATGTCATTTATTCTGTTTTTTTTCGACCCGCAGCCGAGCGCGCGCCTCCTCGTCTGAGAATTTGACAGGCCCCCGCCAGGCTGTTAGACTCTATCCTCATTCACATTGCCGCATGGAGATATCACGTTGAAGAACAAGCCCGCCGCCGAACCCCGCTACACCGCCCGCAAACACCAAAAACTGGAGGTCACCGAAAACCAACTCAAGGTCATCAAGGACAAATATCTGCGCACTGCCCCGTCCATAGAATCCTGGCTGGACGGCGTGGCCCACAACATATCCCTTTCCGAGATCCTCGTGCACCCCGAAGCCGAAGCCTGGGGCGTATTCGCGGGCGTGCGCTACAGCGCGCATCCCTTTGAATCCCCGGCCGGAACCAAGTCCGCGCGCATGATCCTGTTCCACGACAGCTTGGCCGAATCCGGCCTGCGCGAGGCCAATTTCACCCGGCTGATCAGGAATCTGGAGTCGACCTACGCGGCCCGGCCCGAGGCCCGCAAGCTGGCCGATGCCTGGCGCGACCGGTTCTACGACATGCTGGCCAACTGGGATTTCCTGCCTAACTCCCCGACCCTCATGAACGCGGGCCGCGACCTGCAGCAGCTCTCCGCCTGCTACGTGCTGCCCGTGCCCGACTCCATGGAGGCCATAACCAAGTCGCTCTCCGCCCAGTCCCTGATCCAAAAATCGGGCGGCGGCACGGGCTTCTCATTCAGCCAGCTGCGGCCCAAGGGCGACCTGGTCAAGAAGACCCAGGGCGTGGCTTCCGGAGCCCTGTCCTTCATGCAGCTCTTCGACAAGCTCACCGACGTGGTCAAGCAGGGCGGCACGCGCCGGGGCGCCAACATGGGCATACTGCACTACACCCATCCCGAGATCAAGGACTTCATCACCATGAAGTCGCAGTCTGCGACCATGGAGAATTTCAACGTCTCCGTGGCCATAGACGATAAATTCATGAAGGCCGTGGCCGCGGACGCGGAGTACGAACTGCTCAGCCCGCGCACCAAGGAAGTCGCGGGCAAGGTCCGGGCCAAGGAAGTGTTCGACCTCATGGTGGAATGCGCCTGGAAGTCCGGCGACCCCGGCTTCATCGTGATCGACCGCATCAACCGATCCGGCTCCAATCCCACCCCGGCCCTGGGCCAGATCGAAGCCACCAACCCCTGCGGCGAGCAGCCCCTGCTGGCCTGGGAACCCTGCAACCTGGGATCGCTCAACCTGGCCAACTTCGTGGAAGGCGAGGTCATGAAAGGCAGCTTCAACTACAAGCGCCTGGCGGGCGTGGTGGAGTCGGCCATCCGCTTCTTGGACAACGTCATCGAGGTCAACAACTATCCCTTGCCCGAGATCGAGCGCATGGCCAAGGGCAACCGCCGCATCGGCCTGGGCGTGATGGGATTCGCCGAGACCCTGGTCAAGCTGGGCATCCCCTTCGACTCCCCGGCTTCCCTGGAGTTCGCGGCCAAGCTCATGCGCTACATCAACGACACGGCCCTGGCGGCCTCCGAGAACATCGCCAAGGACCGAGGCGTGTTCCCGAACTGGAAGAACTCCATCTACGATCCGGACAGCATCCACTTCCGAGGCGAGATGCGCACCCCCCGGCACTGCGCCCGCACCACCATCGCGCCCACCGGCACCATCGCCATCGCGGCCGGCCTGCAGGGCAGCGGCATCGAGCCGTTCTTCGCCATCGCCTATACGCGCTACAACGCCAAGGCCCTGGAAGCCATGAAGAAAGGCGAGACCCCGTCCGAGAAGGACGTATTCTTCGAGGTCAACCCCCTGTTCAAGGCCGTGGCCGAAGCCCATGACTACTTCGGCCTCAAGGAGAAGGACCTCTGGAACCGCATCAACGACAACCACAAGGCCGTGCGCGGCATCGCCGAGATCCCCCAGGACATCCAGAGGGTCTTTCCCACCGCCCACGATGTATCCGTGGAATTCCACGTGCAGATCCAGGCCGCCTTCCAAAAATACATAGACAACGGGGTGTCCAAGACCATCAACCTGCCCAACACGGCCACGGTGCAGGACGTGCGCAACGCCTACGCCCTGGCCTACGAGCTGGGCTGCAAGGGCATAACCATATACCGCGACGGCTCCAAAGCCCAGCAAGTACTCAACCTGACCACGGCGCCGGCCAAGTCCAAGTCCAAGCGCCGCGATCCGGAGACCGCCTTCGGGGTATCCTCCGAGTACTACCAGATCAAGACCGGCTACGGCCCCCTGCACATCCACATCAACTACGATGAGCGCGGACCTTATCAGGTCTTCACCAACATCCCGCCCTTGGGCACCGAGATCTCGGCCTTGACCTCCTTGGTGGGCATACTATTGTCCAAGTACCTCGCGGAGGGCGGCGAACCCCTGAAGATCCTCAAACATCTCAACTCGGTCAAGGGCGACAAGCCCATCGGCTTCGGAGAGAACCGCATCAACTCCGTGGCCCACGCCATATCCGTGGCCCTGCGCCAGCATCTCAAGAAGACCGGCTGGCTGACCGAAGGCGAGGACGCGGCCCAGAAGTCCAAGCTCGAAGGCCTGGCCCTGCCCAAGACCGAATACTGTCCCAAGTGCTACTCCTCCAACGTATCCTACGAGTCCGGCTGCTCCGGCCCGACCTGCCACGACTGCGGGTTCTCCGAATGCAGTTGAACTGATCGGCCGGACCGGTCCAACGCCCCGCTGGCTCCCGATAGCAGCGGGGCGCGCCTTTTCCAGCGTGCTATTAAGGAAATCTTCGCCCCCGGGCCAGCAGCCTTAATCACCTTGCTTTTGCCATGCAAACACCCTATACTTTATTTGCAAGCCCCCGTCCGTCGAGGCCGGAGGTAGGCGACCATCGTCCAAATGAGAATCGGCAAGTCGCGCGGCGTCACGCTCACGGAACTGCTAGTAGCAGTGGCCCTGCTCAGCGTGGGCGTACTGTCCTTCTTCAGCTCCTTCCAGGCCATAACCAAAGCCATCACCGTATCCCGGGCCCGGACCCTGGCCGCCAACCTAGCCCAAGAAAAAGTGGAATCCCTCAAGAACTACACTTATTACGCCTTGCTCATCACCACCTCCGCGACCATAGACAATTCCTTCACTCCGGCCCTGGCATACGACAGCGTGAACTATCCTCCCGAGACCATAGACATCGGCGGCACCAAGTTCCAACGCTACACTTTCGTAAGCTTGGCCCAGGTGGACAACAACGTCATATCCACGGTCAGCTACACCTATCCGGACACGGGCATGAAGCAGCTGGCCGTTACCGTGAGCTGGATGCAGGGCGCGGAACGCAAGAATTGGTCCTTGACCAACCTATTCGAGAACCCCTCCGTCAATCCCTTGGACGCCACGTTCCGCGGCGTCATATCCAGCGCCGTGACCAACGTGCCCTTAGGCGGAGTGCTGGTGCGCACCCAGGAGAACCCGGACTGGAACTCGGTCACGGACGCAGACGGCCAATACACGTTCCGCGTTTATCACGGCTCCTACACCATACGCGCCAGCTCCTCCGGCTGGTACAACCAGAACTCCGGCCTGCAAAGCGCGACCGCGGGCAACACCACCACCGTAGACATGCAGATGACCAGGATCGCGTCCGGCGCCATCATAGGCGCCGCTTGGGTCAATCCCAACTTGGTGATAAGCCAAGTGGTGGGCTCGACCGCCCAAGCGGATAAGAATGGTTTCCAGGCCGAATTCATAGAATTATTCAATCCCACGACTTACACCATAACCATATTCGATGGGACCAATCCCAAGGTGGCGGTGAAATTCAAAAGCCCCTGCTCCGGAAACCAAAGCCTGGATTGCTCCGCCTCCGGCATACATCTGGATTACATAAATACGGCCGTCAGCTCCTACACCTATTATGTTATCGCCAATACCGATACCTTTACCATGAACGGGGCCACGGTCATGGCTGACGCCATATTCAGCGATGACAATCTCTCCGCTAACTATTGCTTAGTGCTTGCCAACCCGGGCGCCCTTACCGAGATGTGGGACCTGGGCGCGGACCCTAAAAAAAAGATGCTTTTCCACCCCTTAGGACATGGGGGCAGTCTCTGGCTTGAATCCGGAGGCGCCCGCATCGACACCCTAGGCTGGGCGCATAACGGGCTCTTCCCGGCGCACTGGGAAGGCTCTTATATCGTACCCACCACGGGCTTGAAAGCCGACACTCAATTCGTCCGGGTATCCAGCCCTATTGCCAGCGACGCGGCCATAGACGCCTATGGCCGGGCCTATGACTCGAACAACAATGCCAATGACTTCATCTATCCCCTAGTCCCCGGCGGGCACAATGACGGCATAACCCAACGTTCCTTCTCCACCGCCGACGGCGCCAAGACCATCCTGACCGGCCAGCCCGCGGTAGGGGCTTACCTGGACGCCAACGACCTATTGTCCGGATCCACCCAGGCCTACGCCGCATACATAACCAGCGGCGCGCTGCACCTGCTCTACGCCCCATTCCAGCTAGACGGCGTAAGCACCGGGACCTGGATCGTGGAGATCGCCAGCAACACCTTCTATAAAGAGATATCCAACGTGATATCAGGCGGCGGGATGTTCACGCGCATCCCCAACGCCGGCACCAGTCCCGCCTGGACCATACCCGATCACTACGGCGTCCAACTAGACAGCTCCACCCTCAACGGCTTCGTCGCGGGCATAGTCACGCAGATCAATGGGACCCCAGCCAGCGGCATAACCGTGCTCATCGGCGGCGGCATAACCAAGACTACTAATATCAACGGCGCGTATTTCACCCAGGTCTCCAGCGGCCAGGTGCCCATAATAGTCAACCCCAACAACGCGGATCCATCCTACGTGCAGAGCATCGCCATGCCCATGGTCTACACCGGGCAAATAACCACCCAAGACTTCACCCTGTCCCAAGGCGGCGTAGTGCGCGGCTTCATCACCACCGGCACCACGCCCCTGCCCAACGTGGCGGTCACCGCCAACCTCGGAGGCAACCAATACGGGGCCAGCACCTCGGACGGGACCGGCATGTTCACCATCCGAAATCTCTCCACCGGCACATACACGGTCATGCCCGTGCTGGAATCCGGACAAAACGCCAGCCCCACTTCCCTGCCTGCCACCATCACCAGCGCGGGCACGGTCACGGTCGGAACCTTCACCGTGTCCGGCGCCTTCGGCACCATCGCCGGCACGGTAAAATATTCCGGGGACAACACACTCATAACCAGCGGCGCCTTGATCGTGGCCTCTTCCGCCACCATACCCAATCCGCCGCCCTCGGTCTGCGGCTCCAGCTCCGCCGCGCTCAACTATCCCTTTTATTCCGTATCCAGCAAGGCGGACGGGAGCTACGCCCTGCAGGTGCGCGGCGGCAATTCCTACAACCTGCGGGTATTCTATCCCCGGGTCAACC